>JAYUKX010000105.1:0-3397 GCA_043764095.1 Chitinophagales bacterium
ATCTTTTATTTGTTCGTACATCTTGCAAAGTTATGTTTTTTCCATAAGTTTACCCCCGCTTTTTGAGGGGATACCTTTTTTTGGCGAAAAAAAGTAGGAAATAGGCTTTTTGCATCAATTTTCAATTTTTTGAAATTGGCAAGTTGTCATTGCTTTTTTCCTAAAGAAAAAGTGTACGGCTGTAAGGAATAAGTATTTTATTGTTGTTATATTTTGAAAAAACAATCCTTTGTGTGGCCCGATATAAAAACAATCACTACAACAATTCAGGTCGTTGTCCCACAATTTTCTCGCGCGTGCTAATAAATTCAACTACTTGTCGCACTGTTTTGCGCCGAATCACCCTTTCCATATCCTTATTGGGTACTTTTAGGATATATTGAAATTTCATCAGTACATAATCTTTACGTACTTCGGCAGTACGGAGGTAATAACTATCTTCTTGAATCATTTCGTGGAATGGACTAAGGGTTTCGATCAACATTTTTTCTATTTCCTCCACGTTATTTAAGTGACTAATTCCAATCTCAAATTCCACACTGGTGCGTTTGATGAGCCGTTTGGTATAGTTCACCACTTCCATGGTATGAAACAAAGTATTAGGGATATAAATCACGTCATCGTCGTCGTTCAGGAGATGCACTTTCTGAAGCGTTACATCCAGTACTTTTCCTTTATGTAAGCCAATGCTAATGTTATCGCCAATACTGATCTCGCCGGAAAAAGTATTGATCATACCTGTAATCATATTCGACACATATTCCTTAGTGATGATGGCCAAACCCGCAAAAACAATAGAAATAGAGGTAAGTAACGACTTTGGGTCAATACGGAGTAACGACAAAATCCCAATGATGAGACCCATGACCAATACAATAGAGTAAATATGCCCAATGCCCACAATAAAATTGTCGCTTCCACGAATGCGTTTTCTCCGCCGATAAAAAAAGATAACGACCATTTGGATAAAATCGAGCAAAAGCAAAAAGATACCTATGTCCGATACGCGATCCAAATAGTACTCGGCGGCACTACGGTATTTTACCTTGAGCATCGATAAGATGGGCGAAAAATCTATATCGCCCGAGCGAACCAAAACTAAAAAAAACAAAAGCCCCGCTTTGACCAATAAACGTAGTATCTTCATGTGGCAAAGATAAGGAATGCAATCGGAATAAATCCCTATTTTATCCCAACATTGGCACGCTTATATTGCGCGGTAGTTGGCTGTTTCTATTGGAGAAGTCAATTTAAAACTGGTATTTCAAAGAAAATTCGCGTACCTATTGCAAAACTCGATCAAATTACCTTACCTTTGCACCACTTTAGAAGAATACCTTGTAGAAGGGAACCCAAACGGTTCCCTTTTCTTTTGTCCAAAATATGGAATTGACCGAAAAAATTACGCAGTTATTAGACGAAAAATATACCACAGACGAAGTATATCACGATTGCTTTACGGTGGATATTGAATACAGGAGCAACAGTAATCGCTTACATGTTTTTATTGACAGCGATTCTGCCATGACTTTTGAAAAATGCCACCGCATTAGCCGATACCTTGAAAGTTTTATTGATACCAATAACTGGATGGGTGAAAAATATGTCCTTGAAGTAAGTAGCCCAGGCGTTAATCGCCCGCTAAAATTTACCCGCCAATACGTCAAAAATATTGGTCGAGACTTAGAGGTGACATTTTTAGATAAAACCACGGAAGAGGGCACTTTGATTAAAGCCGACGAAACTCAAATTGTCCTTACCAAGGAAGTGGTGGAAAAAGACGGTAAAAAGAAGATTAAAAAACAAGTCGAAATCGAAATACCTTATACCAATATCCATAAGGCTATTGTGCAATTGATATTTTAGCCGAGACGGTCACCGAGCGAAGCCGAGGTGCGGCCAATAATTTAAAAAATAAATAATTACATGTTAAAATTAGTTGATGTATTCTCCGAGTTTAAATCGGGAAAAGAAATTGACCGCCCCACCATGGTGCGCGTGTTGGAAGATGTATTCCGCACGTTAATTAAGAAAAAATATGGCTCTGACGAAAACTTTGATGTAATCGTCAATACCGATAATGGTGACCTTGAAATTTGGCGTGTGCGCGAAGTCGTACACGATGGAGAGGTAACCGACGAACGCGCTCAAGTAAGCGAAAGCGAAGCAGTGGGTATCGACTCCAGCGTATCTATTGGAGAAGAATGCTACGAACAATTGTCGATCGAAGACTTTGGCCGTCGCGCTATTATGGCTGCACGCCAAACCCTCGTGTCGCGGATTATGGAATTGGAAAAAGACGATATTTTCCGCCGTTACTCCGAGCGTGTGGGCGATGTAGTGATGGGAGAAGTTAGCCAAATCATGAAAAAGGATATTCTTGTCCTCGACGATGCCACCGGTAATGAAATGGTGCTGCCTCGCCTCGAAATGATCAAAGGCGATTACTACCGCAAAGGTGACGTGGTGCGCGGTATTGTTAAAAAAGTAGAAATGCGTAACAATACGCCTTTTATTATGATGAGCCGTACCGATTCTGGTTTCTTGCAAAAACTACTGGAAGCGGAAGTACCCGAAATTGAGGATGGTATCATCGAAATTAAAAATATCGTGCGTATCCCAGGCGAACGCGCTAAAATATCGGTGGAAAGCCACGACGAACGCGTAGATCCAGTAGGCGCTTGCGTGGGTATGAAAGGTAGCCGTATTCATGGTATCGTGCGCGAATTGCGCAATGAAAACATCGATATCATCAATTATACCACCAATTTACAACTCTATATCCAACGCTCGCTTACGCCTGCCAAAATTACTAATATCGAAGTACACCAAGACACAATGCGCGTAAGTGTATTCTTGGAACCCGACCAAGTAAGTTTGGCCATCGGTAAAGGTGGTTCTAATATCAAATTAGCCACTAAACTTACAGGCTACGAAATCGACGTGTATAGAAATCAAGAAGCAGGTTACGAAATCGACGACGTTGATCTCGAAGAATTCTCAGATGCTATCGAACCATGGGTACTCGAAGCCTTCAAAGGCATTGGTTGCGATACGGCTCGCCAAGTATTGGATCTTAGCCTTGAAGAGATTGTACGCCGTACCGACTTAGAAGAAGAAACGGTTCAAGAAGTGATCCGTATCCTTTCTTTAGAGTTCGAATAGTAGATATCAATTCTTGTTGCTACAATAAAAAATGCCCTATATGGTTTGAAAAAATCATATAGGGCGTTTTTTTATAGCAACGCAATTTGCTACCGTACACTTTTGTTTTGGGTAAAAAACATGTACACTTGCAAATCTCAAAAATATAAAAATTAGTGCAATAAAACCTACTTCCTACTTTTTTTCGCCAAAAAAAGGTATGCGGTCAAAAAGTGAGGGTATATTAGTTTCT
>JAYUKX010000106.1:0-3372 GCA_043764095.1 Chitinophagales bacterium
CCAAACCCCCTTGGCTTTCACCCGAAACTCCTAAAAACAGATTTTATAGGAAAACCATGCATTTCTTACACTCGAATACTTACTCCAATGCATCCAAAATAACCTTAAACTGAGGCTGATGTGCTTCGGCTCTTTTTCCGGCCTCTCGTACCGAACGATCCGATAGCCAACGACCTAGTGGAAGGCGGTCTTTGGGGTCAGTCATAGGGGTTTGCAACGTAAACTCTATAGGTGTTATTCCGCCCGGCTTCACCGTACGGAAATGCTTCATCCACCAAGTAGTAGTGCCAGCTATAGAAGAAAACCCAATACCCTCTATGGTGGCCATGCCTTGGTTTCTGCGTTTGGCATTATCCGCCGGATCTGGCTCTAATGCAGCATTGACTTGGAAAATCATCTGCACTTTTAAGCGTTTTTTGACTGATTCAGGAATGTAATTGGCTCCTGCAACTTCCTTTTCTATGGCCTGGTAGAGGCTATTTTGTAGGGTGAGACCCATGTTTTCAAAGAGGCCGCCATCCATAAAATTGCCTGTACCATCTATGTAAGTGTAAGCATTCATGAGCGGAAATAACTGACTTAGACAAGAGGCCGTCACCATAGCCAGCGACTTTCCTGATCGGCCTTTTTCCGCATCTGCTATAATATCAATGGCATCAATAAAAAGCGTAGAATCCCAAGCAATTGGGCTACAATACCCTGATTTTCCAGTTTGTATATTGGTAGTGATTGGGAAATACAGAGGCAGACGCGTATCAGGCTTTTTGGAGGTTTGATACCAGTAAGACAGGTATGGCAACATTGGGTAATTGGGTATGCTGGCAGTGTTTTTACCCATGTATAGCGAATCAGCATCTCCTTTCCGAAACAAGGCTCTAAGCCGTTCGCCAGCACTAGCATCTATGATTTGATCGCCTGCTATACATTGCCTAATAGCATCGCCAAAACCGATGGCTTCATGTTTTTGTTGCTCATAGTTGCGGTCGGTCACGTCTTTTTTTACAAGGCTAATAAAACGCTTGGGTATTTCATTGATAAACAATTGCATAAATGAAGAACTCAAGTAGTTTCGTTGGAACATACCCTTGCTAAAACAACGCAGTTGTTTCTGACGGGACGTATCGGGTATGGTTGGTCGCTCTTGCAAGTATCGCCACAATGACAGCGTAGCCCCAAAACCGGCAGAACCACCAGAAGCGGATGTAACGGCAAATAAGTGCTTGCTAAAATCGGGATCTCGAGCCTCCAATTCATTGGTAATCAATCCAGTCCATATACCTGCTCGGCTGCCACCACCTTGAGTGGCCATGAGGTAAACTGGGATTGTTTTGGTAGAAGCGGTATCCATGTCAGGCGCAATATTTTGTAGGTACCAAGCCTTAAAATAGGTTTTGAAGTCAACACGGTCTGCCGCAGTCACGGTGCTATTGACATAATTGATGTTGTAAATACGTGATTTATAAACAAACAAAAACAATCCAAACAGCACAAGGCTGATCGTCAATATCCGGTTAAATCGTTTTCCACCACGCAATATGTAGAGTGCGGTTACAATGTCATTTAATACAATATAAAATGTTGTAATAACCAAGAGGATAAAAGTAGGAGACTGAAAATGAAGATTTTCGGCGCGGCTAAAGAAAAACGTAGTCAACATAGTCAAGCCAAATACGACCCAATAAAATGTTTTGTACAATTTGGAATGCAATTGCCCAAATAAGTGCTTTAAAATACCACTCATAATGATTACTTGCAATACCATACATAACCCGACATAGAGGTAGTTCCAATCGGGTTTGTCTGAAATGCGCGGAGCCAGCACCAAACTGCTAAAGGTTAATATGAGGTTAGCGATTATCATGAGTAACAGGGTACTCAATTTGAAATTGCCATACTTAATCATGCGATAAACCCCATAGCCGCCCGCCATAATGATGAGCAACGACAGAATTAGCACGATCCAATTATGGTTTCTGCTAAATTGTACGCCCAGCATCACAACTCCATACAACACCATTGGGAACATACTAATAGAGGTGCTAAGATAAATATTGCGGGTGGTTAGCCTTCGCAATCGGTTCAGGTCAGCCTCTTGAGCCTTCGCGAAAAGGGCACTTGGTAATAAAAAGATAGCCAGCCCTTGTACAAAATAGACCAATAACATAGCCGCCGCCCGAAAACCCGGATACCGGCCAGTATCATCAAAAAGTCCATTGAGCAACTCGCGGCCTTGCTTCATGCTAAGCATGATGAGCGGCACGAATAAAATCCATAAAAAGAAAAAAATGTTTTCGCGGGCGTAGGTCTTAATATCGTCAAAAGAAATACTTTTGAGGTAGCCACGAAGCGTGTTCGCATCGGAAGTGGAAGAAGTTTCCAGCATGATTTTTGTTATTTAGGGGTACGATTGAATTCTGAAAGTTGGTATTTGACCCAAGTATTCGTTATAACGAAGGCCATTCACTGGGTTTAACGAATATTGTTTTGATTTAGTATGGATTGTAGTAGGTTTACTTTAAAATTATTTATTCACCGTTACTTAGGCATCCTAAAACAACATTTGGGAGTCAATGTAAGAACGATAAACAATATTTATTCAGTATCATTTATTTTATGAAGTTTTTCCTAATTGTATTATTCGCGTTTGTATTTTCTTGCACCTCCAAAAATAGTTTGCCTCCGGGTATAGAGGTAACGGAAGTAAAAAGTGAAACAGGGCAACTGGAGCGGTTTGAACGCCGAAAATCTGATTTTTCGAAAGAAGGTCTGTATCAAAAATTGGGTGCCGATGGCAAATTGATTGTCGAGGCACATTATGTGAACAATGTATTGCAAGGCGAGCGCAAATATTACTATACCAACGGCCAAGTAGAAAGTTCCGAAATGTTTACCGGCGGGGCAAACGATGGCGCGTATAAAAAGTACACTGAAACAGGAGCCTTGGCCTTAGAGCAGCAGTTTGTAAAAGGTGTCATGGAGGGTTGGAGCATAGCCTATTACCCCAATGGGGCGATTTTGGAAAAAGTAATGATCAAAGACAACGATGAAAATGGTCCTTTTTTTGAATACCATGAAAATGGAAAAATCAAAACAGAAGGCACCTACATACCCGGCGAGTCAGGCGGTCTGGAACAGGGTGAACTCAAAGAATATGATGAAAATGGAAACCTTGTCAGGGTGGCCAATTGTGTTGGTGGCGTTTGTGCTACGGTGAGCGGAAAGTGAGTGATGGACAGGAAAGTATTTTTAAAAAATTTAATTTGTACAACGTGAAACGTATTATACCAATCCTTTTATTAAATGCCCTGACCATGATCGGTGTCAATGCGCAGATCACAGGCGGTCGTTTTGCCTTTCAGGTACTAAGCCTTG
>JAYUKX010000107.1:0-11743 GCA_043764095.1 Chitinophagales bacterium
TGTGGTGAGTTCAATATGATCACAAAAACCGAAGAGGCGGTATTTCTAAAAGGTAAAGACATCAAAGTATTCCCAAATCCAGCAGATAGTTATGTAAAAGTTGAATTTCCAAAGGATTTTTCGTGGAACAATACAACTGTACTGCTCGTATCCAATACCGGAATCACCTTAAAAACAATGGTTGCAAATGCCCAAATTACACAAATGCCACTCACCGATATCAGCGCAGGGCCGTACTATATCGTGGTGCAACAAGGCAATGAAACGATTACGAGTAAACGGATTGTGGTGGTGAAATGAGTGGGCAAAACAGCGAAGTAAGTACGTTATGCACCCTGTCGCGCCAAATTTAGGGTTCAACATTAAAATCACTTCACCATTGACATTTGGAGCGGTTTTATCCAAAACTTGAGCGGTTTTAAATAATTTCCCATAAAACGCCCAATCGAAAGCGGCAGAGGCGCATCGCAAGGAGGCAGGTCGGTCATACGAAAGCGGATAATCATAGCAGAAAATGCAGTAAGTGCGCCTACTGCAAATATTGCCATTCCAGCACCAGCCCAATCGCTCAGTATCCCCGTGAGCAAGGCCCCAAACAAGTAGCCCAAATCGCGCCATAATCGAAATATTCCGATGCTCTCGGCGCGTTGGTCGGGGTGCGTATTATCGGCAACTGCGGATAAAAATACAGGATATACCGTGGCTGTTCCCACACCTAACAGGACGCTGCACAGCGCGTATTGTGTCAAGGTATTCGCCCCTATAAATCCCAAAATACTGATAGATTGTAGCAACATACCAAACACGAGCATTTGTTTTTTTGAAACGCTATCGGACCATTTACCCGTGAAAATCTGTGTGATACCCCAAACAAATGGATACAAACCGGCAATAAAACCGATTGCGGATAAGGTGTACCCTTGTTGGTGCATCAGTACAGGGAGCAGTCCCCATACCATGCCGTCGTTGAGGTTATTGACCAATCCCGCTTGTGTGATAGCAGAGAGATTTTTGTTGCGCCAAGTGGTATCCGCAAATACATGGGTCAATTTGTTCCGACAGGAAACAATGGCCTCTTGTGCTACGTGTTTGCGGGTATCGCGTACCCAAAATAGACTGAGTACTAATCCTGTTAATGCGATGCTCAAACCCGCATAAAATATGATATTTACAGCATCAAAGCGTTGTGCTAACCATGCCGAACCAAATGCCGCCAGCGCAACTGCCACATAACCTGCAAATTCGTTCAAGCCCATTGCCAAGCCACGTTGACGCTCTCCAACGAGGTCAATTTTCATCACAACTGTACTCGACCATGCAAATCCTTGGTGGATACCCAGCAACAAGTTAGCCGCTACTACCCAGCCCCAAGTGGGTGCATACCACAGCAAAAACGGTACAGGAAGGGCTAACATCCAGCCAAGAACCAATAGGTTTTTGCGTCCTAATCGGTTGGATAACCTGCCAGTTAGGTAATTGGCCAGTGCTTTGGCAGTACCAAATGCCGCGATAAAAGACAGTGCTGCAAATGCAGAAGTGATACCAAACTTGTCGTTGGCCAACAGCGGCAACAACGTGCGTTCGAGCCCAACCATACCGCCAACAAAGGCATTCACCAATATCAAAAGGGCAAATTGGTGGATGTTTTGGCGAAGTCCAAGTTGGGTGTTACTGGGTTTCAATGCGTTCATACTATTGGTAGTTTCCGTCATTTTTAACGGAATTGATAATCCACGCCACTCACTTGCGTCAGTAGGGTAGCAGGAGCATCCAAAATCTTTGCTGCACCGCTGGGTAAGGGAGATACGGGCGAATGTTTGGACAAATATTCCTTTAATACCGGATGCAAAGAATAGGGTTGGTTTTTACCTTCTGTAACATTTGGGATGCGGCAAAGCATGGTTTCGGGGTCGCCATCGCGCTCGCAAGCCGCAACCGTATAAGTGCGCGCTGGATCAAGCGGCTGGTCGCCTACCGTCACTTTTTGTACGCGTTTGCCCTGTTCCCCAAAAGCATTAAAGGAGACCTCCATGCCTCGAAACTTGACCACCCAACCACCAAATCGCTTGGACGCATCTTTAGCAAATACGTTGTTCAGTTCTTTTTCCAACCATTTAAGGAGTTCTGCGCCTGTTACTTTGGCCGTGCGGACGGTGGCATCTACGGGCAACATATCAAAAATATAACCTTCTGTGATGGGGATCAAACCGTCGGCATTAGGTGTGCTGCGGGGTGGACAGAACCGGAATCCATTGGAAAGGACAATTTCAGTGCCGATTTTCCACGATAAAGCATCCAAAATAAGCGTATCAATGGTGTTTTCCACCACAAAATAGCGGTAAAGCGGCACTTTGCTGTATCCCACTACCTGTTCTATTTCCTTGGTAAATGGTGCTTCTATTTTTGAAATAAGGGCGGATATTTCCTTTTTGGCTTTATATTTTTGCGGATTGACTTCCATCAATTCGTATTGTTCGCCTGTTATTTTGCCGTCTTTTATCTGTAAATCCAATCGTCCTACAAATGAGCCAAATGCGCCGGGTTCTACTACTTTAGCATATTTGCCCACAATAGGTTCGCGTACACGCTCGTGCGTATCGCCACCAAAAATATAATCAACACCGGCGCATTCGGGCATATTGGACAATGCAATTTGCTGCGACAGCCCTAAATGCGACAAAATGATGATAAAATCGCATTGTTCCTGCTCTTTTAGCACGTTGACATAATAGGCCAAGTTTTCTTCGGGTTTGGTATAAATAATACCTTTGGAATAACTGGGCGATTGGCGCAAAGGCACCATTGGATCGGTATAGCCTAAAAAACCTATTTTTACACCCAAGCGCGTCCAAGTGTGGTAGGGTGGAAATACCAACTCGCCTTTTTTGCCCTCGCCAGCATCGTGGTACATATTGGCGCAGAGTTTTGGGGCATCGAGGCCACCGAGTAGGGTTTGCATATTTTTTTTGAAATACACTACTTCCCAGTTGCCGGGTAAATATAGGTCGTACCCCATGGCGTTGAGTAGGGGTGAAATGGCCTTTCCCGTTGTTTTTACCGATAGTTCACTACCCTGAAACATATCACCAGTATCGATAATAAAGGTATTTGGGTTGTTTTTGCGTACTTTATCAAACAGCGTCGCAATATGGGCATACCCAGCGGTTTTGCGAAATACGGCTTGGTTATTTTCCCAAAACAGTTCATCGTGTGGATGTATTTGGCAATGCACGTCTGTTGTTTGCAGCAGCGTGATTGTACCGTTTAAGGATGCGTCAGCGTCGGCAACTGGTTGGTTTTCAGCGGATTGAGGTAGTTCGTTTTGTGTCTTTCCGATGGCAGCGAGCGGCGTTAGGCCCGTGCCGATACCAGCAAGCATCGTATTACGGAGAAATTTGCGGCGGTTGGTATGCATAGTTTTTACTGTTTTTTATAAAAAGCGACAATGGGGCCAAATGGGCCGTATTTATGTTGCGTTTCTGGAAAAGTATCTTTGTAAGGTGCAAAAGGGTGGTCGAATGGTTTTTTCTCAATTTTGGGCCAATCGGTATCCAAAAAAGGGTGTTTGGGTCTAGGTTGTGTATTTACAAAAGCCGCTAAGTCCCAAGCCTCTTCATCGGAAAGTTGTGGGTTTTGGTAATTGGCTCCAAAGGGCATATTGGCTTTGACATAACCCGCAAATCGGGATAATCGGAACAGCCCGGCCGCTTCGTTGTAACTATTTGCACCCCAAAGCGGTGGATAATCACGTGCGCCATCCGGAATAGGTAATCCTTGACCATTGATGCCGTGGCAGGAGGCGCATTTGGATTGGTAAATACTTTGGCCTTTGGTGGGATCTGCTGCTCGCGCTAGAAAAGGGACTTCAACGAGTCCTGTTCCTTTGGGCTTTGCGCCTTTGGGTATCCCCGTTCCAAGCCATTTTATATAAGCCACCATGGCTTGCATTTCGTGGCTGGTAGTATCCAATGGTTGCCCATTGAGGCTGCGTTGAAAACAATCGTTAATGCGTTTGGGAATGGTTTCTATGGCACCCGAACGTGCGCGCACTTGTGGGTAAGTGCTTTGTACGGCGAAGTAATTGTTGCCAAAAGGTGTGCTACCAGCGTTCAAATGGCAATTTTGGCAGTTCATTCCGTTAATGCTACCTGCGCGAACAAGGCCATATTTGCCAAAATAATCTTGGGTATGCGCCACCAGATCGCGGCCATAGGCAATCAATTTGGCATCTGCATCAGTGGTAGCCAAAAAAGGATCCGGTGCATTCCATACTTTTAATGGATCAAAAACAGGCCATACTTGCTGGCGTTGAGCGATCAATTGATGTTGTCGGAGATTGTAATCGGTGTACATCGCCATAAACCCACCGATGCTCATTAGCAGGGTAAATCCTAGCAATAACCGACTTCCCCAACCCAAATATTGGAGTGGTTTGCGGGATTCGGCACGTAATGCGGGGTTTTCGTTCATTTTTTTGATAAAAAAACGAATACCACCGCTGATAAAAACTAAGCCTATTGCTAAGGTGGCAATCACTAACCATAAAATAGGGTAATAGATACTATTGCTCATTGAGTTATTCTTTTATCGTTCCTCGACAAAGGTGCGGCTTTTATTTTATGCAAGTTGTGACTTTTATCACGATAAAGAAAAAGCATTTGTCCAATTAAAAATTTTGTAAAAGCCTTCTCTTTTCTAATCTGTTCCGCTGATTTTTACATAAAAAAGCCTACCTTTGCGGCGCAAAAAAGAGATAACTTATTGTTTTTTGCAAGTTTTCACCAAAATTATCCTAAAATAATATGGCACTCCTTAAAAAAGGCTCAAAATGGTTTAGTATCTTCCACTTAAAATGCCCACGATGCCATGAAGGGGAGATGTTTAAAACGGGAAGTTGGTCTTTTGTAAAGTCATTTGAGATGCACGAACGGTGCCCAAAATGTGACCTGAACTACTTTCCCGAACCCGGTTACTACTACGGAGCCATGTTTATTTCCTATATTTGGATGGCTTGGTTTTGCCTAATCTTTATGGCTGTTTTCTTTTGGGGATTAGATCTCCCACAAAATACCGCTTGGGCAATGCTTATCGTTTTCATCGCCATTAATTTTGTGTATATATTCCGTATTTCAAGGTTGATGTGGATCAATATCAATGTGCGGTATAATCCCAATGCCATTGAAAAATATGGAAAAAAGGACGATTCTGATACGCAGAAATAAGTGCTAAGGAATGAGATTTTAATACCTTTATTAAAATCTCATTCCTTCCTTACCATCAATGCGGCAGCCTTTCCCTCATATACCCATACACCCAAGTACCCGCAATAGCACTCAGTAGCGTGACACTTGTCGCCAATGCTCCTGTACCTATTTGGGCAAAAAGCGGCCCCGGACACGCGCCCGTCATGGCCCAGCCAAAACCAAATATTAAGCCGCCAATGATTTGGCCTTTATTGAAGGTTTTATCTTGAAAAGTAATGGCCTCGCCGTGTATCGTTTTGATTTTTAGCGTTTTGATCAAAAAAATCGATAACGCACCAATGGCAACGGCAGTCCCGATAACACCGTACATGTGGAACGATTCTAACCGGAACATTTCCTGAATGCGGAACCAAGAGACAATCTCGGCTTTGATAAAAACTACCCCGAACAAGATACCAACTGCGGCATATTTCAGGTTGTGCCACCAAGGATGGGTGAGTTGGGATTCATTGACACACATGGCGTCCAGAGAACGCACTTCAAAATCAGTGTCTGGTTGTATGTATTGATGTTGTATTGTGGACATAATATGATTAGAGTGCAAGGATGAATGGTAAAAGCAGGTTGGTCATAATAAAACCACCTACCATAAATGAAATAGTAGCAACGAGCGAAGGCCATTGCAAGTTGGATAGCCCCATAATGGCATGTCCGCTGGTACATCCTCCAGCATAACGGGTGCCGAAACCTACCATAAAGCCGCCCACGACCATCAGTATAAATCCACGGAGCGTCATCAGGCTGCTCCAACTGAACAGGTCGCTGGGAACCAAACCATCGATATGTGTGATGCCATTGGCTGCCAGATCGTTGACCAATGCAGGATGTACCTGTAGCGGTTCCGGATTTTTGAGCCAAATAGAAGCAATGACGGCACCTGCTAATATGCCGCCTACGAAAAAGAAATTCCAAATCTCTTTTTTCCAATCGTACTTAAAAAAAGAAATATTAGCGGGCAGGCAAATTGCGCAAATATGGCGCAGGTTGGAAGAAATTCCAAAACTTTTATTGCCTAAAATAAGTAGCGCGGGTACAATAAGCCCGATCAGGATACCTGCTGCCCACCAAGGCCAAGGTTGAATAATGAATTGCATGTGTTTGTTTTTAATATGAATATTTGCAGATTTCGCAATGCAAAGATGCGACTGTATATAAAGATCGGCGTGTGACTTTTATCACAAGTGCCATATTTTAATATAAAAACACCATTTTTTAGATTAAAGATTCTGTCGTTGTCCACATCATCATGTGGTTCGGCCCCCCCACGGCCCCCTGTACCTTTGTGTCATCAAACAGCATGAAAAACGATGAGTTGTTTTTCACCATCCAATTTAATTCACCACTAAAAAAAACAGATTATGCGACACTTCATTTCAACAGCCCTTCTTTTAATGGTCTTTTCTGCAGTAGCACAAACGGCAGATTTGGCGACAACAGCATCTAGCAAAAAAAGCGAATTAGTGCATTCAAGTCGTCATTCTAAAATAAAATCTGACATAATAGAACAAACCTTACCCGAATCAACCAAATTGATTGATCTATCACCGGATGCGTTGTCTCAAGAAGTATCAACAACTTTGCCAGCAGTAAAGTTTTTCCCATCTAGTGTATCGGATTATTTGCCTTCATTCGATTCTGCACCAAGTTTGTTATTTGCATTGTTGGGTATGTTGGTATTTGGACTTGTCGTTGCTGTACTGGCGCGCAATAGCCGACGTGGGTGAATTCTTCGAAATATCAACAGCCACAAATTTACCTTAAATAAGCCGCCACAAAAGCCTGTAAATCAGCACCGTGCAAGTTTTTGGCCACGACTTTGCCCTTGGCATCAAGGATAAAATTAGCGGGAATGGTGGTAATGCGTAGCGTTTCGAGTAAAGGTGTGGCATCACCGCTGAGGTGTGAAGCATGTGGCCATACAGCATTGTCCTTGGTAATGGCTGCTTTCCAGGCGTTAGGACTGCTATCAATGGAATAGCCTATTATCTGCAATCCGCTTTCTTTGTATTGTGCCCAAAGTGGTGATAATACCTCCTTGTTTTCGCCACGGCAAGGCATACACCACGAAGCCCATACATCCAAAATGGTGAGTCGGCTACCCAAAAGTATATGCACATTCAGCGTATCACCCGAGCCCATAGGAAGAAGGGCATTGGGAAATTGGTCACCTATCATAACTGGCAACCGTGCTTTATTGCCAGTTTGGCAAAGTTGCTGTACCCACGGATTTTCAGGATCTGCTGTACCCCATTTTTGACATTGACCAAATATAAACTCCGGTACACGTTCATAATCACCCGCCGGACTTACCCACCGGATAGCCATAAGCGCGGGCCAGAGCGATGTACTGGAATCAGCAAAAGCCATCAGTGGAGTTCTGTACCTGCGAAGGGCATCTTCGTGTGCTAAGAGTGTATTTTCGTCCAAATGTGCTGTTGTTGTAAGCAGATCTTGCTCTTTTTGATAGGCTTTGTGTCGTATATCGCGGAGTTGCAATAATTTCAATTGTTCGATTGACGGATTTTTAACGCCAAATGTGGCTTGAAAACGATCCGATTCCGCAGTGATTTCGAGGTATTCGCCATGTTGGAGTACTAAAGGTATATAATTGGAAACCAAAGGATTATCATCCATTAATTGAGTATTAAAGCGATTGCCTATTTTTTGAATACACAATTGCACCAATATTTTTTCTTTAATCTCAAAAATAGGTTTGAATTCAAAATAACCATCTTCAGCAACGGTCGCCGAGTCCAGCACCATCCCGCTGTAATTTGTACCAATTTCCATAAAATTACGAGGCTGCACCATATATACCACCGGTTTCCAAGCCGCCGAACGCTGAATATGTCCACTGATGAGCGGCGGTGTTGGTGCGCTGCATTGAGCATGTTGTAGCCATAAGAGGATAAAGAGCGAAACGGGCAGTTTTTTTGTGAAAATAGACATGTGAAAAGCAGATCTAGTAAGTATAGTTCAAAATTACATTAAAGTGAGACATGTTGACTCGATTAATAACATAGCGGTCGTTGCCATAAGTATTGCCCATACGGCCTTTCCAAACATATAATACCTGCGCTTGAAGCCCTTTTAAGTGCCCACCGAAGACATAGCGTGTATCAAAGTTGAATTGCCGAAATGCTGGAAAAGCGTATTTATTAAGATGTACATCTTTTACATCGGGTAGGTAAAAATGGCCATAACCCACCCCAATTTGTACCGTTTTTAGCGGCGTTTTCCAGTTGGCTTTTAATGTTGCAGCGTGTACATCGCCACAGCCTTCCATGCGCTCACGTGGCATAAAGGTATAAAATGATTCACGACCCCATTCGCGCGGCGTGAGGAAACGCCCATCGGCTGTAATACGCGTATGGGCGGCCAGTACTTGCCATGCGCCCTTTTCCCAACCCATTTGCGTACTGATGCTATTGGAAGAACCACCTTTAATAAAATAAGTTTTGGTGGCATCGTTATTGCCTCCGTAGGCTAGAGCATTTTGGTGGACTGCTTGAAACCCAAGTAGTACTTTATGGCCATTTGCAAGTGGATAAGTGTAATCTACTTGAGCAAATACAGTATTAAATATCTGTTCCACATACTGCTCCCAAACCTGTATTTTTAGGTTCCGACCAATGTTTTGTTTGAGTCCGAGCAGACCAATTCCCTTGCTTTTTAAGTGTTCAGGGTAGCCACTTGTTGTACCGTCGGGATTAAGTCCACGCGGATAAAGCCCAATAGACTCGCCTACACTGTACCACCTGACTGTGCTACGCGGGGAAACGCGCCAAATCCATCCGCCTTCTATTTTGATATGCAACTTTGGATTCAACTCCGCCCAAATGCCACCAACGGCGGTGGGGCGCATACGTCCATCTTGAAAATTAATAAAAGGTGTTTGGATACCTTGTTGTCCAAGTGTTACCCGTCATTTGGGGCGTTCATAGCGCAGCCAAAACGCTTCCATTCGGTTGAGATCTTTGCAATTATAGGGATCTTCTATATCAAAAAGGCCAATTTCATAGCGGTTACTGGCACCAGTAAGGCTGTCTTTTGAACCCAGATCGGAAGAGTGAAGGTTATAGTTGAATACACCGCCTATCCCAAAACTAAATCTGTGAAAAGGAGCCGTTTGGAACGAGAGTCCACCGCCCGCTGCCAGCGCATTGTAATCCGTTAATTGCTTCGCATTGTCGGTTGCCATAAAAAAGGTTCGGAAATATCCTTGGAAATGCCCATTTTTAAATGCCCCGTGTAAAGTTTCTGTTTGGTGGTGTTGTGCTAATGTATCATTATGGGCAATCGTATTTTGTGCCGATATGCTCCAAATACTGATTTGGAATAAAAAGAATATTAAAATTAGATTTTTCATGTGTATTAAACATAGAAATGGCTGCCAACTGGCGTGCTGGCAGCCATTTTAAAAAGAAAACGTAATAAAAAATACTATTTTCCGCTTGGAAACGCGCTGATACCACCCATTAAATTGCGTACATCAAACCCCATTTTGTGCATAATTTGGCAGGCTTGGCCTGACCGATTACCACTACGGCAATAAACAAAATAGGTCTTTGATTTATCCAAAGCCGCTGCTTTTTGAGTAAAAGACGAGGAGGTATAATCAATGTTTTCAGCATTGGGCAGTACGCCCATCCTTGTTTCCATAGCGGTACGTACATCCAGCAAGACCGCATTGGGATTAGCATCTAGTTCTTTTTTAAAAAGATGGCCTGGCAAGTTATCGAATTTTGGATTGGGATGACTTGTATCGTTTTGAGGTAATGTTGTTGCATCACCACTATTCCCGCCAAATATATTTTTAATGAATTGGATCATGTTATTTTTTTAAAATTAAGATTTTAAGCAATAGTGCTAGGGCAAACATAATTGGTTAATTCAAATTTTTCGCTGTCTTTAATTGCTTTAAAGCCCCCTATTACATCGATCAGGTTATCGTAACCACGTGCGCGGAGGATACTGGCAAAAATCATGGAGCGGTAGCCGCCTGCACAATGGATATAGGCTGTTTTGTTTTTAGGAATTTCCAACATCGCCTCGTTAATATTATCTAATGGTGCACTTTCCGCCGATTTAATATGCTCGCTTGTAAATTCGCCAGGTTTACGTACATCAAATACAGGTACATCGGGGTGAGCGGCCATAATATCATGGAGTTCGTCGGCATTGATCCGCTCGATGGTATCTATTTCCATACCAGCTGCTTTCCATGCTTCAAAACTTCCATCCAAGTAACCAAGGCAATAATCGTATCCTACCCGAGCAAGGCGAGTGACCACTTCCTCTTCGCGACCGGGTGCGGTAACGAGCAGTATTTGTTGTTTCACATCGGGAATGAGCGCACCTACCCAAGGAGCAAAGCTGCCATCAATACCGATATTGATACTGTTGGGGATAAATCCTTCCGAAAAAGATTGCGGATCGCGGGTGTCGAGAATAAGTGCATCTGTTTCATTGGCCGCCACTTCAAATGCGCGTGGAGAAAGCGCATGATTACCCCGTTTCATCACATCATCAATGCTATCATAGCCGTGTTTATTCATCGCCACATTGAGTGGGAAATAAGCAGGAGGAGCCATTAGACCATTGGTAACTTCTTTTACAAATTCTGCCTTAGTCATATCTGCGCGAAGTGCGTAATTGACTGCTTTTTGATGGCTTAAAGTGTCAAAAGTTTCCTTCGACATGTTTTTACCACAAGCCGACCCTGCACCATGTGCGGGATACACGATAATATCATCGGAGAGGGTCATTACTTTATTGCGCAATGAATCGAACAGCGTTTCTGCCAACTGTTCCTGCGTCATGTGTGCTGCTTTTTGAGCCAAATCTGGGCGACCTACATCACCAATAAATAGTGTATCGCCAGAGAACAGCGCTTTTTCCTGTCCATTTTCGTCCATTAAAAGATAGCAGGTGCTTTCCATGGTATGACCCGGTGTATGCAGGACGCGGAAAGAGATTTTGCCCACTTTGAATATTTCACCATCTTGCGCAATATGGGCATCAAATGTGGGCTGTGCTGTTGGCCCATAAACAATGGGTGCGCCAGTTTTTTTGCTCAAATCCAAGTGCCCGCTCACAAAATCAGCATGAAAATGGGTTTCAAAGACATATTTAATGGTGGCATTGGCTTTTTCTGCTTTCTCCAAATAGGCAGTTACTTCGCGAAGTGGGTCAATAACCACGGCCTCTCCTTCACTTTCTATATAATATGCGCCTTGAGCAAGGCAACCTGTATAAATTTGTTCGATTTTCATAAACGAATAACTTGATAAATATAATTTGATGCTGCAAAGATCGAGGGGTTTGCAGTGAACAATACGTGACATTAGTCACAACGAAAAAAAAATAGTAGTTGTTTATATTAGACATTATACAGAATTAGTTTCGTATGCTGAGAATGGTTAATTTTCGCCAAATTTTCGTTAAATTTTTCGCCGAAAATAACCCATTTCGACTGC
>JAYUKX010000108.1:0-42857 GCA_043764095.1 Chitinophagales bacterium
GAGTGGAGGCGGATGAAGCCAAAAAGTGTTTGAGCCAAACAAAACTGAAGGGACGCAGTCCCCGCTCGACTGTGCGGCGAGTTTTTTTTGGCGCCGCCGGAGCGAGGAAGCAAAAGCACGGCATTTTTCGTCAGCCGAAGCCTTTTTTGCCTACTTTTTTTTTTGGCGAAAAAAAGTAGGAAGCGGGGATTATTGCACAAATTTTCAGGTTTTTGAGATTTACAAGTGTAACAAGTTTTTTCTCAAAAGAAAAAGTGTATGGCAGTAAGAGGCATAAAAACAAACAAAGAAAAATCTAGGATAATGACACGAAATCAGTTCCTTTGCGCCACAACACTATGAACGAAATACGATTCAATATTTTTGCTATTTTTTTAATATTTGCCTTTCTCCAAGGATTAATTTATAGTACGTTACTGCTCCTTCGCGCACGCAGAGAAGGACGGAAGTCCGATAATTGGTTGGCGCTCTTGATCTTAACCGTTTGTGTCTATAATATGCCGTACATGCTAGGTTTTATGGGCATACATATACTTTACCAAGGTTTGTACTTTTTCCCCTATGGAATTGAACTGCTGATTGGGCCAGTGATCTTGTATTTTATCAAGCACCAAACCAATCAGCAGTTTCAGATGAAACGCGCCGATTATTACCATTTTATCCCTTATTTCGTCTATTTTGGGTATCATTTAGCGATTTGCTTGTGCGGTGATACTTATCGGGATTGGTGGCATGAGCATATACACCAACGCTTTTACATTGATAAGATAGAATTAATAGCGAGTAATCTTTTGCCTTGCATTTATCTATATTGGTCTTGGAAATGGTATCAAAACTACCTTAAATGGCTACCAAACGAACGATCCGACACCGAACAATCGTCTTTTGTCTGGTATCGGTACTTTATGCTGGCCATTGTTATCGCTATCCTTTCGGCGCTTGTTATTGGCTTGGTTAGCCTAGTTTGGGATCTTTCCTTTTTTCAAGTTTGGGTGCAACGTGCATTCAATGGCGTAATAATCTATTACCTCTCCATTCAGGGCTACCATCATTATCAGCCCAAGAATTTGAATTTTAAAAGGGAGCAATATCCGCAATTACCGGAATCAACTCCTACTGCTGATGTACAGGAGGCGGAAGGCAAGCGGGACAAACTCTCTTCGGATGAATTATTATATTGGAAAGAACAGATCACACAAGTGCTTCAAAAAGAGCAATTATTTCTTCAACCCGACATTACCTTGAGTGCGCTGGCCCGTCGATTGGATACCAATACTTCCCTTGTTTCTTATGTTATCAATACTGGATTTGAAAAAAATTTCAACGATTTTATCAATGAATTTCGGGTGCAAATATTTTTACAGCGCGTAAAAGAAGCCGCATTTAGCCATTATTCGCTACTTTCGCTGGCGTACGATTGCGGTTTTAACTCTAAATCTACTTTTAATCGTGCTGTAAAAAAAATAACAGGGCAACAGCCGTCGGATTTTTTAACAACAGCGTAATTCCGTCCGTTATGAAACAAGTAGTATGAACGAACAGTAGTATTATCATCTAGTTTGGATAGCCATAAAGCAGTAGCACTGGGGAATTTTCGTAAGATTGGTAATCTTAAAACGGTACAGTAAGGAGCTGATAGCTAGAAGAGTTAGAAACCTCGCGTTTAAATTTGTTAAAATTTGCGCCATTTCCACGAAATAGAGTGCGATTAGTATCAAAAAATGTAATTCAGATCGCCTCATAAGCGGTGATACATTTGTTGGAATTTTATTTTCACCAAACTAATTATCGATTATGCAAATTTCATTTCATTACTTAAAATGGTTGGCGTGTATTGTATTTATTGCAGTGCAGTGTTCTATTTTAAGTGCTAATCCAAACGGAGCACCTATTTCAGGTGTTCGTCCTACTGATGCAACAATGGCTTGTCCTTCATTTACAGGGCCAAGTGTGAGTTGCGTGAATCAACTAGAGACTTACCTTACTACCCCGATGGCTGGCGTGAGCTACACCTGGGCGGTATCGGCAGGCGGAGTGCTATCCAACACTACTGGGCCATCTACATTGGTCAATTGGACTGCTGCGGGGCCCCGGTTTGTTGTGTTAACCAGTACAGGCCCAGGAGCGGCAGTCTCTACCTGTACTTTATCCGTAACGGTAAATGTACAGCCTACGCCCACTATTTTGACCGATTTTATTTCGGATTGTCCCGAAGATCGGAAGGAAGGAAACAATGCTATTGCACCGCAAGAGAAAAAAGACGAATGCTGGGTAGTATGTGAAAACAGTACTGTCAATTATTCGACAACCAACGTTGCTGGTAACACCTATAAATGGGTTATTGTAGGTGGTACACCCACCACAGCAACTGGATCAAGCGTGAGTGTCACTTGGGGGCCAAGTGGTACAGGAAGTGTTACGCTCACAGAAACAGCCCCTGGAGGATGTTCTGTGACAGTAGAAGAGTGTATTAAAATTGTGGATTCACCGGTAGCAAAATTTTTGTTTAATGGACAAGATCCATCCAGTCCTTTAAAGATTTGTTTGGGTCAAACGGTTTATTTTTCGGATTTATCGGTAGGTGGCGCATTTTGGCTATGGGAATTTGGTGATGGTGGTACTTCTACCTTACAAAATCCAGACCATACCTATAATAACCCTGGTACGTATAACGGAACATTGACGGTAAAAAATGAATGTGGATGTACTTCGGTATTGCCTTTTAAAGTTATTGTAAGTGCTCAGGTAAGCCCTGAAATTGGATGTATTTCAACCGTTTGTTTGAATGATTGCGCATTTTATTCGGTTGGTAATTTGAGTAATTGCCCCGATGCAGTTATTTCTTGGACAATATATGGCGGGAAAATATTAAACAACCCCACCAATGCCTCTGTTAATGTAATATGGGATGACAATGATAGTTATATCAAAGCGAATGGTTATGGATTAATTTGCGCTAAAGTATCTGGCTGCCCCGATCTTTGCGATGGTGAGGTATGTGTACGCGTACCAGTTATTCACCAAGTAAGTATTTTGGGTGATTTGGTGGCATGTGTAGGTGATCCTGTTACTTATTCTGTACCTGTTCAACCGGGTATCGATGAAGGAGGTGTACCTGATGGCGTTAATTTTGAATGGGTAGTAAGTGCTGGGGGTACTATTATTTCCACACCGCCTTATTCCAATTCTATTACGGTGATTTGGAACACTCCAGGCACAGGAACGGTTGATTTAGAGACCTATCAAAATACCCTAACTGGTGGCGATTGTAAATTTGATCCTGATAAAATTACGGTTACCATAAAACCTTCTTTTGACATATTCCCTGATGTTGCGACTATTTGTGTCGGTACGAGTCAAGTATTTAACTTATCGGGTACTGGTTCATTTAACTGGACAATGACAGGACCAGGCGGCACAGTAGGCCCTACTGCGGGAGGTGCTAGTTTTACGGCTGCTCCTACTGTACCCGGTACTTATGTGATCTCGGCCAGTTCTACATCAGGCGTGTATTGCAATGTAACACCAACTGCTGTGTTGCAAGTGCTACCGAGCCCTGCCATACCAACAGGCACATTAAGTGGTACACTGAGTGTTTGCCCAAATACGCCTTATTCTTATACTTTGAACACAGCGCCACCTCCCGGTACGGTGTTGATTTGGAGTATCACAGGAGGTACATTGTACGGTGCTGCGGGTCAAACCGTTACAGCACAATGGTCGGGTGTTCCTCCAATGATCCTTTCGGTACAAGCCATGGGAACACAGGCACCTTTCTGTACCTCAGCTCCGCTAAACTTCACCATTACCAATTATGTACCACCTACTACTTTTATTCAGGGTGCGTCCACAGTTTGTGTCAATGATACGTTACACTTTAATACTGCTCCCTCTTTAACCAACTACACCAACCTGCAATGGAGTGTATCGCCGCTTATAGGAGGTAGTGTAATAAGCGGACAAGGCACACCCAATATTGCGGTACTATTCAATACCAGTGCTCCGCCAACGGTACAAATAGTGTGTACAGCAACAGTATGTGGATCGCTTATTACTGATACAAAAACAGTAACGGTAACTCAAATCCCTACATATACCATTGTAGCCAACCCGTCACCGGCCTGCCAAAACGAAACTGTATCGCTTTCATTAGCCTCTTCAGCGGGCGTGAGTACATACAGTTGGAATTTTGGGGATTTAACACCAACCAGTACCTTATCCAATCCTTCACATGTTTGGTTGCCGAGCGGCTCATTCCCTATCACAGCACAGTTGACGCTGAATATTTGTGGTAATCCAACCGTTAATGCAGCTACAACCATTAATATTCTACCGCTACCGGTGGTCAACGTTACGGCATCCAATGGATATGTCCTTTGTGGGGCTGTTACATCGACTAACTTGACCGCTACTACTCAATTTACCTGTACCTATCTTTGGTCAACAGGCCAAACTACACCCGTTATCAATGTAACTACACCAGGGGTATATACTGTAGTAGCTACAAATCCACTTACAGGGTGTACGTCGTCATCATCTGTTTTAGTATTAGGCTGTGGTAACTGTATCGGTTGCACTAGTTTAACGCCTCCATGGACGTTCACATCAGTGGAAAACTGCGCTAGTTTTACTTTTACACCCAATACAACTGCTGCCACATTCAATTCTTGGAATTTTGGTGACTTAACAGGTAATACAGTAGCAGGTGCAAGCCCAGTTACACACGTGTATGCACATCCTGGTTATTATCAGGTACGATTGAGCTCTCTCGATCCTATCAATAATTGCCTAATGACTTATGTACAGACGATTGCTGTAAAATTCAAAGGTGGGTTCTCTTATACCTTTAATTGTGCATCTGGATCTGGCCCGTTGCAAACGATATTGACCGATCGCTCAGAATATTTACCCGGTTTCACTTTTTCCACACCCACGTGGTACGAAGTAGGCGTAGGTGTAATTGGAACTGGCTCTGTATTGACTGCTTCGTTATCACCAGGCCCACATACTGTTTATTTACAGGTCACTTATGGAGCACAAACTTGTGTTAGTCCATCGCAAGTTATCAGTGTACCCGCGCTTCCGTCGGCTGCATTTACCCACAATGCACCAAAATGCGAAGGAGTACCGGTTGTTTTCAACAATACTTCTACGGGCGGTGGCATTATAGCCAACAACTGGAATTTTGGTGATATGGCAACCTCTGGGGTTGTAAGTCCGCAGCGTACTTATGACGCTCCACCGAACTCATTTACAGCTACATTAACGATTTCTAATAATTGGGGATGTACATCTTCGGCTACGGCCACATTCCCAATTGCTTCGCGCAGCAATACTAATCCGATAATTACGATGGCGCCCCCTTCTCCTCAATGCCAAGGGACTCCTATTAACCTCACAGCAGTGCCTACAGGCTTGCCCACACCAGTGAGTTATGGTTGGTACAATACGGTTGCACCTACTGCACCACTTAGTACGACTGTTAGTTATTCTCCGTCTATCAGCGGAACGTATGGTGTAAATGTATCGGATGGCAATGGTTGCATTTATAATGTATTAGCCCCCAATCCAGTCATTTACTTACCTCCGCCAGTTGTTCAAATTGTGGGCAAAACCGACTATTGCCTTGGTGAACAGATCAATATCTCTGCTAATTTAGGCTCGTTGGGTTATACCTACAGTTGGACTGTTACACCACCATCAGGCCCTAGTAGCAGTTTCTCAGGTGCAAATGTCTCCATACCTGCTAACGCTGCTGGCACTTATAATTTTGCTGTCACCATTGTGCATACCGCTTCTGGTTGCTCCAATTCAGGATCAATGAATGTAGTAGTGCATGCAGGTGTGAGTGGATTAACCATTACATCTAGTGCCAATTGCGAACCTGCCACTTTAACGGCCAATGGCGTAGGTGCAGTATTCTATAACTGGAGCACAGGGGATAATACGCCATCTACGACCGTCAACCAAGGCGGCTTCTATTCTGTAATTGCCTCTGACAATTGGGGCTGTACAGCAAAAGAAACGTATCTATTGGAGGGCAAACCCGACCTTAGTAATATCATGACTGGCTGTTATGAATACTGCGAACCGGTCATTTGGCAGGCGATTGCTTGCGCAGGCTGCACCTACCAGTGGTATTTGAATGGAAGTGCTATCGCTGGAGAGACCAATTCAACCATTAATATTGCTACTTCTGGTACTTATACCGTGGAGGTGAGTAATGGTCCCGGTTGCGAATCGGTAAGTGATCCAATTGATATCAGTATAGCTAGCAATCCTGACCTTTGTGATAAATGCGTGGTAGAACCTAAAGAGGCAGTATTTAATTGCGTTGGATATGATCCAATTACAGGCAACCTCATCTACGAATTTACGATTAATGTAAGCAATTATGGCGGAGCATTATTTGGACTATCGGCCACTTCTTCATTTGGATCGATTACTGTTGATAACCCATCCAGTGGATATATACCCGGTGGAGGTGCCGTAACTCCGGTACATGGCTACTTGATCTGGAATGGTGAAGACCGAAATGGTTGTATAAAATTCCAAGGATACTTGACACGTGACTGTGAAAACGAGGAACTCTGCGAATTTAGGTGGTGTGGCGAACTGCCAAAATGCTGCGACAAGCCTTGTGATCTTAAATTGAAAGAGGCTACAGTTGAATGTATTGGCTTTGGTTTTTATAAAGTAACATTTACGCTTGACAATAATGGATGTGCTTTAACTAATGGCTTTATTAAAGGTGATTATGGTATTTACAACATAACACCGTCTAATATTCCGGTTGGTCTAACCACCTTTACAGCGGTTGTATTTGGCACACCTGGATCAAATGGTTTTGTACTTTGTGGATACCAATTTAATGGCGAACGTTGCTGTATCGACTTCAAACTAGATTTCGGAGATTGTAGAGATACTGGTTGTAAACTTGAAGCAGGTAGAAACCAAGTAACTTGTCTTGGTAAAAACTCGGCAGGAAATTCAATTTTCCAATTTACCGTAGAAGTATATGGTGCTCCTTCTGGTGCTTCATTCATTGTAGTTCCAACCTTTGGATTTATTACAAATCTAGCTTGGACTTGCAGCGGTAATGTATGTACCGTAACAGGTATTTACGAACAAATTGGCGGTAATGATTACGACTGCTTTAATGTATTGGCCATAGGTTCTGGTTCTGAGCCAAAGGTTTGTTTTGGAAAGGGCTGCGTGGATATTCCACGATGCGAAGGCAATAAACCTAGTGGTGAACGTACAGAAAAAGAGGCTAATAACGTTATTACAGCAACAACAGCAGGTAATTTCTACTTAGTTCCCAACCCTGCTACGGAGATGGTTACGATCAATATGTTCAATCCATTATCTGGTGTAACAAGCGTTAAAGTAACAGATATGGTAGGCCAAATAAAAATCAGTAAATATCCTAAAGATAATGATTTGAATTTGGACATTAGCCATTTACCAGCTGGTATCTACAATGTCATTGTGACGGAAAGCAATGGCATTACTGCTAGCAAAAAGTTGATTATCATAAACACTAAGTAACGTAATTCATACAGTTAAAAATATATAACAATTAGCTAGGTAACTAGGTCTGAATAAGCAGTAATGTTTATTTGACCCAATTTTCTCTGCGGTATTGTCTGATTTATTTCGGGCAGTACCGCTTTTTTTTTATAAAAAACTAACGCCGCATCCGTTCTTCTACTTTTGATAATAGCCATTCCTTTTCTGGCAATACGGGTACCTGCTGGATTTCGTCAAAAAGGACTTTGATTTGCCCCCTGCTGAGATAATTACTCATAGCCACTTTATGGATATAATGAATAAATAATCGATTCACCTCAATATGCGCAAAAGGAATTTTCTTTTTATGATCGGTCAGGAATTTCCTAAAACTGTTGATAAGGTCATCAAAAGGATTTGTAAAATCTATTTCAAAATAACACATGAGTCGGAGCCGACGCTCATCCATTTTTGTAATTGTGTTATCACATCTAAGCATATTTATCATATCCAACGTACGATGAAAATCTCCTTTGGCAAAATAGAGATACGCTTTGCAAAGCAGGATAATATCTTCTCGTTCGAGATAGGAAGGCACTATCTTATCTGCATTTTGCTCCAAAAAAGTTTCGACCCAATCAAATTCTCTCCGTTTGAGACCGATAACCGTAATATTGCGCAATAATACAGGCGACAAATATCCATTAATATACAAAATACCCAATTCAATTTGTTCTTTATACAATTCAAATATTTCCTTAATATACGTTTCTCGATCGGTATAGATCAATGGCGCAATATTTGCTAAATAAGAATATAAAACGCGTATGATAGGAGGATCAAGGTCTTTTTTAAATTGGGAAATATTATTTTTCAGGGCATCAAAATGGGTTGTATTGGGTTCGTTCAGCATTACAAGTGCCAAATACCAAATACGAATACCAAAATCGTCGGTCAATTTAGAGGCTTTGATCCACTCTATAAAGGGCAGCATTTGAGAAAAGTCAAAATCAAAATTGGTTAAACTGACAATATTTTTGGCAAAACAATACGTCTGTAATTTGGAAATGGCGTAATAATTGTCCAATGCCTGGTTTTGCTGGCTCAGGTTATAGCCCAAACTTGATTTATCCCGAATAATATTGAGGAACGAAGAGCGTTCAAATTCGAGTAATAATTTATGTCGGAAGTAAAATTCATTCCGATAGGGAATTTCGGACACCAACGATTCTGCGTCATCCAATAGCTTCGGAATATGCTCCAACATTTGTTTTTTACTAAAAAAATGAGCCTGAGACAGCAAGCGGTGAATGGGATATTCGATCAACTCAAACTGGACAATACAATCTTTGATTAAACCACTCAATTTAGACATTACTTTTAAAACGGCCGTTTGCTGATCCGATTGAATGTCTTTTTTCCCATAAATATGCACAAAAGCATGGTAGTAAGTTAATTTAGGATGGTTAAAATCCGGTGCAAACTCCATTAAAAACTCCATGAGTTTCCTAATGGATGCTTGATTGTTGAAATAAGGTGAATCCACCATTAGTTTGAGTTGTTTTAACTCCTTGGGAGTAAAACACGATAATAGTTCAATTAATTTCGAATCGATCATAATCGGGAATTTTACGCGAATATTTTTTCTCTTAATTTAGCACTAACTACTTGATCAACAATCATATAGCACCATAAAAGTCGCTGCAAATATAATAAAACATGGGATTTTTTCATGAAATAGTTTTTATTCCGCTCTGCACCTGACTTTAACTTTGCACGAACATTAGCATTTTTATTGTTATTATTTACCTAAACTTATTATGCATCATTTACTATCCTCTGTAACATTCAAATTCTTTTTATCACTTTTTGTTTCGCTTTTTGTAATTACACATACGACTACCGCCCAAGGCTGTACCAATATCAGTAATTTTATCACGGCCCAATATAACACTACTACAGCCACTTATGAGTGGAATTATGCCGCTAATGTTGCCTATTACGTGTTAGAAATCAAAAAAAATGGGCAAAATTACCACACGGTGGAATTACAAGGCTCGATTACCAAATACCAGTTGGATTTTGCGCCCGTATTAAAACACGACGATAAAATTGAAGCAAAGTTAACACAATACTGTAATAATGGCGCAAAAACAAGTGCTGCCGCCGATTTTATCATTGTAGAAGATGCCATTGTTTATCTTATTGGAGATCCTAACAATGGCGGTACGATCAAAGTAGAACCCGTAATGACCGTTAACGATAATTTAGTACCTGCCGATAAGGTCTGCGGCTTATGTGATCCAAATTATTTCCGCCTCACCTCTGGCTTTTATGCGCCTTTTGGGATTGCGGTATCTACCACTAGTACAACACTCCCAATTGAGCAATTGCGCTTTGAGAAGTCCGATCTTTGCAATTGTTTCGATCAGGCTATTGCCAGTGGTATTTTGGCACCGAATGGTGGACATGGGCCGAAGTATGATGGTACACCATTTACTTGTGAGATAACGCTTTATTCATTTATCCCAGAAGATTGCAGAAGGGAAAACGGTGGTAAAGAACGCGCCTCTACTCCGTTCTCCGCGCATGCCACGCCATTGCACGTTGCACCCAATCCGAGTACCGATTTTGCCCAAATCACGTTTTCACTCCACGAATCATCTATGGTTTCGGTCATTATTTACGACATAATGGGTAATGCCATAGCCACAGTTGCCAATACCCAGCAATTATCAGCTGGTGATTATACCTATCCCGTTCAAATTGAAAACCTGCCATCTGGCATTTATTTTTGTACGTTAAAGGCTCAAGATTACATAAACACAGTAAAATTATCGGTTGTTGGAAAATAAAACCGAATGACCTAATTGCCAAGGGAACTGCTAAATGTTTATTAGCGGTTTCCTTGGTATATGGAGGTTTGGGAGGTACGCCGCATTAATCAACACGGAGTATTATCGACATGTTCAGAGGTTTTCTTTTGCTTGTCCAACCCAATTTGGTGCATTGTTTATTCCTTGTCTTAAAAGCACATTTAGTTGTGCCGTATGATGTTGAATATGTCGCATATTGTAAAGTGAAATTTCAAAAACCGAATAATTTTTATACTCATTTATCCAACGGCTGTTTGCCACTTCATCTGTCATACTTGCAATTAAGTTATGGCATTTTTGTCTGTTGTATTGAAGGTAGGAAAGTAATTCTGATTTACTGTAAACCCTGTCAGGTAATGCACCTGTTGGGTCAAACTCCGAAAGTGTAAACGGTGATGGTGGAGTAAATGAATTTGGCTCAAGTGTCAAGTAGTAGTCCAACCAAAAAAGGCTATGATAGGAGAAATACCAAAACTTCTTGTCGTTATCCCAAAGTTCGTCTGTGCATAGCGTAATTGCATTTTCAAGCATATCAATACTTGCACCGAATTGTTTCCATAAAGATGCTCTCATTGTTGCGTTCATTTCTATTAGCTGTTAGTTATGCTTGTTTGTTTATTTCTTGTATTTTCGGTTGTGTTCGTTACGCGTGTTCTCGTTATTGCTGATAACGGTTGCTTCCTTGCATACCGCAGCGTTTAGCGAGCGATTGGCAAGGAAGCGTTAGTTCGCTGTATTTTATTATTTGATATCACCTCAGTTCCGCACTCTTTCGTTTATCAATAACTAAAAAAGAATTTATTTGAATTTATTCATCTTCTTCATCAGGCAACTTTTCATTCGTCGTGAACAACCCGTTTTTATATTCAAATCTCACTTTTCGATTTAATAACATAGGCTTGTGGCGTTTTTTATCGAAAACTGTACCCTGAAACCATACTACCATATCCTCAAACTCATGCTTTCCACGTACGAAGTAAATAGACGACGTATAAGAATAAGCTTCTGTAAAAAAATCGTTTTCTGCATTTGACCAATTGTCAGATGAAAAAACAACTGGTTTAAAGAGGGCTTCTTTAAAAAAGCCATTTTTATAAAGTACGACTGAAAAATACCGCCAATTGAATCCTTGCCAAACCCCACCGTTTTTCAATATTATACCATATCCATCGTTTGCTCCTGTAACTGAAACCTCGTTGACTGGATATCCTGTTTGTCCTAAAACCGCAATATCGTTGTCGTAGGCTTCCAATTTCCATTTCACACCATCCTGAACAAAAACTGCCCCTGCACAAACACCTGGACAAGCATGATAACTAAATCCGGAGCCACCCAACACCACTAAAAACTTAGAGGTGTTGTTCTCATTTATTTCCTCAATATGTTCAACATAATATTTAATTTGAGGTGCCTCAAAGGCTTTCCAATGCGTTGCAGAAAACTGGGTTGAATCAGAAAGTACTGTACTGAAAAACTTGTTGTGGCTTCGCATGCCACATCGTTCTTTCGATTTTTCTATTTTCCCATAAATCAATGTCAAAATTAGACTATCTGTCAATTCCTGTTGGATTGTCGTTTTTTTTAAGTCCTTTTCTATGGCATTTTGCTGGCAAGCAAACGACCCTAAAAAAAATCCGGCAAATAGAATCCACTTATACATTATTATTATTGCTATCGATTTTTATTTTTTAGTCACATCGAACTATAGTTCATGGTCACTCCCACCAATACCTCACTATTGCGAAAAAAACCGCATTATCACCACCACCCAATTCATCGCAATCACAACAAACCAACCCATAAACGCGCAACGAATATTAATGAAGCGTATAAACCAGGCATTATAATTTGGCAACAAAGAGCAAACCAAAAAAGTTCGTCACAAATATAAACTAATCCATTTCATATCCACAACTACATTAACAAAATAATTATTTTATTTTAGTTGTTTATGTCTATTCTACACATCCTAAGTTATTTTGCTGTATTCGTGTCAGGAATAGACCATTATTATTACAAAGATCAACGCCATTTTAAGGGTGAAGTGCGTAGTGTAGCAGCAACGTAAACCCAATGCCATTCAAACTGACGGCTGTCTTGCTTTGGATCGGGCTAAAAAACGAGGCCCCCCCCTCCAAAATCCCCAAAAAACGTCGTATCTTCGCGCCCAATTATGACAAAAGAACGCCTATTTACGCCCTATCAAACCTTTGTTATTGCAGTAATGGCACTGCTGCAATTTGCTATTGTACTCGATTTTATGGTCATTTCGCCGTTGGGCGCGCAACTCATGCCCACACTTGGTATCACCACCGCACAGTTTGGTTTAGTGGTATCTGCTTATGCTTTTAGTGCCGGTGCATCGGGGTTGCTGGCTGCGGGTTTTGCCGATCGTTACGACCGCAAACAGTTGTTGTTGTTTTTCTTTGCGGGGTTTATTATTGGTACATTTTTGTGTGGTATTGCCCCTACTTATCACTTGTTATTGGCCGCTAGGGTTATTACAGGCATATTTGGCGGGGTTATTGGCTCGGTGAGTTTTGCGATTATTACCGATCTTTTTCAAGCGCAGGTACGCGGGCGCGTGATGGGTTTTGTACAAATGGCGTTTGCGGTGAGTCAGGTATTGGGCCTGCCTACGGGGCTTTATTTTTCCAATATTTGGGATTGGCACGCGCCTTTTTTGATGATCGTGGCCTTTACTATACCGCTTTGGGTGGTGCTTTTTTTCAAATTACAGCCTGTAAATGCGCATTTGGCTTTACAAAAAAGCGAATCGGCTTTTGGGCATCTGATTACTACATTGTCCAACAAATTTTACCAGCGTTCTTATGCGGCCACTATTTTATTGGCCACCGGAGGATTTATGCTAATGCCTTTTGGTAGTGCTTATGCGGTGAATAATTTGAAGATCAATTTGGCGGAATTACCCAAGATCTATTTGGTGACCGGTATTACGTCGATCATTGCCGGGCCATTGATTGGTAAGGCGGTGGACAAATTTGGGGCTATGCGTGTATTCACCATCGGTACAGCACTGGCCATTACGTTGATCATCACTTATTGCCATCTGGAGGCGACACCATTATGGGCTGTTATGGCACTCAATGCTGCCCTTTTTGTAGGTATAACAGCGCGTATGATTTCTACATCCACTTTGTTTTCCAGTATTCCAACGGCGACCGACAGGGGTGCTTTTATGGGCATTGGGTCTTCTATTTCTCAGATTTCAGGTGGATTTGCTACAGCAATTGCCGGACTGATTGTGGTGCAAAGCCCCGATGGACACTTGAATAATTATCCATTGCTGGGCTGGGTGGTAGCAGGATCTATGGTGGCTTGCGTGGGGTTGGTGTGGGGTATTTGGCGGGCGGTGAAGCGGCGGGGATAAGGGGCTATATTGAGTTATTCCCGTTATCATCTCCAAAGGATAGTACGATCCCATCATATTTACCCCACTATTGATGCCACAATCTTCTCCGCATGTTCGCGCGAATTTTCAATAAATAAAGCATGCGTATCCATTCCGCCACAAATTACACCCGCCAAATAGATGCCTTTTACATTAGATTCGTGCGTTTCGGGATTAAATTGCGGTTTCCGTTGGGCATCATCGGACAATTGAATACCGATTTTTTCTAAAAACCCGAGGTTGGGTTGATAACCTGTCATGGCAATCACCCAATCATTTTCGATAGTGACCGGGCCTTCGGGGGTGTCCAACTCAACGGTATGCGGATGGATGGATACAATACTGCTGTTATAATAGGCCTTTATGGATCCTTCTTCTATCCGGTTGACGATATCGGGGCGCACCCAATATTTGACCCTTTGGCCTACCTCTTGTTTTCGGATAACCATAGTGACTTCTGCGCCTTTGCGCCAGGTTTCGAGGGCGGCATCAGCGGCACTGTTTTGCGCACCTACAATGAGTACTTTTTGGAAGGCGTAGTGGTGCGGATCTTTGTAATAATGGGTCACTTTGGGTAGGTTTTCTCCGGGTACATTGATCGTGTAGGGTAAATCATAAAAACCTATGGCGATAATGATTTGGTGTACTATATAGTGCTTTTTGCTGGTTTCTATCGAAAAAAGGTCGTCTTTTTGTTCTATTTTACTGACCGTTTCAAATAATCGTACATTCAAATGGTGGGCAACCGTAACGCGTCGGTAGTATTCCAGGGCTTCTGCTCGGGTGGGTTTATTGTTGACGGAAACAAAGGGCACGCCGCCTATTTCTAGCCGCTCGGAAGTGGAGAAAAAGGTCATATTGGCGGGATAGTTGTACAAGGAATTGACGAGGCAGCCTTTTTCCAGGATGACATAGTCTATGCCTGCTTTTTGGGCTGCTAAGGCACAGGCTAGGCCAATTGGGCCTGCACCAATAATGGCTAATTTAAATTGCTCTATCATTTTTTACCACTTAGTTTTTTTACCGCTTAGTATTTTTACCGCTTAGTATTTTTTCTACCACAAAAGTACACATAAGTTCACAAAGCGTAGCGTACACATTAATACGGCTCGTTACATAGCGTAAGTCATACTATATAGTATGTTGTTCGCTAGTTTTTTGTGTCATAATTTGCACTTTTGTGGTAGAATAAAGTGTACGCTTAATCTTTGTTTACTTTTGTGCACTCTTGTGGTAGAATAAAGTGTACGCTTAACCTTTGTGGTTTAGGGGGAAAACGCATGTTGTATTAAATAAACAGGGCCGCTATCTCCGTATTTTCAGGGTTGTTTAATGATTTGCCATTAAATACCACCGTTGGAAGATAATGCCTACCGTATTGGATGGTTTCTTCATCGCCAGCATCCATTTTTTCGATATTGATATATTCAAAAGCGATGTTTTTTTGGCTTAAAAACGCCAAAATACGATCTGTGCCTGTGCTCCATGATGTGCCAAAAATTTGAATCTTTCCCATGTCATTTTATATTTTATTTGTAAATGATGCTGCAAATATGCGGGTCATGTATCACGAAAATATCACAGTATTTTAAATCAAGATTAAAATTTTAGATTGGCTCGTATAGGGCGAGTACTATTCAACTTATCGAATCAAAGTACGATTCCCGAGTAGGTTTTGATCGTGGTTGCAGATTGGTATGAATATCCAAATTATAGGAGTCGTTGGAGTTCTAAAGGGCTGCTACAGCCCAATTTATTAGGCCTTTTTTTTTAAATACCTAAGAAAATTTGCGGGGAAAGCCGAAAACGGTTAAATAATAAAAAAAGCAAAAAAACATAAATAAACTGCATTTTACTGACCATAAACCCACTTATTTTTGAAAAAACTGGAGTTATGCTAGATTTTACGATAATAAAATACAGCGAAAAGATTTAAAAACCACGGAGAAAGGCTATTTTTCGTGTCCATTTTTTTGTGATAAATTTTCTAATTCATTTTTAACATCATTACCTTTAAGTCTTCAAAAGTTTAATAATCAAGAAAGCGATATGATTTCAAACGTTAAAACAGCACTCACACCTAATATACTTGAGCAGATACTTGGCATGGGAGTCTCAAAACAATACAGCAAAGGCCATACATTTCCTACAAATTTACACTCCACTACAAAACTGCTGTATGTTCAAGAAGGCGCGATTCGTATTTTCAACGATCAGAATGGGATTGAATGTTGCACTACATTCTTTACAGAGCAGGCATTCTGTACTTATAGTAATTTTTTTAATGGGCAGCCAAACGGTAATAAAATGGACGCTTTAGAACCTGTTCACGTAATCGAAACCTCAAAGAAGAAATCTTTAAGGCATACAAATTAAATCCTGAATTGGAAGAATTTGGTAGGGTAATCGCTGAAAAACACCTTAAAATGAAAGAGAATAATTACCTAATACAAAGTCAAAAAGGCGCAATGGAGCGGTATCGTCTGTTTTTAAGTCTATACGGCCAACTACAAGGAAGACTATCGCTCAAGATGATTGCCTCCTTCTTGAATTTGGATGTATCCACTTTGAGTCGAGTTAGAGCCTCCATGCATAGTTGATATATGGTAAAAAGGCATGTAACTATTTTTTGATTTCGATCAATTTTTAATTCCTTTAGAGACTTTACCTTTGCAACGTATTTAGAATTTGGTTGATCCAATTGAGTTGGACAGAACATCACCTCATTGAAGGTCATAAAGGCTTTTTATGAGTGTATATTAAGGAAAAACGCAAAAACATCTATTTAATAATGAAACCACTTGAACTAGATCCCATTATGTTAAGCGAGATACTCTCGCTTGGGCAATTAAAAAGCTATCCTCAAGGTTATTTGTGGGAAGAAAAAAAACCTCGAACATTTCCCCTTCTATTTATCAGGAAGGGTGCAATTCGGGCTTATTCGAAAGGCGATAATGGGGAAATTACCCATTATATCAGTATCGAAGGTGAGTTTTGCTGTATCGATAGTTTCTTTTCAGGCGTACCTACATCGATGCACATGGAGGTATTAGAGGATTCAGAAGTAACCGAAATTTATCGGGATGCCCTCCACAATCTATACAAAAAGCAGCCCGCTGCACAGCAATTTGGCCGTCTATTGGCTGAATACCAAATATTTGTAGTAGAAACCAACTATAAGATTATTAGCCAAAAGAGTGCAAAAGAACGCTATCGTTTATTTCAGCAGTTATATCCCCATATTAATGGACGTTTCCCCCTCAAGCATACCGCATCGTGGTTACAGATAGACCAAGCGACCCTGAGTCGGGTTCGGGCTAATAAGCAACGACAGGTAAATTTACATTGATTTTGGTTACGATCAATTGTTCATATTTTCATATAATAAACCATTACATTATAATCCATTTTTTTGATTGAATCTCATTTAAAGTATTCCAATCAAATTTATTTTTTGTCGAGTAAATAACGGTATCGTGTGGGTGATCGCACCCTCATGTTGTCTTATTTGGTTCAGATAATTGCTCTCTTGCAACATTATCTACGTGTAACAATCTGTGTTCTTTCGGTACTTAATGGGTACTGGAGGGAATAGAAATTAATAGCTAATTCAAATTATATTACACATTTAAATAATTTAAATTCCATAACTTTATGAGTACTACATTTACTCGTTTCGGTCCGTTTGAACCAACAAACTATTTATTAAACACGGGAGTTGCAAGCAACCGCCAAAGTGCTGTTGTTAATAATCATTGTCAGCGAGGGCTGATGACTCTGCTGACGGCTTTGCTGCTTTTGGTGGCGAGTGTGAGCTGGGGGCAGATCAATGGCTTCTATCAATCTTATGTCATTTTAAATGCTGGTTCGGGCAATACGTATTATGATGCAGGTGCATCTACGGTAAATCCTGATTTTCAGGGAACTAATCTGGGTACCTTTACTTGCACACAGACACTGAAATTGGGGGGACAAGGCAAGACCTTTAAATGTAACCCTGCCGATATTACATCTACCCGTATTTTTTGGCGTGTATGGTCGGGAAGTGAATCTGGTACTTATGCAAATGTAAATATGCCATTCAAATCGAATGACGGATTACCGCTTTGTGGTACAGGACAAAATCAAACTTGGGAAGAAGCAGATGCGCCAGATATGGTTAATGTATTGACTAGCCTAACACCTGGTAATTATACATTGGAGGTATATTTTGAAGGAAATGCAACGGGGGGAGGCTCAACTAACCCGTTTGTCGATAATAATGGTGGTGCTAACTTTGAGGCAATGTTTACGGTGGCTGCACCACCATCTGCACTGAGTTATACCACTAATCCTGCGACCTACACAGAAGGAGCAGTGATCACCAACAATACACCCACACTGAGCGGTACTGCACCGTTTACATTTACGGTGAGTTCATTACCTGTGGGTCTGAGCATCGCACCTAGTACCGGTGTTATAAGCGGTACGCCTACTGCGCCAACAGCAGCCTCTAATTATACAGTAACGGCCACGAATGGCTGTGGCTTTACTACGACTGCCCTGAGTATTGCAATAGATGCAAATCCTTTTGGCGGCGGACAATGTATGCTGCTGAATGAAACATTTAGTTCCAATCCGCAATTGGCCAATACCAATGTGGATGGAGCGTGGTATCCTGATCGCTACCGTCCGGCTGGTTTTACATCTAATGGCAGTCAGTTGAAAATATCAATCAACGCTGCGGATGGAGCGCAATTAAGACCGTCTTCGTTTAGTGCTGCCTTTTACAACACACAAGGCCGTAAAATCAACCAGTGTGGCCAATGCGTGACGATAGCAAAAGCCGATTTATATATTCCGGGAGATTGGGCTACCAAAAAACGCCGCTCTGATATGTGGGCAACGGCCTTTGATGGAGTCAACCCTTCCCCCTCTTTCTATCCAATCATTGGTTTCCGAAATGTAACAGGGAATAACCCACAAATGTCGGTTTGGGATGGTGCCGGATGGAATGAACTCGGGGCGCCTTCAGCGGGTTACAATACATCTTATGCCCTTGAATGTAGGTTGAATGGAACCAATTTAGAATACCTGATAAACAATGTAGTCGTGGCTACCTATCCTTCTGGAGGTTCTGTATATTTTGGCGATATTATCTTGCAGGCATACAACTTCAATGACAATACGTTGGGTGTATCGTATGATCCAACTATAGATAACACCTACGATGCCTTATGGGATAATTTGGTCACTACAGGAGTAGGTGGCAGTATTGTTACGAATGTCAATTCGACCGAAACGTTCTGTTCTATTCAGGACGCTATTGACGATCCACAGACAGTAGGCAGCAATACATTGGCCATCAAATCGGGTACCTATAGCGGTTCATTCAATGCGACTGCTCCTGGCAAAGACATCACTTTTGCGCCAGGCAACAGCCCCGGTTGTGTGACGATTATGGGCAATATGACCCTGAATGCATTGGATGTGCTGGCTATGGAAGCCAATAGCACGACTGTATGTACAGGTTATGACCAATTTACAGTGAACGGAACTGTTACGCTGGGTGGTGCTACATTAACATTGGCGCTGGGATATACACCTCTTTTGGGAGATACCTACACACTCATCTCTAACGATCTTGCGGATGCAGTGGTTGGGCAATTTGCACAAGGTGGATTCATTACAGTCGGTGCACACACTTTTGCGATCAATTACGCAGGTGGAGATGGCAATGATATCGTACTAAGCAAATGCGGAGGTGTTACCAATACCAATACGAGTGCTACTTATTGTACGATTCAAGCAGCGATCAATGATCCGTTGACTTTGAACGGGCATACACTAACAGTCGCAGCGGGGACTTATACAGAGAATATTGTTATCAATAAAGCACTTACGATCAATGGCCCCAATGTGGGTATCGCTGGTACGGGCAGTAGAGTAGCAGAAGCTATTTTATTGAATTGTACAATAGATATTAACCACGCAGGCAATACAACTCTAGATGGATTGCAGATCAAACGCACTGACTCACCCGGGCCAACCAACCAGATTGAGTTAGATGGCGGCGGTATCAACACTGTCCAGAACTGTATTTTTGAAAGAAATGGTGCCAATACGGGTCAAGAAATTCGCGCTATGGTAACTACTACAGCGGGGGGAAACAAAGTTATCCTCAACAATAAAATAACAGGTGATGCGTCGGGTGGATTATTCGGTGGTCACAAGTCGTGGGCAAGGGGTATTTATATAGACGCAGGTGCATTTACTGTCAATTTCTCTGGCAATACGATCGAAAATTGCCGTTCGGGTATGAATATTGATGATTATAATGCCAATTTGACCATTGCAGGCAATACTTTGAATAACAATGGCACGCAAATTAGCATAGGCAGCAGCATTCCTACTACTGGATCTTTTGTGATGGGGGCTAATAATTTTATCAACAATGCGGCTTCTACGATGATCAACTTGAGCAATGTCGCGGTCAGCTTCCGATTGGATATTACTTCATCCACTTTAGGCGGAGTTGTGTTCTCTGCACTTTCCAATGCCTCCTTATTTGATGTGGAAGCAAGAATGGCGCACAAAGAAGTAAGTGCATCTAAAAAAGGAAAAGTCGTTTATGTAGCGAATACACAGTATATAAATAATTTCACAAGTCCGGTTACTAAAATTGATGTAATCCAAAATTCTGTCAAATATGCAGAAACAGGAAATATCATCAATTTGCAGGCAGGAACCTACACACAGCGGGTGGTGATTGACAAATCGCTAACGTTGCAGGGCGTTACTAATGATAAAACATTGTATATCATCAACGGTACAGGTCTTGCGCCGAACGGATCTGGCGCTGGTGCTCAAAGCGGAGTCGTTATCAATAGCGGGATCACCAACACCACCATTCAAAACCTGACGGTCCAAAACTTTACAGGTGCAAGCGGAAACGACGATGCGGGTATTTATGGTATTCTTAGCAATGATAACTTAACGATCACAAACGTTGCTTTATTAAACAACCCAACGGCCTCCGGCTTCTATGCGAATGGTCCGGTGAACAGCGTGAGCATTACAAACAGTATGGCTGTGAACAATGGCGGTGGTGCACGCGGTATCGTGATTTGGAATGGTTTGAAGACGAATATTACGATTACGGGCAACATGGTGACCAACAACAGTTGCTGCGGTATCGAATTATCAGATGGCAATGCTTCTGGTGTTAATATCTCAAGTAATACCATAGATATAGGCACAGGTGGTGGCGACAACGCCATTGGTGTGGTTGGCTTAAATAGTTCAGTAGGTGTCAATACCATCAATAGCAACATCATTACTGGTGGTGGCCGTTTTGGTATTGAGATCAAAAACCCTGCGGGTGGCGTAACGGTAAATGCCAATACAGTGAACCTTTCATCACAGAATAGTGATGTCAGAGACCGCGCAGGTATTGCAATTTTGCGCCGTGGTGTCACGGCAGGCAATGTAGATGTACCAAATGGAGTGACAATCACAGCGAATATGGTAACAGGTTATCAGCAAACTTCTACGAGCGAAGGTTTTGGTATCGTTGTAGAAGGAACGAATCATACAGTTACGGGTAATACAGTGTCTGGATGCGATGTTGGTATTTTGCAGCAGCAGAATCCTTCAGGCTACCCAGGCGATGCGGATCAAACCAACGTAGGCGATTTGTTTTTTGGTCGTGGTAATTCGCCACAGACATGCGGTAACCTTATTAGTGGGAATAACTTCAGTGGCAATGGATTAGATCAACGGACACAACCATCCACGATTACTAGTTTAAGTACTGTAATCAATAACACAACTGGAGTTACTTATTGCTCGATTCAAGCAGCAGTTAACGCTGCATCACCTGGTAATACAATTACTGCGTCTGCCGGTACCTACACCGAAAACGTAACGGTCAACAAAGCACTAACGATCAGAGGTGCCAATTTTGGTATTGCTGGTTGCGGTACACGCAATAGCGAATCCATAGTTCAGGGAGAATTTATTCTCGCTGCTAATGGTATTACGATTGATGGCTTTGGGATGACTGGACCAGGTGCTCGTATTCGTTCAAGTGGTTCTTTATCTACAGAAAGTAATATTACAATTCAAAATAATAATATCTATTCTACCACTGCTCTGCAGCCAATACTACATGGTTTTGGGTCAGGAGGAGGTGTAGGATCATCAGGATGGGTCATCCATCAAAATAGAATTACAGATATTCAAGCCACCAATGCTACTGCAATTGCGGTTTTCAATATATCTAATATAAGTATTACGAACAACTGCATCGCACACACGAGTGCTTCTTTCTTAGGGAGAAGGGGTATCAATTCAGATGGTTTACAGACTGCGAATATCAGTAATAATACGATTGATATGGGAGACGGATCACCGACTACGACAACGAATGCTCCTTGGGCCATTCAAATTGGGATGTCAGACCGTGATGCAACAGCCCATATCATAAATGAAAACACTATTTCGAATACTTATCGTGCGGTTCAAACTTTGAGTCAGCGCAATTTGACAGGCTTGTCGGCACATCGCAATGTAATCGGTCCAGTATCACTCGGATTTGATTTTAATACAGGAGGTGTAGCACCGGTTATTTCGCAGCCTGTACAATCGGCTATCAGCATTGATAATAATAGTTTTGTAACTGTAACACCGACAATTCCAGGTGCTTTAGGAGCAGGCGTGCGCTTGAGGAATTTACATAATGCCGCTCCAAACGGCCCTGTTTCATTTAGCAATATTGTCATCAATGAAAATAGTTTGTTAGGCACCAATCCTGCAGCTATCATCCTTGAGACAGGATTAATGTCCACAACTGTTGATGCAGATTGTAACTGGTTTGGCAGCGCAGTAAGTGGTGTAGTTAATTCTAAAGTTTCAGGTTCTCCAATTAACTATGCCCCATGGTTGGTAAACGGAACAGATGAATCGGGTACAACTGGATTCCAAAATACGTCATGTTCTGGTACTCCAATAGTAATTACTTCCGCTCTGCCAGACAACATCATCTGCGGCGAAACAACGGGTTCAATAGCGGTAACTTTTAGTGGTGGAACAGGCCTTTATAACATAACCTGGACAGGTGGATCTGCGACTGGTATTACCAGCCCTTATTTAATTACTCCACTTGCAGCCGGACCTTATGCAGTAATGGTAACTGATGCAAATGGATCAACAGCCACAGCAAGTGCAACCATACAGTATCTGCCGGTAACGAAAACAGGCAGCGTTGGCGATCCGACGTATTATGCAACCATACAGGCAGCTGTTACAGCAGCGAGCAACAATGATGTGATTAATGTGTGTGCAGGTACGTATGAGGAGGAAGTGAATATTACGAAACCTTTGACATTAAATGGTCCAAATGCAACTATCCCTGGCAATGGTAGCCGTGTTCCTGAAGCTATTATTCAATTCCCAACAGGAACTGCTAATGGTGAGGATTTAATTAACGTAGGTTCAAATCTTACAGGAGTAACCATTAGTGGATTTGATCTACGTTGTCAGGATGCAACCATTCCAAATTATCATTACCTTATTGTAACTGATAAAATCAATAATCTAACTATTAAAAATAACAAAATGTATGGATCGGAAATTCCGATGTATATACTTACTGATAATAGTTTGACACAATACCGTACCGGGCTTCTGGTTGAAGGAAATTATGTTGATTGTGGACCTAATGTTAATAGTGGATTTAACAGAGGAATCTATGTACAAGCAACAGCCGGTACAATCCAGGATAATCAATTCCTGAACACCAATATAGGTATACAATACATGCCATATGGACATACAACATCAGGCTTAATCCAACGCAATACAATATCTGCCGGTTTGATTGGCATGTATAATAACTATCAAACATTAGGGGCAGCAATGGTTACATGGTTGGAGAATGAAGTAACCGTAGCGGCAAATGACCGTAGCGGTTTGAAAGCTTCATTAAATGGCGCTTGGACGACCGAACAGTTAACTTTCCGTGGCGCTGAAGCAAGAACTTTTGGCAATCAAGGAAGCGGAAGTGCGCCGCAAGCCCTATTTAATAACAATAAGATAGACGCAAACACAGGAGTTTCCGCTTTTTATACTACAACAATAGGCTATCGTACCTTCAATGATGTTTCAGCAACAGGATTAGTAACTCTTAATCAAAATAGTTTTACAAATTGCATAACCAATGCTTCTAATTTACCATCCGGAGTAACTGTTAACGCGGATTGTAACTGGTGGGGTACTGCTAATGCAAGCACAATTGCATCTAAAATAGTTGGGATTGTAGATTATACCCCATGGTTAATTGGCGACGGCGACGGCGGTGGTATAGGCTTCCAGCCAACGGCATCATGTACCGGCACACCGGTTGCGATCGCATCAGCGGTACCCACAAATATCTATTGTGGACCAACAACGGGTTCAATAACTGTAACTTTTAGTGGTGGAACAGGCCCTTATAACATAGCCTGGACAGGTGGATCGGCGACTGGTATTACCAGCCCTTATTCAATTACTCCACTATCAGCAGGATCATATATAATTACAATTACAGATGCAAATGGCTCAACAGCAATTTCATCTGCCACTACGATCCAATACTTACCTATTACACTTTCAGGAGTTAGTCCAACGGCTTATTTCGCTACTATTCAATCGGCAATTGCAGCATCTCAAAATGGAGACATTGTGGATATTTGCGATGGCACTCATAGTTTAACATCTCATAGTAATGTTAACACCGATATCACGATACAAGGCCATGGTCTTAATAATACAATTGTAGAAATGTCTTCTTCATGGTTTAATGTGAATGGACCAATTGCATTAACACTTAATGCACCTGGAATTACAGTGAAAGACATTCATTTTAAAGTGGTTGGTACTGGAGCACAAGGTGGTATTCTTGGGGTTTTCCAAAGCAACACTCAAATTTTAAATAATAAATTCTCTGGCACATATGTATATGGAGCGGGAGAAGTTACAAGGGCAACAGTTTGGTCTGCTAGTCCTGTAACTGGTATTTTAATGGATAATAATATTATTGAATCCCTTCGCCAGCCAGGTTATTTAAGTGCTGGTTCAGGCGATATTAGTAATAATACCATTTCAAATACAAGAGGATGGGTGATAGAAAGTGCTCAGGCATTAAACTTCACTGGAAATATTTTTGGTGCAAACTCCTCACATATTACCATTTTATCAGGTGCTAATGTTGGAGGTTTAGAAATTCATAATAACGATATGTCTGGTACAGTCGTGGATTGGGCAATTGATAATCGAACGCCTAATTCAAGTGTTGATGCCACCTGTAACTGGTATGGCAGTAATGTGCCTGCTACGGTGGCTGCAAAAATCAGTGGTGCTGTAACTTATATTCCTTACCTAATTAATGGTGTGGATTTAGATGGCCCTTCCAACGGTTTCCAACCTGCTGCTATTTGCACACCATCTTGTGCCTTGGTAGTTGCTGCAACATCCACCGTGGCGAATTGCCCGCTCAATAACGACGGTACGGCTACCGTATCTGTAATTGGCGGAGGTATTTCACCTTACACTTATTTGTGGTCAAATGCTGCGATTACTCCCACCATCATTGGTTTGATAGCAGGTACTTATACTGTGACAGTAACAGACGTTAATGGTTGTACGACTAGCACGATGGTTGCAGTGACCAATAGTTTGGCGGGTCCCGTACATAATATGACGACGGGTTTGAATTATTGTACGATTCAGGCGGCGATCAATGCTGCATCAACTGGAAATACGATTAATGTGGATGCGGGTACGTATGCAGAGAATATTACTGTCAATAAATCATTGACCATCAATGGCCCCAATGCTTCGGTTGATCCATGTTCTGGAAGCCGCGTTGCAGAAGCAATTCTTACTACAGCCGTTTCTGATATTGCAGGTACTAGTGCATATTCAGTCGTTGATATTCAAGCATCCAATGTTTCGATCAAAGGTTTTACAATTGATGGTGATAACACGAGCATCACAACAGGTAAAACAAGTACTACTAGTGCGGATATTGATATTGCAGTGGGTATTACAAGGTATGTAACTGGAACTGATGCTGTTATTTCTAATAATATCATAAAAAATGTTTCTTATTTTGCAGTTGAGTTATATGATTTCCCTTCTAACCCTACTAATTTACCCGGAGCTGTTCCGTCAGCTGGTAATGTAGTCTCCAACAACAAAATCCTAGACTTAGGTACCTATGATCCTACTTCTGGAATTTCTTTCTGGGGTGGAGGCGTACTTTTGTATAATAACCAATATGCCAGAGTAGAAAACAACTGTATGACCAATGTACGAATTGGCGTTCAAACGGGTAATTTTAATGCAGCAAACCCTGGTGCTGCTTCGTATCAAGAGATTTCGAATAACACGATTCAATCCAGAAGAGTAGGCGTTTTTCACAACCTGCATTATAGTGCTGCATCTCCTTTGACACTCTCTGGTAATACATTTACTACACTTGATAATTCAAATGATGGTGGATGGAGAGGCATGTTATTAGGTTCTCTTTCCGTTGCTTCTACACTAACCAATAATACGATAAATGGTGCGGGCTCAACTCGACCAGTTATTGAAGGCATCAATGTTTGGAACTGTCAAGTTGCACCAAATATTACTGGTGGTACGATTTCAAATGTTCAACTTGGTATCAATGTGAATAATTATGAGGGTTACGCCTCTGATGCTAATAATACAATTGCAACCGTTGATGGAGTTTCAATAACAGGGGCATCAATAGCAGGTGTTAAAGTACATGACAATCCTTTAAATTCTAACGGCGCAACTGTTTCCGCTGAAATAAAAGGGAATACAACTATATCAGGTAGCCCAATCGGTATTTGGGTGTTGAATAGCGGTGCTTCTGCAAATATTCACGATAATCCAGCAAGTATTATGGGTAACACGGTTGGTATTGATGTGGACGGCGGTACCGCCACTATCAACAACAACCACATCTACGACAACGGAATCGGCGTTCGGTTTACGAATGCAGGTACTGGTACAGTGTCAACCAATAAGTTTCAAGGCACAACCAACAATGGCAAAGACATACAGGCTACTGGTACAGCAGGTACGGTAACCGCAACGCCAAACAACTGGTTTGCAGGTATTACTTTTGGCATAGAAAACCAAGGTACTACCAATATCAATGCGATTGACAACTACTGGAATGCGGCTTCCGGCCCAGGCGCAGTAGGCCCAGGCACGGGTGCGTTGGTGACCACTTTTGTTAACTATTGTCCTTGGTTGAATGGTATTCCTGTTGCACTTGGCGGAACAGGTGTCAGCACGACCCCTACACCTATTACCATCAGCCCGGTTGAAACCAGCGGTGTAGCTAATAACGATGGTATTATCTGTGTTGGAGCCTCGGCTACCTTGAATACAACAACCATCACTGGATCTCCCACCTACTTGTGGGCTCCGGGTGGTGCGATCACCAGCAGTATCACAGTAAGTCCAATCGTTACGACCACATACACAGTGACAGTGACTCAGGGAGGTTGTACGACTACTGATGAACAAGAGGTTGTGGTCAATCCATTGCCCAATACAACCATTACTGCTGCTGCCTCTGTTTGCTCTGGCTCCGCAGGCAATACCGCCTCCATACCCGATGCAGGCGTTGGATCAAGTTATGTCTGGGCGCTTACAAACGGAACAATTACTTCAGGCCAAGGCTCCAATAGTATTATTTACACAGCTGGCGCATCAGGTACTGTAATGATTACTATAAATGTTACTAATCCTGCAAACTGTTTCGCAACAAACAACACCAGTGCTACGATCAATCCACTGCCAATAGTACTGCCCATCACAGGTAACTTAGGCGTACCAGTTGGCGCAACTACACAATTAGCCAGCACAACACCTGATGGTGCTTGGACTTCGAGCAATGGAGTGGTTGCAACGGTTGACATTATTACTGGTGAAGTTTTCGGTGTTTCGACTGGAACTAGCACGATTACCTATACCGTAACAAATGGAAATGGTTGCACCTCCAGCCAATCTGTAATCGTTACAGTTGGTACTCCAATATTTGATATTGGTATCTTCAATGAACCAGCAAACAGCGATTTGTATGCTATCAAAATCAGACCTTTGGTGGCAGTGGTGAATGGAGATTATTCTGCAGGTAAATTTACTGTTAAAGTTCCAATTGCTGCGGGTATTGATACATTGAGGGTCAATAGTTCACTCTTCGGCTATGCATTGTTCAATGTTGGTATAGATGCTACCCATAAATATTATACATACTCTTTTGATGGATCCAACTCGATCAATTGGGCGGCCAATTCTGTAAATGTGGTCGCTATTTTGAAACAGCCAGGTAGTTGTAATGGTACTGGGACGTTTACCTTGGTAACGCCTTATGTTGATGGACCGATTGTCGGAGACTACTACCAAGAATTAAATGGTGCAGGAGTACAAAATGTGATATATGTGCCGACTGCTACTGGGCCGTTGGATGTGGTGGTGCCGACTATTACATGTCCAGCAAATGCAACTGCTGTAACTGCTCCAGGACTTTGTAGCGCAATTGTAAACGGATTGGGATCTACACCAGCCGATAATTGTACAGGATTTGTAGTTACTTATGCAACTACAGGTGCAACTACATTGACCTCTCCAAATACTGGTGTTAATGATATCAGTGGCTCTGCTTTCAATAAGGGTGTAACAACGGTGACTTATACTGTTACGGATAATTTGAATGATATGTTGGGATTGACGGCGACGTGTGCGTTTACGGTTACGGTGAATGACACAGAGGCACCAGTAGCGGCTTGCCCATTGAATGTGGTACAATCTAACGACCTGAACCAATGCAGTGCAGTGGTAAGTTTCACATTACCTGCGTCTTCGGATAACTGTTCGGGTGTAACCAGCGCAGCGTTGCCAGCGAGTGGCAGTACCTTCAATGTGGGTACAACTCCAGTCACGGTAACTGCGACAGATGCAGCAGGGAATATACATACATGTGGGTTTACGGTAACAGTGAATGACACACAAGCCCCCACCATCACCCCCCCAGCCAACCTCACCCCCACAGTAAACACCACCACCTGCTCTGCTATCGTCCCATCATTGGGTACGCCGGTAACAAGTGACAACTGTTCAGTGGCATCAGTGACTTGGACGGCAACAGGTTCAACTCCAGCAATGGGGGATGTGACTACAACAAACATTACGTTCCCATTGGGCAGTACCACAGTAGTTTGGACGGTGACAGATGCGGCAGGAAATATGGCAACAACCAATCAAACAGTGGTGGTTTCAACTACGCTGGCTGCATCAGCAGTCAACTTAGCAAGCCCTGCTATTTGTACGGGTCAAACAACGAATCTCTCCTTTACGATCACAGGCGGTTCTAGCCCTTACACCATTGTGTACAGTCGGACACCGGGGACGAATACAACCGTCACTGGATACACCGACGGCCAATTGCTCCCTGTTTCACCTACCACTGGCAATACACCAACAGTATATACCTATACTTTGATGAGTGTTACAGATGCTTTTGGTTGTGTGATTATGCCAGTCGCATTATCCAACATACTAACTGTAAATCCATTGCCTGCTGCAGTTAATGGTACAGGTGTGATGTGCAGCGGTAATCCGGTTGGGTTTGATTTACAGGCATATATGAATAGTATGAATGGCAATGGTGTGTTATCGAGTTTCTCATGGTTTGCACTTACTGACAATCCTTCAGTAAGCGGGGAAGTCTTCACTCCAACAACAGGCGGTATGATCACAAATGTGTTGACCATCGCTACACAATTCCCACAAGCAGTGGTGTATCGCGTAACGCCAACCAGTACCAACGGTTGCGTGGGTGCATTCTTTGATATAACGATAACGGTTTATCCAGTGCCAGATATTGCGGCTGCCAGCACTACGATTTGCTCTGGTACGAATACAGCCCGTACAGTAACCAATCCAAATAATGTATTTGGTGCTAATTTCAACTGGACTGCAACGTATGGTGCAGTAACAGGCGGTGCAGGTTCCGGTACAGGTGTTGCCTTCGGTACAAATGCAATCAATGAAACGCTGGTGAATACAACACCTGCGCCTATCAATGTAGTGTATGTATTGAATCCAATGGGTACTGGTCCGACTTTCTGTCCTGGAATGCCCTTGAACATTACAGTAACGGTCGTACCAACGGTCGGTGCCGTGGTTATCACTGGCCCAACAGTTGTATGCCAAGATGACGCTAATGCCATGTATTTAACTACGCCTACCAATAATACGGGTGTTACATACAGTGTTAGCCCGGGAGCAGCAGGCGTTATCAACGCTTCAACAGGTGAGATGAACTGGGATGCTGCTTACTTTGGAGGTCCGGTGACCATTACCGCAGTGGCTACTGGTTGTAATGGCTCTTCACAGACGGGTACTTTAACAGTGACTGTCAATCCGAAACCGAGTATTACGATCACTCAGCCCACTCCGGTATGTGTGAGCCTAAATCTGAACAATGTGGTCATAGCACCCACTCTTTTCGGTGGTACTTATACTTATCATGCTACGCAAGCAGATGCAACCAACAACACTAACGCCTTGACGGGACTTGCGCTCACTGCTGCCACTGTTGATGCTTATGTGCGCTATACCATGCCAACAGGTTGCTTTACAACAGGGTTTATTGATGTAATTACCGGAGCATGTGTACAGATAACGGCTAAAGTTATGTTACAAGGTCCATTCAACACAGGGAACAACCTGATGTTTGACAACTTAAGGTCGAGTAACTTTATTCCAAATAGTGATCCGTACACAACAGGTACTTTCTTGATTTCACCTTCAACATCGGCAAGTTACAGCACTTACTTTACAGCAGTCAATGGCGGAGGAACACGTACGATCAATGCCGGTGTATTAGCAGTTACAGGTAGCAATGCAATTGTGGATTGGGTGTTTCTTGAATTGCGCGACGAGAACAACCGGAATACAGTTGTAGCAACGCGTGCAGCCTTGGTTCAGCGCGACGGTGATATTGTTGACATGAACGGTACCTCTCCTGTACTATTTGCAGGTACAAATTTGGGTGCATATTATGTGGCCATTCGCCACCGTAACCACCTAGGTATCATGACTAATAATAGAGTTGGGACTACCCTTGCATCACCGCCAGCACTTGATTTCACTGATCCGGCATTTGCAGTATATAATCCTGATTTCAATCCGTTGTCGCCTATATTAACCAATGCACGAAAGGAGTTGGCTCCAGGTATTATGGGTATGTGGGCAGGTAATGCAAGCCTATTTAATTTGAGTGGAGGCAAGCACTTAATGAGCTATAATGGAGGGGGTAATGATCGCAATGTAATATTGACGATATTGGCAGGTAACCAGGCGGCTACGCTGACGGGGTACCAAGTTCAGGATCTCAATATGAATGGTATTGTGGTTTATAATGGTTCTAATAATGACCGTGTAATCATCTTAAATAACCTCTTAGGTAATCAGGCGGCTACCATAAAAGAACAGTTGTAAATTTCCTTTTATCATCGCAGTTGTTGCCTTTCTTGGGTGACAACTGCGATCTTCAACATATTTAAAAAAATAAAATAAATAACATGAAATACATACTTGCTTTTTTAACACTATTGTGCGCTTTTTCATTATTTGCGCAAACACCCATTATCGATATTGGGATTTTTAATGTGCCAGCAGGCAGCAACAAGTTAGAAATTCGCATTAAGCCAAATCAAAACCTTACCCCAACAGTTGGCGGATATACCGCCGGACTGTTTACCATAAAGTTTCCAACGGCTTATAATGCTACGCTAACCGTACTCAGTACATCTTACGCTTATGCGCAAGCGACGAGCAACCCTGCTATAGTGGAACCGAATGGAGTACAAGGCGGGTTCGATTATTATATTTTCTCAAAAGCAAGTGGCGGCGGAGGTTCTTTCAATGCAGGTCAGGAGTATGTAATCGCAGTTTTGCAAATCAATAGTTCCACGCCAGGAGCTGGCACTTTTGAAATTGCGGACGACAGTTGGACTCAAAATAATAACGGAACATACTATCAGGAATACAACACGCAAGAGGTAAACAATATCATCTATCAGCCATCCACAGTAGCTGCTTTACCCGTCAAATTAGTGGACTTCAGGGCTACACCGAATCCAAATCGTACAGTAAAACTCAATTGGACTACTGAATCTGAACGAGATCTTTTCAACTACGAAATAGAAAGATCAACCGATGGTCATCAATTTGAACCCATCGGCGAATCCATACCCAAAGGTGGGTTAGGCGTAACTACAAATTATGATTTCTATGATTTGTCTCCTGCGTCAGGCGATAATTACTATCGGTTGAAAATGAATTTTAATGAAAATTCGAATGAGTATTCACCGATTCGGAAGGCTAGAATAGACGATAATGGACTCAGCGATTTTAGTATCCAGCCCAATCCGACATCAGGTCCGTTTACACTCTTTTTCTCTGCTGAACAAGAAATGGATATTACGATATCCATTTCGAATTCAAACGGTTTATTACTAAAAACACAAAAGTTTTCCGCAGAAAAAGGCAAGAATGCTATCAATTTTAACGATGTAAACTTGCCCGCTGGCATATTTAACATAGCCATTGAAGCACCCGGTCACGAAAAATTAGTGGAGCAGTTGGTGATTACTAAGGCATAAGCAAAGTAACGAAATAATATTTTTAAACTGATTCAATATAGTGTCGGAACGACTTCAAGTCGCGCCGACACTATATTTTACAGAACATTATTGGGAGAAACTGTGCTGTTCAAATACTTATGCGGCTACATCATTTTATATATAAAAAAAATCTTGTGAGTTATATATTTTTCCCAAAAATAGCAACGGATCATAACACACATAGCATCCTTCACAAGTACATCAGTTATTGACCAAGTTGGTAGCCGGTACACAGCGCCAACTCGGCGTAACATCCGCAGTTACATTCAGTCGCAGGCCTTTATCGAATTAGGGTAACATCGCCTGAAAAGATTTGGTCGTTACCGCAAATTTGCATATTTAACTTATAAATATACACATCGCAAGGGGCATCTTTGCCACCCAACTGCCCATCCCAAGGCTTGGTGTCGCTGAATATTTCCTGTCCCCAGCGGTTGTAGATCGTTAGGTTATAGGATTCGATGGCTTCTCCTATGGGCAAAAAATCATCGTTGGTAGTGTCATTATTTGGCGTGAAGGCGTTTGGTATTTTTGGTGTACAATCTGGTGCCACTCTTATCCTTATGGAGTCAGCAATGGAACAACCAGCCTCATTCGTGCGTACAAATTTATAGGTAGTGGTGGTATCTGGTGTTGCGATGGGGTTGGCGCAATCCACACAACTTAATCCCAACGCGGGTGACCACAATATCGTCCCTGTTCCGGGTACAGAGAGTTGCGCAGATGTCCCGATTACAATGGTTGTATCTCCAGGCATAACAGTTGCTACTGGCTTATCAAAAAATAAAAGATCAACAGTATCACGGGCGGTACACCCACCTGAATTAGCGGTAATGATCAGTGAGGTATTGTTATTGTTCCCCGTGTAAATGGGATTGAGTATCGAACTATTGGAAACTACGTTAGGAGGACTCCAAGACAATACGCCTGTACCCACAGCCGATAATTGCACTGTGTCACCGCGACAAATAATTTGGTCTTCCCCGGCGGCTATATTGTATGGACTGACGACCAATGTATCCTTACCGATACTACATCCTTCACCAGTTACAGTAACAATGTACGTCCCCGCCGAATCTACGGATAAAGTGGGGGTTTGTGCACCCGTTGACCAAGTATAACCTGTTGCGTTCGGGCCAGCATCTAACACGATATTTTGGCCATCGCAGATGCTTTTATCGGCACCAAGGTCAACCGGTAATAACGGGTCATCATCTTGGCGAAAAATCGCATTGTCAAAATTAGGAAGGTTACTATGAGAAGCCGCATTATAATCTATTTTCTTAAATTCTAAAAATGGAGCCGTATTGGGACAAGCAATGGCAGATAGCCAATACGAAAAACCATAACCGGCTTGACTAATGTAAATTTTTCCATCGGGTGCTAATTGCATTCCTCTCGTCGAAAAAAGTGTGCTATCACCAAAAGGGATAATGTCTATCTTACTCGCCTTGATATTTGGGCTGGTCAAATCAAAGTATAAGAGTGATTCGTCAACGTAACTACAAACAAAAAGCCGTTTACTATTGGGCGAAAATTCACGCCGACCAAAGTAAGGATCTAACCACAACGGATTACTTAGTTTGCCGGTGGTCGCATCAAATTTGTATAGGTATCTTGACATTGAAACCCATTTACCATCTGGCGAGGCTTTGATCTCACTGCCCGAAGCGCCATTAAAAAGTTGGGGGGTACTAATACCTCCTGCACTCACACCAAAAACAGCAAAGCCTATACCTTTATTATTGACAATGATCCAATAATCGCTGCCATTGGTATGCCGAACCGCGCACAAACCTTCAAAAGATGGGGCAAAAATAGCTTCTTTATAATCGACAACACCGCCCAAACCGCCATTGAGGGACATATCCACCTCAAAATACGATAGTCCTCTTCCAAATGGTCGAGCAGGATATGGATCAAACACCTGTCCTTGCATTGTAAAAAGGTAGTAATGATTAGGCGTACCTGGCTTTGGAATAATCACAGATGATTGTGCTGCACTATTGCTGCCGCCTTCAAAATCACCCATTTCGTACATGACCTGATGGTTACGGTTCCATATTTTTCCATCGAAGCTCCCACCTCCATTGTTACTCCCCCCGCCTCCATTGGTATAAAATAACAGATTACCGTCTGCATCCGCAATACTGGCACAGCCAAGAACAGTGCGCATCGAACTGGGGTTAGTAATCACAGCCGTCCCTGTATTAAAATCTAAAGCGGCTCCTTCTCCAAAATGCCATACATTCCCCTCTTTTTGAGCATAAACAAATTGAAGGGACATACAAAAGGCGAGCATTACAAAATAGTGTACGTTGTTTTTCATCTTCTTAAAATATAGGATAAGTGGATAATGTTATCCTTTACCTAACGTTTTAAGCAGTGGGTTTGTTTTCGGAAATTATGCCCTTGGGGGCTTAAAAAATGATGAAATTTGACATGACACCCAATTATCATTCACAAGTACACCAATTATATACCAATTTAGTTGCCTGTACGATCAATGGCCCCGGAGCAGCATTGGCAGGTGGGCACACTTGAAATGTACTGGTTGTAGGCATTTATCGAATCAAAGTAACTTCCCCTAAATAGGATTGGTCGTTACCGCAAATTTGCATATTTAACCTATAAATATACACATCGCAAGGCGCATCTTTGCCACCCAACTGCCCATCCCAAGGCTTGGTGTCGCTGAATATTTCCTGTCCCCAGCGGTTGTAGATCGTTAGGTTATAGGATTCAATCGTATCGCCAATCGGTAAAAAACTATCGTTGGTACTATCGCCATTCGGGGTAAAAGCATTGGGTATCTCCGGAGTACAATCAGGAGGAATGACAGTGATCGTTATTTTTTCTGAGTTAGAGCAACCGGCTGCATTGGTTACCTCTAATGTATAAGTAGTTGTTTCTGTGGGCATTGCTATAGGATCCATACAGTCAGTACAACTCAATCCCGTTGCAGGTGACCAAAGCATTGTTCCCATACCTGTACCTAACAGTTGTACCGATTCGCCGGCATTGATCGTTGTCGTATCCAACATGATACTCACTGTGGGAAGATCAACCACCGTAATGGTTATCGAATCTATTAAGGTACATCCGTCCAATTGAGATGTAATGAATAATGTACTTGTGCTGTTACCCGTAAAAAATGGATTGAGCGTACTAGGAGCAGCAACCAAATTGGAGGGTATCCAAGATACTTGACCATTGCTAAATGCCGCCAATTGAAGCGTATCACCTTTACAGATACTTAAATCATTGCCAGCATTTAGATTAATCAATACCTGATCTATCTCTACCGAGTCCACCACCGCAGCACCGCAACCAGGGGTTACCGTTACGGTATAGATACCTGGCGTATTGACACTCAGGGTAGGCGTTTGAGCACCATTAGACCAAGTATAAGTTGCATTGCTCACACCTGTATTCAATACAATAGTTTGATCGCCGCAGAGGGTTTGGTCATTACCCAAATTAACAGCCACTGGCGGTTCCATATCGTTAAGAAAAATTGCATTGTCAAAATTTGGCAAACTCAAGAATGTTCCATCATTTGCCCTGCTAAAACCAAACGTTTCTAATTCCAACAATGGTGCTGTGTTGGGGCAAGCAATAGCAGATATAAAAACAGTATCTTTTGTAAATGACAATTGCACAAAGTAGATTTTTCCATCGGGTGCTACCTGCATTGGGCCTAACAAAAAACCCGTACCTTGTACTTGATCAAAGATTACTGTACTCGAATTGATATTTGGGCTAGTTAAATCCAAATAACCAAAATCAGAATTTAAGGTGGAGAAAAAAAGGCGTTTGCTATTCGGCGAAAACTCTGAATAATAAGGAAAAGCGTCCAATTTCAACGGATTGCCCAACACACCTGTGGTAGCGTTAAAAGAAAGCAGATAGTCCAGTACACTCACCCATTTACCATCCGGCGAACCTTTGATGCCGCCAACCGAGCCCCCAATAATATCGTAAAATACGGGCGTACCCACACCATTGGGATTAACTGGAAAAACTGCCAATCCAAACGTATCATTATGTACAATAATCCAATAATCGCTACCATTCGTGTGCCGAATAGCGCACAATCCCTCGTAAGATGGAACAAAAATAGAACCCTCATAAGCGGCAACACCTCCCAAACCACCATTGAGTGACATATCTACATCAAAATAAGATAATCCCCGTCCTTGCGGTTGCCCGGGAACAGTACCACCCACATTAAACTCAACTTCTTCCATCGTAAACAGGTAGTAATTTTGGGGGGCACCCGGTTTGGGAATAATGACCGATGATTGGGTAGCACTAAAACCGCCGCCTTCGGTATTACCCATATCATACATGACTTCGTGGTTGCGGTTCCATATTTGTCCACTCGACTGTCCACTTAGTATTGGGTCGCGACCACCGCCGTTGGTGTAAAACAATAAGTTACCATCGGCATCCGCAATGCTGGCGCTGCCCTCAAAAGTACGCATCGAACTGGGCGTGGTGATTACGGCAGTCCCTGAATTAAAATCGAGCGCTGCGCCTACACCAAAATGCCAAATATTCCCTTCTTTTTGTTGCGCCTGAATGGATTGCAGGCATAGTGCAAAGGCAAGCGTAATTAAAATATTTTTCTTTTTCATAGTTAATTTTTTAATTGTTTTTATAAATTAAAGAACATATTATTGACTAAATTTTATCTATCGCACCAACGTCACATCCCCATTCTTTTGCACCAAACCATCGCAGGTATTCATCTGTAATTGATACATATAAACACCCTGTTGTGCTGGTTTATTCTTAAAAGTACCATCCCAAAGTTGCTGCGGATTATTGGATTCAAATACCAATTCGCCCCACCTCGAATAAATGCGCAATATATAGCCCATTGGGTCTATAAGATTGCTAAATACCCCAAAATTATCATTATTTGATCCATTTTCGCCTTCTGGACTAAATATATTCGGGATATAAAAAGGGCATGGTTGTGCTACAAAAACCGTTACTGCTGCTGTATCAGAACAGCCATTGGCATCCGTGCCAGTGAGGATATAAGTAGTAGTGGTGGTAGGACTGGCCAATGGCGAAGGACAATCATTACAACTCAAACCTGCTGGTGGCTGCCAAGTATAACTCACCCCACCAGTGGCCTTTAATTGCACCTGTCCTCCCAATTTTATAGCCAAATCTGATCCTGCCGAAATAGTGGGAGCGCTCAATACATCTATTGCTACCATAGCCGTATCCCTACATGCACCATCTGCAACAACCACAGTATAATTGGTGGACTCCATCGGTTTTATGGTGGGATTTGCGATCGTAAATACAGCCATTCCTGCGGCATCATACCACGTAAAATCTGTACCTCCAGCAGCCTCCAGCACAATCCGTTCTCCAGGACATATCTCTTCCACAGGTGCAATGGCTGCCGTTACGCGGTTGCCAATGGCCACCACTTCAATGGCATCGTTTGCGTTGCCGCACTCGCCTTCGAGGGTAACGGAATAAATACCTGGTGTATCCACAAAAATCGTGGGAGTGGTGGCACCCGTACTCCAAAGCACATTGCCCGGTATATTTGCCATGAGGTCCAACTGAAGTGTATCGCCAATACAAATAGTCTTATCAGCAGGTAGCAATACAGTACCATCTGGATTTTGGCAAGACAATGATTCCATCAATGGGTAATTTGGCATAGTAACCGTATGATTTTGCTTGGAAGGCACCATTGAATTACTAAAAGAAAGATCCTTTATTTGGGGCAATGGAGGCGCGTCCGCTATTTGAACAAAAGTACCTTTTTCGCAGCAAGAGGCATTAAATGCGGTTTTACTCAAAAAAGCACGTCTTGCGCTGCCATCAGCACTTGTATCGGTTGTACCACACAGTACCACCTGGCGACCCATAAAAAATGCATCGAATCCAAGATCCTGTCCATCGGTTCCAAAAGAAAGATTATCCAGTAAATCGCCCTGTGGCGACACCTGCAATATTAGATTGTCATAATCCACGGTTGGCACCGACTGCGCACTAGATCTAGCCGTAATCAGCAGCGTATCGTTGTTCAGTTTACCCACCTTAAAAGGCCCGATATCGTAACTGCTTTTCAACGATTTCTGGTTGGTGACTGCTCCGCTGCTAGCAATGTTCAAAAGAGTCAAGGTGGCATCAAGGCCATTGAGCGTGGTGGAATACGACGCAACAAAAGCAGATCCATCGGGCAAAGCCAGTCCAGCCAAAAAATAGGAGGGCCGCGGAGCATAATCGTATGTTTTCACCCATTCTACATCACCGTTTGCTTTAAATTTACCCACCATACCACTGCTATTGCCCGTGGTATAATTTTGCCCTATGGCATAAAAATCACCCGAAGGTAGTGGCAATATATCTGTAAATCGCCCAATAAATACCCCATTAAAGGTTTTTTCCCATACAATTTGACCAGTGGCTGAAAATTTCACCAGTAATGTACGCTCTTCAAAAGCAGAACTTTCCCTACTGATACCAATAGCGATGACTTCGCCATTGTCCATTTTTTCAGCATCAAACCAATCGTCTTGATCGTTGGCTTTTCCCCATATTGTTTCGCTGATAAAAGAGCCATCTGTATCCACATGCACAACCGATGCATCAAAATAGCCTTGAAAACCAGAGTTATTGTTGAAGAACAGCGCAGTACCGTCATTCAAAGCCACCAAAGCACGTGAATCGCGTGTTTCGTCAGGTATTTTAGACCATAATAAATTGCCATCGACATCGAATTTGGTCAAAAATGAAAAGATACCTTTATAATCTCGTTTGAAACCGGAAGCATACCAGCCTCCACTATTGATGGGAGTAACACCACTCATCCCGATTAGGCTGTCACTATTTGAAAAAACTTTTGTAAAGGTCTGCCCTTCGCATTGTATCGTTAAAAATAACGATGCGAAAAGTATTGAAATATACCGCATTTGAATGTGTTTGTTTATTTTTTACGAACGAGGTTGTTCTGTTTTTAATTTAAAGTAGTTGTGAGGCGATACCCAATACATCCAATTATATAATCCTTTTTATACCCAACCCAACGGTATAAAGTTTTGTTTGCAATAAATTATCGGGCTGCTCCATTGCTTTAAATTGGTATTTAAATACAGGCATCAATTGGAATTTACTTTTACCCAATGGAATATTTAACCCTGCACTACCCCATAATTCAGGATTCTGATCATACAGTACCCCTTCGCCACCTACAAATACCCGAATTTTTTTATCCAATACGCTAAAAGTATAACCATACTGCAACTGCAAGCCCCATAAATTGAGGCGATAAGCATCGTTTACGGCACTTTCGGTAATTCGCTTTATGGTGTATTGATTATTGGATTGAAAATTAATTTGCACTTGATTGGCCGATGCCCGATCGTATTGCGCCCGATACGCCAAGTTGGTCCAAGCCAGTGCAATGCTGCAATCCGACCGTTTTTTCAAAGGGATTTGGTAACCAATGGCCAATGAAGTACCCAGTCTTTTTGTGTCAAAAGAGGGCAAATTGCCAATATTGGTAGCAATTTTGCCCTCATGTACTCGAGATTGTGTCAATTGATAGGTAGATAGCGTTGTAAAGTCTATAGTCCAACCGGCTTCCCTTCCTTTCTGTCTTTTTGCTTTTTTTAGGTCATCTAGAGGATCAAGGGGTGCAACCGCCTGTGTATCCACCTTTGCGGTGGGCAATTCGGGCGATAGCACTACCCCACCCGACCCGTTTTCAAGCGTGGGCTGGCCGAGGTTTTCTTGTTGCTCAAAAGATGCTTTTGTATTCATTGCCATACTCTTTGGCTGGTTATTATTCGTGTCCTGACAGGGATTTTCTTGTTGCTCAAAAGACGCTTTTGTATTCATTACCATACTCGTTGGCTGGTTATTATTCGTTTCCTGACTGGGATTTTCTTGTTGCACAAAAGATGCTTTTCCATTTGTTACCCGAGTCGTTGGTTGGTTATTATGCACACTATTGTACCCTGCGCCTTTTTGGGTAGCATCAGTGGCATTTTCATTCGTAAAGCCCTTATTTGAAACCGAATTTTGTGGTGTTGTGCGTTCAATAGCACGAGATAACCCACTGTTCGTCGGCAGCGTTTCTTCAGTGCTTGTACGCGAAGTTGGCGGCGCAGCATCTGCCAATTTAGCGGTCGAACGTGTATAAAAACCTATACCAACGAGCAAAGCAAAGCCAATACCAAAGAAAAACCACAAAATAGGCCGCTTTTTTTTCTTTTTTTGAATAGCAGCACGAATATGCTCCCAGGTTTCCGGTTGCGGTTCGGCCTCAAAATCTTCGAAGACTTTGGCTAATTTTTGTCGTATTTTATCATCCTTTTTCATAAGAACTTATACCTTTTTGCGTGAGATTTTTTCGTAAAAAAGCCTTTGCGCGGCTCAATTGTGATTTTGATGTACTGGTTGAAATACCTGTCATTTCTGCTATTTCGTGGTGTTCGTATCCATCAATTAAGTATAGATTAAACACCAACCGATAGCCATCTGGAAGCGTTTGTAATGCCGCCATAATTTCTTCTTTTTCAAGGGCATCCAATACGTCAAAAGGGTCGGTGTCGTCGGGTAAAATACCTGGTTTTTCAATATCTTGCGTAAACCAAAATGGGCTATTTTTTCTGTAATGATCTATCGCGGTACGTACCACAATAGATTTGATCCAATAATCAATCGCTTCGGGGTGTGTCACATCTCCAATTTTCAAAAAAACCTTGATAAAAGCATCCTGAAAAATATCCTCTGCCTCAAAAGTGGTGCGGGCGTAACGGCGACAAATACCGAGTAGTTTCCTTTTATAATGCATATAAAAAGTGGACTGGGCTTTTTCGTTACCTTTTTGGCATCCTTGTATGAGGTCGGCGAGGACCTTTTTATCCATCATTTTTTTATTCCTTAGGAATGAAATTTAAATAAATGTACAAATTTGGGGAGATGATTTTGGCTATATCAAGGCATGAAGAGGGCGTTTAGTGGTTCTAAACAACCGATGAATAACGTAGAGAGGGGCAAAATGAAGCCGCCAAATCTGTACCTTTATTTAAATTTCATTCCTTAATTGCGCCCTTAAAGATATTGTCTGTATCAAATTGCACGTAATACTTACTTTGATCGAAGGTAATGACGAGCAAAAAGCCCAGACCTACCATCGGATTTGCAGGATCTCTTTGTATAAAAGCCTGCTCTAGTATCCAGCCCGGAAATTGATTATTGAGAAAAATGTTGATTTCATTTGGGTAAGCAAAAGTATTATTGGGTAAAGCAATATTTTCGATCTGTTGGTTGCCAATATTTAACAAATCCTCTGTGTAACTGTCAAGTACCTTTGCCGAAGCATCCAAGTCATGTATGTGTACAAAATTAGAATCGCTTACCGCCACCTGCCATGTTGCCACTTGATTCACGTCGGTAAAACCTACTGCATACCGAAAGGCAGACGAAGGGCGGGCTGCCTGTACGACAGAACGAATAGGAGCAGGTACGTTATTTATGTCCGAAACCGTAAATCGCCACCAGTTGCCTTGTGGTACTTTTTGGCTGGATATACGAACGCCAAGATGGTCAAAATCCACCAAATAACGCTCATTAGCCGTTGTGATATAAGTTAAATAACCCGTTGTTGCTAGTGTAGTAGGGTCGAGGTTTTTATATACATGATTGGTAATAGCACCCGGATAACGGTTATCGAGATACACTCTGGCATTTGCTGGCATATCAGTTAATGGCACTTCTGCATTCAAATTTTGGAATGAACCATTTTGGCGGATAATAGCCGTATAATGAACCATTTGCGCCGTAAAATCGGCGGCATAAAGCGCACTGTTTTGTAGGGTTGTCACGATCAGATCTGTGGCCGTACCAAATTTTCCACTGATGGCCTGCACCACAGTATCGGGTACATTTTGGTCATCGGGAATAACCTCTTTGGTTTTGTCGCAACCCGACCAAAACCAAAAGGAGAGTAGCAGAAATAGTATTTTTTTCATCTCTTTTTTTCTTAAAAATGCAAACAGTATCGTTGCATATCCTGTTCAAAAAGAGAGACGAAGGGTGGGTAAAATTGGTTGCGTGGCTTTTTTCGAAAGGGCCTTTTAAAGCGGTATTCTTTTTCTCTGTAAAAAAAGTATCGCCCACTTGCAAACCTCGTAAAGGTAAAATTTAGTGCAATAATACTTACTTTCTACTTTTTTTCGCCAAAAAAAGGTATGCGGTCAAAAAGTGAGGGTATATTAGTTTCTTTTAGCAATGATTGAGGCCAAAGAATCCATTTGGTAATTTCTGCTGATTCGATCG
>JAYUKX010000109.1:0-11574 GCA_043764095.1 Chitinophagales bacterium
GGGTGGAATCGCCTGTACAAATTTGACGCGTTTCGCTCGTGGGCAAGGGCGCGGGCAAGAGGGTAACTTGAATCGTATGCAACGAATCGCAGCCGTTGGTATTGGGGAATATTTTGGGGAAATTCCCTGCGGTTTTGATAAAATTGCCAAAAACTAAGGTGGAATCGCCGTTACAAATTTGCCGTGTTTCGCTCGTGGGCAATGGCGTGGGCAAGAGGTTAACTTGAATTGTATGCAGCGAATCGCAGCCGTTGGCATTGGGGAATATCTTGGGGAAACTCCCTGCGTTTTTGATAAAATTGCCAAAAACCAAGGTCGAATCGCCCGTACAAATTTGTCGTATTTCGTTGGTTTGGCTTTTGGGCAAAATACCTACCTGCACACGGATCGTAGAATCGCAGCTCGCACTCGAGGTAAACACAAAATTTTGGGTTGTTCCTGCTAAAATAGTAGTGCCATTAAACAGGTAGTTAGTACCTTCACAGACAGCGGTATTCAAATTTTGTAGTACCGTATCGACGACAATCTCTACTGTGTCGCGCCGCGTATTCAAACAGTTATCTTTGGCTGCTACCCAATATTTGCCGGGACTGGTGGCTGTAAATGAAGCGGCTGTTGAACCATTTTGCCAAAGGTAAGAGGCAAATCCAGCACTCGCCTGAAATGTATAAATTGGTGTTGTGCAGCCATTTATATCCGGCCCCAAAGAAAGTGAAGGCCCAATGGCAGGGTTCATTTTGAATGTTGCGGCGTTGTTCAAGTAATTACATTCGGCCTTCCAAAATTCATCGCTATCGGTCAGCGGGAATATACCAATACCCGGATCATTCACCATTGCATATACCTCGCTACCTGTAAATTGAAGGATAGTCGTGAATTCCACACAAGCACCGGGCGGCAAGGAATTGGGCGATATACTAAACGTACCCATATTGATTGCAGCAGATACATAAGGGTTGCCATCTTTATAAAAAGTAATAGGCAAATTGGGCGGTAATGCGATAATTCCTTGGTTGCAGACCTTTACTGTAACAGAAAACTTCAAATTGCCTAAGCATTGTACATTCAATACTGTTACTGTGGCATCTGGGGTGGGCATATACTTTTCATGGGCGATACCTAATAGTGGCGTTTGTGTCAAAAAAGTATTCAACGGACGTTGGCCGCTTCCTGCCGGAATTTGAAGATGACCCTGCTGCTGTACTTTTGGTACACTCAGGTCATCATTGATATTGACCCCTGCGTAGGCATATTGATTCCAAGTGGAGCGTGCCGATGCCCAGGTAGAGTGATAGACTTCTTCCGCTTCTAATACTGAAATAACAGCCCCTAAGTTGTTGCTCCCTCCGCAAACGACAATTTCGGCTTGTCCATCAGCATCGGTATCTGCAACAACAGGATAAGAATACCCTCCATTATGATAGCCTGATGTAAAATTAGTCGTAGAAAACCAAACCCTATTGGTATCAACACCCATAGGCAACGGCAACGCGTCGCCATACAATACTTCGATGCCATTAAAATAAGAATCAAGCAGGATTTCGGGGCGGCCATTTTGGTCAAAATCAAAAATACTAATCGATCTTATCCTCCCTCCTGTATTTAATGCTGTATCTGTTTGTTTTTTCCACCAGTAAGGTTTTGTCGGGTTTGTAGTGGCTGCATTTAAGTTATAACAATTAATAAAATTAATATCACCAACGATAATTTCAGGAAAGTCCTTAGTAAAACCGTTTTTTCGGTCGTCATATACATTGGCTACGGCAATCTGTCCACCGATATAACCAGAACCATTGGGCGTGTTCAAGAAAAAACCATTGCTACCTAAAAAACGTAAAAACCCATTTTTATTCCACACATAAAAACCTTCTTGGGTACCGCGTGTACCCGTGACCAGTAATTCGGGAATATTATCGAGGTTAACATCGGCTACTGAAGTAAAACCATCCGAAAATGGTATTCCCATGGTCATTAGATTCAAATTTCGCTGGATTTTAATTTGAAACCCGTCGCCATCATTGGGGTCAATATCTACCGAGTAAATCATATTCCCTGCGGCTATTTCAAGTCCTTCACAATCGGGATCGCCGTTGCAATCGGCCACAGTAAGCAAATCTGCTGCAAAGGAACTGCATTCGGATAAGGGTGTAGGATTTGTAGTGGCTGACCTTCCGGCAGATCCTGTTCCTTTTAGTCTTTTTCGTAAGGTTGGTGCTTGTGGGTTTGAAAAATCAAATACAAAAACCTCATTTCCTGCATAGATTTCTGCGTTTCCATCGCCGTCAAAATCTGCTACAGCAGGCGTAGTTTGCCCCAAAGCACTAGTGTCTAAAGAGGTAATCCAGAGTTGCATAACTGGTATTGCAGCGGGATCATAATTATTAAAAATCCGAATTCTTTTATCCGCACAAATCACGATGAGCTCGGGGTTGTTATCGGCATTGACATCGGCGAGTGCTATAGAAATTGGCGATTCATATAAAAGTCGGATACCCGTTGGAATCGTTAATTCGGAAGGATTATTTTTGTTACTGCCATCCCCTTTAATGATGAGTAGTCGATCAGTGAATGAAGATGGGTAGAAAAAAGGAGCTATAGGTTTTATAATAACGATCTCTGAAACACTGTCTTTGGTAGGATCAAGATTACCCACGAGCGGCGTTCCTACATAAGGTGAAAAATTACTAAAACCTCCTTCCCAAGCCAGTTGCATGGCAAAATTGCTGGATCGCACCGTATCTGCACAATCGGGGATAGGCGTGCAATCGCAGTTATTGGTATCGTAGCAGTCGATGAGGCCATCGCCATCGTCGTCGATGCCGTTGTCACAAATTTCAATAAGTTGTTTTGCCTGCTGTGCTTGGGATGCGGTAATGGCAAATAAAAGATAAAAAAGTAGGTAATGAATACGCATCGGTGTTGGTTTGAAATATGATTATTATGAAATGATTTGGATTAAACAATATTGCGGTGTGCTGCACCTTTAAATTTGATTTGAGTGTGTGACAAAATCGGGGTATGATATTTTATTTACGCTAGATTAAGGGTCAATTAGTTTAATTTTTGCCCCGATTTTGTCACGCACTCAAAAGATTTTACGCTGTTTATTAACGAAATTTCAAAGATGGCTCAAAGGTAGATCAGTGATTAATTGTCGGGGTGACAGAAAAAGTCGCCCCGACAATATCCTAATATTCGATAAGTGCTCACTTGGAGATCGTTGAATATTGCACCTAAGTTTTGGCATTATTGAGATCTTGAAGTTCGTGGGGAACTGTATTTGGTCTATTGTCGGGGCGACTTTTTCTGTCACCCCGACAATTAAGTTGAAATCCATTGTTTGCGTACATGCCCCGATTTTGTCACGCACTCATTTGATTTTACATATTTGCTTCAAATATTGCGGTGCGCTGCAACTGAAATTTTCATAAGGAAATCCCGTGCTTTTTTGATATTTTATTTGGCCAAGATTAAGTACTCAGACCCGCCTATTTTACTTTTTCAAAAGCAAAAACGCGCGATGTGCCACTTTTTTCCAATCTCAAATAATAATGTCCAGCAGGCCACTGCTCGATATGGATGGACGAAACAAATCCGGCATTTTGCCACAATACACGGCCTTGGGTGTCCAATAATTGCAAATTTACCGTTGCGGACTGCCACGCATTGGGGGTTTTTAGGAACACTTGGTCTTTAGCAGGATTAGGTGTGAGTACCACCGACTGTAGATCATCGGCATTGTCCTTTGTCGCACTTGTTTCCGACACATTCGCAATGGTGATACAACTGGATGAATTACCCGAGGTATCCACGACAATAAAAACTATGGTTTGTACTCCTATATCTAAAACAGAAAATTGCGGAGGATTGATTCCATATTCCACTATACCACAATTGTCGGTACTCCCAGCATCCAATTGGCCGGGCGTTAAAGTGTATAAACCAGTATCGTCAATTACAACATTGAGTGTAGGCGTACAAACTGCAGTTGGGGCTGTTTTATCAACAACAGTGATCTTTAAAGTACAACTATTGGTTCCTCCTTGGCTACTTGTAGCCGTAAGTACAACAATATGTTCCCCAATACCCGAACAATCAAATGATGAAATATTCAAACTTACCGATGTAATATCATTGCAGGGCGTGCCGAAATTTGGCACCCAATAGTCTTCTGGGTTGAGGTTGACTATGCCATTTTGGTTGAGTTTAACTACTGTCTGCTCAATGCACGTAACATTGGGTACTTCATCTATCAATCCATCACAGTTATCGTCGATTCCATTACAAAGTTCAACCGCTTCGGGATAAATATTCAGATTCAGATCATTGCAGTCGCCTCCAAGTGCGCTATAACCAACGGGCTGACCAGCAGCATATACCACTTCATTATCGTTACCGAAGCCGTCTTGATCCATATCGCGGTACCAAGGAACAGCATTGGCTTGTGGTAGCAATCTGGACAATACCATTTTGGTCGGGTTACCAGTACTAACGCCACATACAAGCATACGATAATCGGGTAAAGCCACCACATCTTGTACCGTAAATTCAGACGCATCTGGTAGCGTCGGTACCGTTAAAGGCTGACCGCCGTTAAAAGAGGGGTCTATATCGCCATTTTCCATAAAACGCAACAATTTACTATTATTCCCTTGATTATTTATGGCGATTACAAACCGATTATCGGGTAGCAGGCTAATATATAGATTAAAGTAACTTAAATTGGAAATGTTTGGATAAAGGCCCACCCCATTATTCCCAAAACTATTGTCAGCACTTCCATCGGAATTCAACCGAACTAAGAACAGTTTAAAATCTTTTTCTACCCCAACGCCGAGTATTTTACCCGTCGGCAAAAGTATAAAGTCGGTGAGTACATCATACCCTCCGCTAATATCTTTTCGTACAAAACCTTGTACACCAAAACTTTCATCTATATAGCCATCGGGATCGAAACGCGCCATGAGCATATCGTACGAAAAAGAAATAGCATCGTGGTTCACGACCCTACCACCTACCAAAATACGGTTGTCGGGCTGAATGACTACATGGTGTGCCAACTCGTCGGCAGGATCGGTTTGCCACCATAATACTTCACTATTGACGGGGAGGCTGCCATCTGCGTTGATTTCTCTAAATCCAAAATCTGTGTAATAAGGAAATGATTGATAAAAAAGCATTATTTTCCCATTGCTCACGGGCAATATATCGAATAGGCCAGCATTGTGACCAATACCTGTAACAGGTTGTTTTTCAAGAATCGCGATCCGACCATTGCTGCCAAATGTTGGGTCGGGGTGGCCATTATCATCAAATTTGAGTATAATAGATTTAAGCGAATCATTGGCAAAGCTAGCAAAAGCCGTCAGGATTTTTCCATCGTCCAGTAGTATTAATTGTTGATTGCCACGTCCTAAATAATCCATCGTACTATTTGTATTGAGCAAAATAGTGCCATTATTACCAAAAGCGAGATCTAGTGTACCGTTTTCTAAATATCGGCATAGGCGTAATAAGCCTTTATTCCCATTGGGATCGGTGACTTGTAAAGTGCGTACCAATATTTTGTGATCGGGCTGTACCCGTATATTGGAAATATGTGCCAAGTTGGTACTTGTGTTCCAGTTTTCGGTGACAAAACCATTTGTGCCAAAAGTGGTATCCACAAATGCCGTTTGAGCGGTGGAATAATAAGTTAAATGAATGATTAAAAGGAGTGGATAAATTAATCTGTACATGGGATAAATCAGTTTATAGTTTTTGAAAAGTTAGTGTTTCTAACATATTATTGCCCTCAAATATAGAAATAAAATATTGGGTGGCAGGCCATTGCTCCAAATCAATCCTTACAAGGTTTTCGTTACGTGTTTTGTGTGTAAAAACGACGCGGCCGCTTATATCGGTCACCTGTATCCATAGTTTTTTGTTGGAGTATTCCGATGGAATATGGACGGTTGCTTGATCGGTTGCGGGGTTGGGGGTAATACTGAATTTGGGTTGCGCCAAGTCTATTTGGTCGGTACTTGTAGGAGATACTATCACCACCTTAGTCGTACAAGAAACGGTATTTCCAGATCCATCCAATGCGGTCACTTGAACTAAATTAGTACCCACATGAACAGCCGTAAAACTCGACTGGCTCAAGACAATACTACTAATGCCGCAGTTATCGAAACTCCCATTGAGCAATTGCGCTGGTAACACGGTAGCATTGCCATTTGCATCCAAAACTAAGTCAATTTTGTTTTTACAGGCCAAAACTGGCGAAAGGGTATCCTGTACAGCAATGACGGTTGCACAAGTACTGTTGTTGCCCCAAATATCCGTTATGGTAAGCGTCACGGCATTTGTACCTATGTCACTACAATCGAAATCGGAGGGATTAAGTACAAATGTTGTCCAATTGTCATAGCAGGAGGAAGGAGTGGGTTGTTGCCAAATGGCCGTGGGTGATAGCACTATTTTACCTTGCTGCTGCAACGACACCACAATACCCGATTTGCATTGAGCAAGTACTGGAATATTATCCACTTTCCCGTCGCAATTATCATCCAGCCCGTTGCATATTTCGGGTGCGCCGGGATAAATGGAAGGGTTATTATCAGCGCAATCTCCAGTTGTAGAGGTATAGTTAACGGGTTGATTGGCAGCATATAGTACTTGTTGTGCATCGCCAAAGCCGTCTGCGTCGGCATCTTTGTACCAAGGCACGGCACCAGGTTCGGGCAAAAAACGAGCAAATAAAAACCGACTAAAATTTACGTCCCCGGAGACTAAAATACGGCCATCGGAGCCCACAATAGCTCCTGAAAAGGTGGATTCAAAGCCCAATTCATTTTTAGGCAGGTAAACAATGGTGTCTGAACTGAATGTCGTATCTATTGCACCATTAGGATGCACCCGAATGATAGCGGCTTCGTAATCTCCGAAATTGGGCTGCACAAATTTATGACCAACAACATAGAATGAGCCAGATGGGGAAGCGTTACTTATACTAAAACCCCAATAATTTAAGCCACCGAAAAGATTGCTATGTTTAATGTACCCTTGATCGCCAAATGTGGTGTCCAATACCCCGTTAGGTAAAAAACGGGCCATTACAATGTTGGCAGCATCATTCATTTGACCTACAAGTATCCGGCCGTCATCGAGTAACAGCATCTCCGTCTGGCCAAAATATTTGAATAATGTAGATGGACTAGCAATGCCAAAATAACCAAAATCAGGATCAGGAGTGCCATCAGAAGTGAACCGTTGTAGTATCAAATTTTCGTTATCAAAACCACCGGGTTGAGGATTCGTGCACCCAATTAGGATTTTATTATCGGGGAGTATCCATGTACTAACCGGGGTTTCGGCATAACTGGCCGTATGGTTCCACTGAATGGCGTTGTTGGGTAAAAGTGCTTGACCATTGGGCGCAATAAACCTAAATCCAATATCTCGATTGGTGCCAACTTGGCTGTTGTAGTAAATCAAAACAAATTGCCCATTCGACATTTTTTTACGAGCAAAAAAATACGGTCGGTAATCCATTGAATCAATATCGACGATCCGAACCGAACCATTGTTGCCAAAACTTAGATCAGGACTACCATCGTGTAGCCACTGTGCTACTACTGTGGTTAGGGTATCACTTTGTTTGTAAGAAAAAGATGTCGTAAGTTTACCATCAAAAAGTAATTCGGTATTGTTATCTTCAGCCCAAGAATTGAAATTGAATGGCGGAAAATTTTGAGAAATGATGGTCGGCTGAATCGTTATTTTGCCGTTATTACCAAACGTGCTATCCGGCGTACCATTGCTATTCATCCGTATCAGATCCACCCAAAAGGTAACTGAACTGGGATCATATTTATAATACAGAATATTACTCAATATTCGGCCATCTGGTAATAGCAGTAAATCATAGCAATTGGTTTGGAACGCATCATTGCTACTGTCCCATACGATACCGCCATTGCCAAAAGAAGGATCCAAATAGGTAGTTTGTGCTCGAGTAGCGCTAAAAAATAATATGTTTAAAAGGAATAAAAGAGTAAGTTTGTACATGATTGTGTTGTGGTAATTTTGAATATTGTGTCAAATATCGCTAGTTTGTTGGTTATTATGTATTGAATTTGTATCTATACAACCGATTTTTACATAAAAAGAGGATGATTGATACGTTTTTCGTGGTTTTGACCTTGAATCGGTCTACATTTGTAAAAACTTCAATAGGGAAACATGTTGCCATATTCCCTTTGAAGCATTCAATGATCATGGATTAATTCATTCCCTCATAATTAACAGTTTTTTCGCAACGGTAAATAAGCCTTCAGAAGGATTAGGATAAAGCCGTTCTTGATGTATTATTTCACTACTATTTACTGATGGTGTTGATGCAAAATTCTTACTGCAAAGATATTCCTACACACCATCGAAGATCAAGGGAGATGAATAGACGATCGCATTGGGTTAGTAAGTGCTGGGAAAACATAAATAATAGTTTTCTTTAAAGCCGAAGTGTACTACTCAAAATTCTTTTTCCAAAAATCAGCACGCTAAATCTGCCAAAATTGTGCAATTCATATAACATTTACATCTTAATGCACAATTTACCATACGTTTGAGGTCAAGTATATAAAACCAACCCGATTCATTATGTTTAATCAAATTTTACAATTTTTTATTCGTTCCAAAAAGGAGTACCACCGCCAACAAATTTTAAAATGTACGCCATGCTTTATTGGTTTAATGTTATTGGCTTCCACAATAACCACGGCACAAAACACCTGCGAATGCCCAGAAGAGAAGCGGCGTATCCCCGAAATTATTCAGTGTTTTAATACAGGAAAAGTAGAAGATGCCGTGCGTATTTTTGAAGAAATCAGGCGTGTAGGTACACCCGAATGCCGTTTGGCCTACTGTAATTCTATGGCGCAATATTATTTTAATAAAAATGAAACGGCCAAAGTAAAACCGCTTATGGAGGAAGAACGACGTTTGCTAGACTCTATTTTGTGTGGAAAAATGGCCTATTCGCGGCATTTTTCTACCTATGGCAATTACTATTTATCGCTCAATAATTACGAGAAAGCAGCCGATAGTTTTTTGGAAGCCTTGGGCTATTCGGAAGGTACCGGAAATTTATTTGGCCAGCAACGTTCCTTGATTTCTTTGGCCAATGTATTTTCCAATTTGCACCAATACGACAAATCATTGGCTTATCTGAACCGAGCAGAAGCCCTTACACTTACCCTGATTGAGCAATCAAAATCAGGTAAAGTTACCGTAAAAGCCAATTTTAACAACGAACTGGGTATTATTTTGAGTCGAAAGGCGAGTATCTACAACAACCTTTTTGAACAAAATAAAACATTGGTGACCTACTTGGATTCGGCGCTGATAACGGCCAACGAAAGTATCCGTTTGGGTTTTGAAGTACAAAACCAACATACCGTTTGCGATGGTTTTAGCAGCCTTGCTACACAAGCCCAATATACCAATCAATTGGCCAAGGCATTACAATATACCGATAGTGTGTTGGCGTATGCGCCTAATGCGCTATTGGAAAAATACCGCTACGATGCTTTTGGTAAAAAAAGTGAAATTTATAGCGCATTAAAAAACTATCCTTTAGCGGCAGCTTATGCAGATTCGGCATTGGTGGCAGCTGAAAAATTTAACCCGCAGATGGTTGTTTCCGCGCTTCAATTGGTACATGAAACGCAAGTCTTAGTCGGAAATCCTACCCGCGCATTAGCCGCTTATGATCGGTTTACAATATTAAAAGATAGTTTATTGAATATTGATAAATTCAACGCAATCAATGAATTAGAACAGCAATATAATAAAGTTAAAAACGAAAAAAGCATCATCGAATTGACGCAAGAACGCCAAATTTTCCAATTGCGCAACCGGCAATTGCTCTTTGGTTTTCTGCTGGCGGCGTTAACGATTGTGGCACTGGTATTTTTTCAGCGACAACGTGCATTAAAGGCCAAACAAGCAGCCTTGGAAACTGAACAACGCCTCAACCGCGCACGGATGAACCCACATTTCTTTTTTAATGCTTTGGGCGCATTGCAAGGACTGGCACTCAAAACCAACGATGGCAAAAGCATAGTGACCCACCTCTCCAAGTTTGCAGCCATCATGCGCCAAACCCTAGAAAGTACCTATACCGAATATATTCCATTGGAACAAGAAACAAACTATTTGCAGCAATACCTCGACCTCCAAAAACTCCGGTTTCCAGATACGTTTGATTATACGATACAGTTAGCAGATGATCTGGACGAAACACAGGTGCAAATACCACCCATGCTGATCCAGCCTTTTGCTGAAAACGCTATTGAACATGGTTTTTCAGGATCGGTGGAAAGCGATAACCACTTGACGATCCGGTTTTCAACAACGCCTCAAAAGGAACTGTTATTGGAAATTGACGATAACGGACAAGGACTGAAAAGTGCCACCGAACGCACGAGAAAACACGTTTCCCGCGCTACCGATATTATTAAAGACCGCTTACAGATCATCAACCAACAGGAGCGGGGTAATGCAAGGTTTGAGGTAAAAAACAAGGAAGCAGGGGGCGTTTTGGTGCAAATTTATTTACCACTAAAATCTAAGGCATGAAAGTACTCATCATCGACAATGAGCGCCCTATCCAGGTATCCATTATAGAACTTTTGCGTGCCTTTTGCCCCGAAGTCACCGAGATTGAAACCGCAGCCGATATTGCTAGTGGTACTGCTCTGATACGGCATTTTCAGCCCGATTTGTTGCTTTTAGATGTAGAACTCGACGATGGTGAAACGGGGTTCGATCTATTGCGACAAATTCCTAACCCGTCGTTTCAATTGGTATTTGTCACCGCGCACGACAAGTATGCGATTACGGCATTTAGGTTTAGTGCTATTGATTTTTTACTCAAACCTATCGACCCCGATGCCTTGATGCAATGTGTGCAAAAAGCCGCAAAAAACATAAAAAACCAATATTTAAGCACGCAAATTGAATTTTTACTCGCCCGTATGGCCGCCCCACAGGACAATGCCAAGCGAATTGCGTTAAAAGATGCAGAACACATCTATTATATCCGCACTTCCGAGATTTGTTACTGCGCAGCCGATGGCGTTTATACCAAGTTTATTTTGGAGCATGGGAAAACCATTACGGTCTCCAAGCACCTGAAAGAGTATGAAACGATGTTAGAGCCATTGGGATTTCTGCGTACGCACAATTCGTTATTGGTGAATCCAGATAAAATCTTGCGGTTTGAAAAAAACGAAGAAACCTTGATCTTAGAGGGTAATTTATCCGTGCCTTTGTCGCAACGCAAAAAAGAGATGATTTTGAAGGTGTTGGAGGGTCAGGGGAGGTCATAGTTTAACACTTACCCCGTATAAACACCTATTTTAAAAAACAGGTATTTATACGGGGTAATATTGTATTTGTGGTGCTATATCTTTGTTGCCTAATCGTAAAAACTTAGCCCAACGGTTTCGAGTCAAAAAAGTAGGCAATTTTTGGTCAGGCGAGCCGCTTTTTTGAGTTCGATGCAGCGCACCCCGCCGAGCAGGGCAC
>JAYUKX010000110.1:0-42220 GCA_043764095.1 Chitinophagales bacterium
CTTTTTTTAGCGAAAAAAAGTAAGCAAAAAACGCTTCGGCTGACGAAAAATGCGGTGCTTTTGCTTCCTCGCTCCGGCGGCGCCAAAAAAAACTCGCCGAACCATTGAGCAGAGGCCGTGCCTCGTAAGTTCCGTTTGGCTCAAACACTTTTTGGCTTCATCCGCCTCCACTCAAGCAAAACCTGCATTTTTCTAAGGCCGGTCTTGCCACACTTGGGGACTTTACTTTATGTCAAATTTCAAGGTAAATTATCAAGAACAAAAGTGTACGATAGCAAAAGAAACAATATAACAATTACATTTTGCAAAGGAATAAAAAAAGATTTTTATGATAGGCACGTACGAATGTGTAATTTTGCGCCATTATTTACTCAACATACCATCAACTACACTAAAAAATGGCTTATACCCTTTCCAATATGCTTCCGTTGGGCACTACTGCCCCCGATTTTAACCTACCTGATCCTGCAACGGGTACAATGGTGCAATTATCTGACATTGCGCCCAGCAAGGCCACTGTTATTATGTTCCTCTGTAACCATTGTCCATATGTCTTGTACATCAACCAAGAAATTGTGCATATTGTAAGCGAATATGCCCCAAAAGGTGTTCAATTTATCGGAATCAATAGCAATGATGCCGACACACACCCCGATGATGCGCCCGAAAAAATGGGGCCACATGCCAAAGCCGTGGGTTATACTTTCCCTTATTTATTTGATGGGACCCAAGCCGTAGCCCGCGCTTATGATGCGGCTTGCACGCCCGATTTTTATGTTTTTGACGAAAATCGCCGCTTAGTATATCGTGGCCAATTGGACAATAGCCGCCCAAGACGCAATGAAGTACCACCAACTGGGGAAGATTTACGTGCGGCATTAGAAGCCGTACTCAATGGTGGTGCAGTGGCCGAAACACAACGCCCTTCTGGTGGTTGTAATATTAAATGGAAATCTTAATTAAACCTTATACACGCCATTTTTCCACTTCTGCCAAAGCGGCTTTTTCATCGCCCCAGCCGTGGAGGGTCATTACACCTGGCCCGTCATAATTCAAAAAGAACTGCTCAATAATGAGCCTTGCCGCGCTGTAATTCATTTGAAATTCTTGCCAATTGGTGGCCTGAATGATTCTTTTTGCTGGATCTACGGGTACGGCAAGCACTTTATGATCCAATTCGCCCAAGTCTTTGAGCATCAATAACCCGATTGGGATCACTTCTACTACACTGCTATTTGGCACGTGTTCGGCAATATAAAGTATATCGAGCGGATCGCCATCGCCACCACGCGCCTTGTCCATACAGGTGGATGGAATAAAACCATAATTCATTGGATAGGGCAAGAACTGCACAATCCGGGGTTGACCATCGCGGATATCGGGATACATAACCCCGGTGTTTTTGTCAATTTCGTATTTGCGATTGGTGCCGGCGGGTATTTCTATGACACCTTGGAGGTGACCAGATGGTGCGAAGGAGGGTAATTTGAGTAAATTCATGCGGAACGTTTTATGGAAAAACAAAAAAGCCACTCCGTTGATCGAAGTGGCTTTTTGTGGTGGGCCCGGCAGGAATTGAACCCGCGACCATCTGATTATGAGTCAGCCGCTCTAACCACCTGAGCTACGGGCCCGTATGTTTGGTTAAACAGGGCGCAAAGATAGATAGTTCCTCGTAAAACAAAAAAGAATTTATTTGATTTATTCCAATTGCGCAAAAAAACTGGATTAGGGACGAAAAAACAACAACTTATCCCTTACTCAAACCAAATACACAACCAATTACCACGATTCCAAACTTCTTTCGGTGTAAAACCGACTTCCTTGGCGGCATTTGTCACAATTTCTTCGTCTTGTAAAAGAATACCCGATACCAAAAGCCAACCACCCGGTTTGGTGAGTGCACGCAGGCGCGGCAACGATTCCAGAATGATATGGCGGTTGATATTAGCAAAAACGCCATTAAAACTAGTGCCTTCAATGGCCGTAATATCGCCCAAACGCGCCGTTACGTTTTCTACGCCATTTATTTTACTGTTTTCAATGGTATTTAAATACGATTCCGACTCAATATCTACTGCTTCAATATGCTTTGCACCGAGTTTGGAGGCCATAATCGCTAAAATACCCGTACCACAACCATAATCGAATAGTTCGAGGTCTTGGAGCGGCAGCGTTTCTAAGGCACTTAGGCACATCCATGTTGTTTCGTGGTGTCCTGTGCCAAAGGCCATTTTGGGATTGATGACCAATTCGTGTTGCACACCCTCAATTGGTGCGTGAAAATCGGCACGAACGGCGCAAAAATCGCGCACAACAACGGGATGAAAATTAGTTTCCCAAATTTCGTTCCAGTTTTCGCCCTTGATAAATGTCTTTACCCATTGCATTTCAAATTGTTCGGCCAATTCCGCGAGCAATGCTTCGGCTTCTGGTTCGTAATCTTTATCGGCTTGCAAATACGCCGTGATACCCGTTTCGTGCTCCTCAAAAGTATCAAAAGGTGCTTCTGCCAACAGGGCAATCATGATTTCATTCAGTTCTGGATCGTTGGTAAGCGTATATGCGTTATAGTTCATGTAATGTCTAAAAATAAATTGGCCGCGAAAGTAGATCATTTTTTCTTACTTTTGCAGGAAAATAACCTTTTACTTGATACTTATGCGTTTTTCAAAAAACTGTTCTATACTTTTCGTCGTTGCCAGTCTGCTTTTTCAGGCTTGTGGTTCAACGCGCCCCGCTCTTCCAAATCGGCCAGTACCTAAACCCACAACGCCTACCAAACCCAATAATGACAAACCGCCTGCCAATAATAACGGCAACAACGGTAATAATGGTGGACAACCAACGCCCACCAAGCCCAACAACAACGGCAATCAGCCAGCCCAAGCACAACAATCCACTTACCGGCTTGCGGTATTGTTGCCGTTCCTGGCCAATCAAGTCAATGCAGCGGCGGGTGAAATACCTGAAAAAAGCAAAATTGCGCTCCAGTATTACGCTGGTATGCAACTGGGATTGACCGAAATATCGCAAGGTACAAACTACCCCAATTTGGTGGTAGATGTGCTGGACACCCAAGCCTCGGATACCGATTTTCAGTACTTGATTAGCACCAATGCACGGTTAAAGCAAGCGCAAGTTATTATCGGGCCAGTCCGTAATTCGCATATTACGGCGATGGCCAACCAGATCAAAACTACGAAACAAATTTTGGTATCGCCAGAGTCTCCGAGTAGTGATTTGACGGATCAAAACCCCAATTTCGTCCAAACCAATCCTCCCCTGCGCGCACATTGCTCGCGTATTATCCAATATTTGCGCTCGGAGAAAAAACGGACTGCCGATCAAGTCGTACTTATTTGCAAAGAAAAAGAAGCAGATAGACTTGTGTATTTTCAGGATGCGAATTTGAAATTTGGGGCTACTGCGCTCAAAGAAATTATCCTACCAGATGCGAGTACTAATTTTGATAAAATTGATTTTAAAAAATACTTCAAACCGGGCTTGATCACTGCTTTTGTCATGCCATCTTGGGCGGGACAAGACTGGATTGTAGCCTTTCTTAGTCGCCTTAAACAACAAAAAGGCAGCAACAAAGTGGAAGTATATGGCATGCCACAATGGGCTGATTATGAACAAATTGAACCCGAATTGCTGACAGATTTGAATGTCCATATTTCATCTGCTCAATATATCAACCGAACTGATGCCGATATAAAGGCATTTGAGCAAGCGTTTTACGACAAATTTGGTACGTTGCCCAACCAAGACGCTTTTAGTGGTTACGATATCATTAAATTTACGGCGCTCATGCTTCAAAAATACGGCCTCAATTTTCCGGAAAAAGTATCCTCTGCGGGTACATTTTACCCATCCATGACGGGCGGATATTACCTACGTCGAGTGCCCATTGACCCAACTAGGGTAACGGATTCACCTGTAACTATTCCCTACGAATACGTTGAGAATATTTATGTGCATATTTTAAAGTTTGAGCAGTTTCAGTTTAGGGTGCCTGCTGGGGATTAGGGTACATACTTCGCTACATTTTAATCAATCGCCCTGCTCTTTGCTGCCCCGATTGCTCATTTACCAATACCCAATAAATGCCGGGTAACAGTAGATGTTTAAAGGACAGCGAAATAGAGGCCATCAAATTCGTAGATCTCAGGAATATTTTTTTGGCTTTCAAATACTCGTAGAACAAAGTCATATCAAGTTCCTATAAAACCTGTAAATTTGTCCATTATTAACGATAACCGTTCAATCTATTTACTCATCAAACACACACCAAATTTATGTCAAAATTCAAATTAACCTTCCTTTTTTGCCTTGTTTTCGGCGCTTTGAATGCACAATCGGATTTGTCCCAATTGCTCAAACAAATGAGCGATCAAATAAAACCCACTGTGACTATCGATAAAGAAGAAGTCACTCAGCAAATGACGTGGGACGACAAAACGCCGTGGAAAGTGTCTTTAAATATAGAAACATCTACCAAAGGCAAAAAAAACACCGAACGATATGAGTTTAACCTAGCCGATTTTAACGCTTACCTTGTCATTCGGCAAGCAAAAGATAAGTACCAAGGGGTGCAATGCAAAACAGACCGCGACCGAAAATATATCGCTTATTGGGAAAACAACGAACGTGATGGCTACACCAATAATTTTTTACTCTATTTTAAAGATGCCAACCTTGCAGATGAATTTGCCAAACAGATCAAAGAAGCCATTCCATTGGCACAAGCAGCGTGGAATGCATCTGCCCAAATTCCTGAAACATGGGATGCCTTAAAGGGTTATGTATCCGCTAAAATTGGTCATGTTGGCGTAGAAAAAGCCACGATAAAACAGATATTGGAATCCGATAAAACCTTTGATGATCGTGCAAAACTCACTAAAATAGAGTCGGACAACGGCGAATCAGTTACAGAAGTATTCGACTGGAGTTGGGGCGATCTTGATCCAAATAGCATCGATCTTAAGTTAAAAGGCGATCTTGTTACCGTAGGAATTGATACCAGGCGCAACCTTCGTTTTGTGCAAGCCATGAAAAACGGTACCGCAAATGGCTATAAAAAGGACATTTCGTTTTTGGTGAATACCCCTGATGATGCCAAATTATTGATCAAAGGACTCGAAAAACTCATCCCACTTGGCGAAAAAGCACTTCAAAACAGGTTACCCAAAGTAACCTCATTGGCCGAAGGCTTGAAAATGCTCAACACACACCTCGTTCCGATACAACAAAAAGACGAACGCATCGAGCAGGTCATTTCGGGCGATGCCAATATGATGCTGACCCGAAAAGAACTCATGGAAAACGACAAATCTAAAAACAAAGAATTGGTGTATGATTTCTATTTAGGCGATTTGGCGGCCAATACTGTTGATTTGGACATTTCGTCCAATGAAGCCACCATTGAGGTAACTACCCAACAAAGTGCGAAGGTGATTGCCGTAAAAAACAATGGTGTACAGGCTAATTACGAGAAAAAAGTGGAATTAACAGCACCCAATATCGAATCGGCTCGCGCCATTCATGCTTTATTGCCCCAAATTATCGCTTTGGCACCAGCACAGGCGGTCACAGCAGAGACAGGAACGTGGCTAATAAGCGCTTTAGCGGATATGCCAACGTTAAAAAGCACAAAACAGGTCACCCTCAAACAAGGCGCAACCACCTGCGCTTGGGTTTTAACAGTAGTAACCACCTCAGAGAAAAAACGGGAGGAAGAAATTTGGGAATTTGAATTAGAAAGGGTCGATATTGCCGACATTAAATTTAACGTTAGCGGCAAAAATATTGTAGTTGTCATCCCCGCCAAATTAAAGGAGAAGGTATTCAAGTATTACGACGACAGCAAACAAAGTTTTGTGAATTACGTAGAAATTCCCATCGACTCAATCAGCAAAGCCAAAAAAGTAGTAAAGACGTTCCAGTCTATGGGTGAAGGCTGTAAACGCAATTAGGCTAAGTTGTTTAGAAAAAATATGTGCAAGTCCTTCGATGACCCCAAGTTATCGAAGGACTAATCTTGGTGCTTATTTCGCTAGTCAATATTGGTTCACTAATTTTTTTGATCTGCTTTTGCTTTCTTTTTGAAAAAACGGCGCAATAAAAAACTGTGTTGTAAGGCTTCAAGGTCTTCATCCAATTTTTTAGAACCATTTTCTAGATTTTTAATGGTGCTTTTCAAATAAGTACCAGCCTCTTCGTCGTGCAATAAAACGCCTATTGAGGTATTCGGATTCATGCTTATCTCTTTAAGATTTGCGATAAATACATTGGCCGTATCTGCTATTTTCTGCAATTGTAAAACCGAATTTTTAATGGAATTAAATACAATAGTGTCATTAATTAAATCATTCGCAAGGTTTCCTTTTTTGTTTAATCCTGCACTAAAACTATTTAATTCGCCAACTAATAATTGGGCTTTTGCCGAAGCATTTTTAAGCGAAACAGTAGCCGCATCAATATTATCATACAAAACATCATCATTTAATAATTTACCAATTGTGCCGTCATTTGTGGTTAATTTCTTACTAATTGATTTGAAATCACTAGTTATTTCTTTAAAACCTGTTGTGATCTCTAAAATATTATCATTATTTTTTTGTAAAGTTGCCATCATATCTTCGGTAGAAATAGTTTTTTCAACGCTCAGAATATCGCCTTCTTCCACTTCAGCATACCCTTCAGTACCATCGTAAATAACAAGAATTTTATTGCCAATAAGTCCGTCTGTACCTATTTTAACTTTGGCATCTTTACGAATATATTGTTGCACTTTGGTATCAATATTTAATACGACTTCCACTTTTGATTTGCCAATAAAATTCAAATTTTTAATTGTCCCTATTTTTACGCCCGAAAACCAAATATTATTGCCTTTTTCTAATCCGTTTACGTCGTCAAAATAGGCAATCACTTGTATTTTACGTTTAAACGTTTCATGCAAATTACCAATCATCAGAATCCCTGCGATAAGAAATACCAATCCCAAAAAAATAAATGCGCCGACAATGATTGCCCGTTTGTTAGGTGAATCGTTCATGAATTATTGTATAAAATTGTAAGTAAAAAAATCATTTATTTGCCCTGCTTCGTTATTAAAAACGTTTTTAAATGTATCAATTTTCAAAAATTGTCCATCAATTAGCATCGCTACACGGTTACAAGTGTTTTTGGCACACGTCAAATCATGGGTAATGATGACAGAACTTGTCCTATATTTAGTTTGAACGTCATTTATAAGTGCGTTTATTTCAGCACTTGTAATGGGGTCTAAGCCCGAAGTTGGCTCGTCATACAGCATAATATCAGGTTTAAGTATCAGCGTCCGCGCAATGCCAATGCGTTTTCGTTGTCCGCCCGACAAATCAGCGGGCATTACCTGTATTTTATCTTTCAAACCGACGGCCTCTAAGGCTTCTTCGACGGCCTCATCCACTTGTATTTTAGTCAAATTTTTAACATTCATGGTTAATGGAAATGCTAAATTTTGATAAATATTCATGCTGTCGTACAAAGCACTGCTTTGAAATGAAAAACCAATACGTAAACGTAATTCATCCAATTCTTTTTGCTTTAACTCCGTTATGTGTTTATCTAATACCATAATTTCCCCTTTATTAGGCTTTAATAAACCGGCAATTAATTTAATCAAAACCGATTTTCCTGAACCAGATTTTCCCAAAACGGCGACATTTTCCCCTTTAAAAACGGTTAAATCTATACCTTTCAAAACATCTAATTCACCAAATGATTTGTACAATCCATTAATGGAAATAACGGGTTCATTTGTATTTATGGCATCTTCTTGATTAGAATTATTCATATTTTGTAATTGGTTAAAACCATTGAATCCAATTCGCTATTTGCACGATAACGATTTCTTCAATAAAGATTAAAAACATCGCTAATACTACTGCTTGATTAGCTGCTTTGCCCACGCCGCGAGTGCCTTGTGTGGCATTAAAGCCTTTATAACAGCCAATAATGCCAATTGTAAAGCCAAAAACGATAGATTTTATTACGGATGAATAAATATCAATAAAACTAACATTTGAAAAGGCATTTTGATAAAACGTTATTATACTCGTCGATTCGTGTCCGCGCACGTTGACGTAAGACCCCACCAAACCTATGAAACTGCAATACAATGCCAGCATAGGAATCGTAATACAAGCTGCCCAAACACGGGTTGTCACCAAATATTTAAAGGGATTAATGGCAGATACTTCCATTGCTTCAATTTGCTCGGTTACCTTCATCGACCCCAATTCCGCACCAATGCTTGACCCCACTTTTCCTGCGCAAATAATGGCAGCAACCAATGATCCTAATGCTTTTATAATCGCGATTCCCATCAAAGAAGGTAGCCACGAAGACGCACCAAAACTTTCAAGAGAAGGGCGCGATTGTTTGGTAAATACAACACCAATAATAAATCCCGTCAATGTAATTAAAGGCAGGGATTTTAAACCAATTTCATAGCATTGATTGATGATTTCGCGGGGATGAAAAGGGGGGTGAAAGGCTTCTCTAAAAAAACGCGAACAAAATTCATAACCTTTATGGACGCTGAGAAAATAGGCATCTGTGTCTTTTGAAAATACATATTTTTGGGTATCACTTTGCGCCATTTTAATTGTTATTTATATCACGGACTTTGGTGTGAGAATACCTAAAAAGCCGCGCAATTTGAAAATAAATTGCCATAATTTACTTGTTTTCTGATTGATTTTTTTCTAAATAATTATACTTATCACCGCCAATGCTGAAATGAGGAAATTTTTGTCAGATCAAGGCAAATTTTACATTCGAAATGGGCGATTTTCGGCGAAAAACTTAACGAAGATTTGGCGAAAATTAACTATTATCAGCGTACTAAACTAATTCGGTATAAGGTCTATTAACTTGTAAAAATATCACTGCAAAATTCGGCTTGTTTAGAACTGAAAAAGTTACACAATTTCAGAGAAGAGTTGCAACATTGACATTTTATACGCTAATTTTAGGAAATGGCTAACTCGAACCGTTTAAATGTAACCTAATATCAGAAGTGGGATGGATATTGACCAAAAGGTAGCCGCTCTGGTACCTTTCTTTAAACAAATAAAGTCGTGCCCCTATTAATGCGTTAAAATTCAAGGTACTGCCTGTCGGATGGGCAAATCGATACTTTGGATAGAATTGGTTAGCAACCTCACTTTCTTATCGCGCAAAAGGGCATTGTGCAAAGCATTTTTCCATGCTTTGGTGGATAAAAAATAAGAATAAAGTTTTTACGAAAAACAGTACAAAATAGGCTGTTTGTAAAAACTTCTTCGTAGGTTTACCCCATTAAATTAAATCTATATGAGTGCAAAAAAAGCAGTTATACTAACAGCCAATTTATTAAACACCTCCAATGCCAAAACCGCTCATGGCCTGATACGGGGTTGTGAGCGGTTTGCTATTGTGGGCGTTATCGATACCGTGAGTGCAGGCTTGGATGCTGGTACTGTGTTGGACGGCAAACCACGCCAAATTCCGGTTTTGGCCACCATAGCGGAAGCCAAGGCCGCCCATCCAGATTTGGCCTATTGTATTATTGGTATCGCTACTTCTGGCGGTATTTTGCCGGAGTATATGCTTGCTCTTTTGCGCGAAGCCATTGAAATGGGTATCTCTATCGTAAATGGTCTACACGATTACCTTAATGATAGGCCCGATATTGTGGCATTAGCAGTGCAACATGGTGTTGAACTGTTGGATGTTCGCAGACCCAAAAAACGCGCGGATCTCCACTTTTGGAATGGGAGTATTTATGGTGTAAAAGCACCGATTATTGCGCTTTTGGGGATGGATTGTGCGCTAGGAAAACGCACCACAACGCGTTTTTTGATCGAGGCTTGCCAAAAATCGGGGATCAATGCGCAGATGATTTACACCGGACAAACTGGCTGGCTACAAGGCGGAAAATACGGTTTTATCTTTGATTCTACCCTTAATGACTTCATTTCGGGCGAAATGGAACACGCCATTGTGTCTTGCTATAAGGAAACAAACGCTGATTTGATCTTGTTGGAGGGCCAATCATCGCTCCGTAATCCAACTGGGCCATGTGGCTCTGAATACTTGGTATCGGCCCATGCCAAATACGTGATCCTCGTACACGCGCCCAAGCGCAAGTACTTCCACGATGAACCAGCATGGGGCGAAATTCCGTCTGTTGAAAGTGAAATACAACTGATTGAGATGTATGGCTCAAAAGTGATTGCCCTCGCACTCAATACCGATCGCTGCTCGCTGGAAGAAGCCGAAACGTTCCAACAGAATTACGAGCAACAACTGGGTATTCCGGTACTTTTGCCGCTAGAACAAGGTGTGGACAAAGTAATTCCGTTGCTTATTAATTTAAAAAAATAATTCCATTTGTTCCATCAGGATAATCGTCTTCGGAGAAGACCAACATTTGTAACTTAAAAAATTATGAAAATTAAAAATATAAAAGTTGAGATAAAAAACCTTTTGCTCAAACGCCCTTATACCATTGCGACCAAAACGGAGACGGAGGTGGAAAGCGTCTATATCGAACTGGAACTCGAAAATGGTATCATCGGTATTGGAGCAGCCAACCCATCGGCCAATGTAGTCAACGAAACCGCCGATGAGAGTTTTGTAAATCTGCAATCAGAAACATTGCAACGCTTGGTTTTGGGGCGCGATATTCGTCATTTTCAAAAGATTATCGACGATGTTAGGGCTATTTATCCTACTAAACCGGGCACAGTAGCGGCAGTTGATATTGCATTGCACGATGCTTTTGGCAAATTAATCGGTATTCCAATTGTGGATTTTTATGGCCGTTGCCACGAATCTATGCCTACATCGGTGACCATTGGTATCAAAAATGTGGCCGCTACGGTAGAGGAATCGGAGGAGTACAAGGCTTCCGGGTTTAAGGTATTGAAAGTAAAAACCGGCCTCAATGTCACCGAAGACATTGAACGCATCCTAAAACTCCGCGAACGCCACGGTGATTATTTCACGATCCGGGTGGATGCCAATCAAGGCTACGATCTCAAGGATTTGCGGTTGTTTTTGGATAAAACCAAAGATGCGCATATCGAATTGACGGAACAGCCCGTACTGGTCGGTTCCGAGTCTATTTTGATGGAATTGCCGTGGGAACAACGTCGGTTATTTGCGGCGGATGAATCCTTGAAAAACGCCCGCTCTGCCTTGCAATGGGCTACTGCGCCACTGCATTTTGGCATTTATAATATCAAATTGATGAAATGTGGCGGTATTCGGGGCGCACTCGAAATAGCCAATATTGCCCGACAGGCCGATATTGAACTGTTTTGGGGCTGCAATGACGAGAGTATTATTAGTATCACAGCGGCCTTGCATGCGGCTTTCGCTTGCCCCCATACGCGTTATATTGATTTGGATGGCAGCCTGGATTTGGCCACCGATTTCACAACGGCAGGGTTTATTTTGAAAGATGGCGTGATGCGGTTGAGCGATGCGCCGGGATTGGGGGTGTAGGTTGCACGAATAGGATTAGCCTCGAAATGATGTTCTGTATATAAATAGTGTCGGCGCAACCTCAAGTCGCGCCGACACTACGTAAATTCAATTTCAATATATTTCCAAGATTTACAAATTGTACAATTCCCTTCCTACCTACCTCAAAACAGTAACATCGCCCTTCAGCAATATTTCCTCTCCGTTGGTCAATTTTACTTTTACATAATAAACATATACACCAGGATTGGAGGGTTTGCCTTTTACAAAACCATCCCAGCCGGGCCAATCATCCAAGGTAGTTGGCTCATCCCAAAGATATACCGAACTACCCCAGCGGTCAAAAACATGCACTTTTTGTAACAATGCAACAGCCGGGCCACCAAAAATATGCCAAATACCATTGTTATTATCCGCATCTATCGTAAATACGTTGGGGATAAATATCTGAATATCGTTTCTGACAATAATGCTTATGCGCGCTGTATCGGTACAACCATCAATATTTGTGATGGTAACGGTAATTACTTCGGAATTGGCTGCAATCCACTGCTGTGTTAGGGTATTCGCATTGAGTGTATCGCGCAAAGGCGACCACACGATACTTTCCCAAGTTAATAAGGTGGTTTGTGCTTCTATTTCGATTGGATTACCCAAGTTGACCACTTTCGTGGATGGCAAAGCAATCACTACCGGATCGGGCAGATCAATCGTGACTGTTGTATCGCGGGTGCAACCTGCATTATCCGTCACTAAAATGATATGCATACCACTCGGGACATCTATCCGAGGCCCTGTAACCGATGCCCCATCCAATTTATAGGTGAAAGGCGCGCTGCCTCCAGATGGGCTCAGCGAAACGCCAAGTGTATTTTTATTACACTCTGGTTCTAAAGCAGAAAAACCGAGTTGGATCACATCGGGGGTAGTGACGGTGGCCGTTGCTGTGGCTGTACACCCTTTGCTATCGGTAATGGTAACGGTATAAGTCCCTGCTTTTAAGCCAGTTATATTTGCTGTGGTTTGGTTACTGCTCCATTGATAAGTATAAGGCGATGTTCCGCCATTGGCTACACTATTGATAGCGCCATCGCTGCCACTTTCGCAAGAAATACCAAAACCATTGGGTTTTAATTGAAGGGTGGCGGTGGCTGAAAAAGGTGGCGGTGCGGTAATTGTTCCTGTGGCGGTGGTACTAATACCATTACCTCCTGTTACCGTGATCGTATAGTTGCCCGGGGAAAGATCTTCTATTAAGCCCGTTCCGTTGGTGGTAGCGATAGTACCTGACCCACTTTGGCTATTCCCCGACCAATTATAGGTATAAGGAGCGATTCCATCTGTAGGTACAATGGAAAGAGAACCGTCGGCATCGCCGGAGCAGTCCACACTACCATTTTGGATATTTACTTCGGGCCCGCAATTGCTGGTATTGAGCGTCGTGATAATATTAACCGTAGAATCGCAATTATTAACTGTTTTAAGATTAAGCACCTGTGTGCCTACCGCAGCGGGGTCGCAAGTGGTCAGATTGACCGTTACATTGTATGGCAAATTGACGACTAAGGTATAAGTGGCTGTGGCCTTACAATTATTTGCATTCGTTACCGTAACGGTATAAGTCGTTGTAATTAAAGGCGACAAGGCAACTGATGCTGTGGTAGCAAAGGTATTCCAAAGGTAAGTTCCTCCTCCTGTTGCAGTTAAAATAGCAGTGGTACCTGCGCAAATATTATTCGTACCCGAATTGATCGTAATGGCTGCTGTGGGTAATGCTGCTACGGTGACTACTACTTGAGTACGGGAAGTACTGGTACAATTAGTAGCAGGATCAAATGATTCTACATAAAATGTATATATACCTACTTGTGACGGAATGGTGGGTAAATAGGTTAAAGTATTGGTGGCTAATGCGGTACCACCTGTTGCTGTGGCAAACCAATTTACTTGTAATCCCGCAGCCACAGTAACTGTTAATGTGGGCACTGTGCTGCCGACACAAATCGTTGGATTACTTGGGTTTGCAGGTAATGCTACTGGTGGACAACTACAATTGGGTGAATTGATGTTTTGTGATGCTTTACAACCATTAGCACCCGTAGCCAACAATACGATATTTGTGCCCTCGGGGATATTCGTGATGGTAAAATCGCCGCCGCCATTGTTTACTACGGTACCTGATGTGGCCACCAAAGTTACCGCATTGGAATTAAGGTCAATAGAATAAGACGTAAGGGTTGGCGGCGTACATTGAATTAAACCAATATCAAGTGTGGGCAGCGGATTGGCCGTAATCGTAAAGGTAACCGGAGTACCCAAGCACGTACCGAGTTGCGGCGTTACTTGAATGGTCGCCACTTCTACCATTTCAATATCTGGTGACACAGTGAATGAAATATTCCCAGTCCCCGTAGATTGGTTCAAGCCAATTCCGGTATTGTTATTGGTCCAATTAAATGTGGACATGGCCGTACCATTAAAATTGACAATGATGGCCTGTTCGGCACATACTGTAATCGAAGCAGGTGTCGTCAACGTAGGTGCTGCGGTAACAGTAAGCGTAACGGGCGTACGCGTAGGACTTACACAACCTGTGGCTGGGTCGAGTGTTTCAGCATAAAAAGTATATACACCTGGCGGATATGAGGCACCTGGCGGGGTCAAAGAGGCCATATTGGTCACAATAGGCGCACCACCTGTTGCCGTCAAAAACCAATTGACTTGCAATCCGGCACCTGCTGTTACCGACAAGGCGGGAATTGGTGTACCTTGGCAAGCACTTGGGTTCGATGGATTGGAAGCAGGTGCTACTGGCGGGCAATTGCAATTGGGCGCATTTACCGTTTGGTTGGCTGGGCAAGAAGCCGACGTGGATGCATTAATATCAACATTTATACCTGCTGGAATATTGGCAATAGTAAAATTACCTGCACTACCCGTCACCGTTCCCACCGATGCGGTAATGGTGGCGCCATTGGTGGTTGTTAATGCGACCGAGTAAGTCAATAAAGAAGGCGCACATTGAACCGTTCCAATGGTAATCACTGGATTAGCGTTGGCCGTAATGGTAAAATTGACGGGTGTACCTGGGCAAGTTCCGAGGGTTGGGGTTACGGTAATAGTACTCAATTGTGTCGTCGCCAAATTAGCGGGCGGCGTAAATGAAATATTACCGTTACCTGAAGCAGGGAGACCAATATTGGCATTGCTATTTGTCCAAGCAAAAGTAGCACCTGTTGTACCTGTAAAATTAGCGGTGACCAAATTACCCGCGCAAAGATTATTGCTTGGAACGGTATTCATCGTTGGCGTGGCATCAATGGTCAATATAACAGGAGTGCGGTTGGCCACACAGCCCGTTACAGGATCTTTTGCTTCAGCATAAAAAGTATAAATACCGGGCGTTAAAGTCCCTGTTGGCGTAAATGACAAGGTATTTGTTGCTATGGCAGTGCCACCAGTAGGGTTAGCAAACCAATCTACTTGCAAACCTGCATTAGTCGTTACTGTCAATGCCGGAATAGGTGTGCCATCACAAATAGTAGGGCTATTAGGGTTTCCTGCGATCGGTACAGAAGGGCAATTACAATTCGGCGCAGTTACGGCTTGTTGCGACTGGCAGGTAGCGGATGAAGTAGCATTCAGCGTAATATTGGTACCTGCCGGAATTTGACTAACAAAGAAACTGCCGCCCGAACCTGCTATCGTACCCGCCGAACTATTGAGCGTTTGGGTATTGGTGGTGGTTACGGCTACGGAATAAGTTTGCAAATCAGAAGAACAAGAGATCGTTCCAATAGTGATAACTGGCAATGCGCCAATATTAATCGTAAAATTGACAGGTGTACCTGGGCAAGTTCCTATTTGTGGGGTTACCGCAATAGTGGCTACTTGCGAAGTGCTCAAACTGGCCGGCGTATTGAAGGCAATATTACCAGAACCTGTTGCTGGTATTCCAATATTGATATTATTATTTGTCCAATTAAACGTAGCACCGCTACTACCCGAAAAATTGATTGCTACTGGCTGTCCGGCACATACCGATACATTAGCAGGCATCGTCATCGTGGGCGAGGCATTCACCGTTAAAGTGACAGGCGTTCGAGTGGTGCTTAAACAACCTGTTGCAGGATCTCTTGTTTCTGCAAAAAAAGTATAAGTACCTGCTGTAAATGGTCCAGCGGGTGTAAACGAAGCGGTATTGCTCACCAATGCCGCGCCTCCTGAAGCAGCAGCGTACCAATTTACTTCAAAACCAGCGATAGCCACTACCGTCAAGGCGGGAATAGTAGCACCTTCACAAATCGCCGGATTATTTGGCATTGTAGGTGCTGCTACGGGTGGACAATTACAGTTGGGTGCATTTACGGTAGTTTGGCTCGTACAACTCGCCGCAGAGGTTGCAGTGATACTGATATTTGAACCCGCGGGAATAAGACTTATCGTAAAGCCTCCGCCACTGGGTGCAATCGTACCGGCGGTTGCTGTTAGGCTCGCGGCATTTGAGGTAATAACTACTGTGTAAGTTAATAAGTTAGGTGCACAAGTTACTGTGGAGACGGTTAATGTGGGTGGTACATTGGCCGTAATGGTAAAATTGACAGGAGTACCGGGGCATGTACCAATTTGTGGGGTAACTGAAATCGTCGAAATTTGTGTGGTAGTAAGTGCCGCAGGCGTGGTAAAGGCAATATTGCCACTTCCCGTAGCACCTAACCCAATAGCAGTATTGGTATTCGTCCAGTTAAAATTAGACCCTGTTGTTCCCGAAAAATTGACAGCAACGGGCTGCCCTGCACAAACGGTTACATTGGCAGGGGTAGTCATTGTAGGCGAGGCATTAACGGTAATGGTAAATGTCCGCGCAGGCCCCATACACGTTCCAATAGCCGGCGTTACTGTAATGGTAGCCGTTTGGGTGGTGGTTGGGGAGGCCGCAGTTGCACTAATATTACCTGTTCCTGTGGCGGGAATACCAATCGCTGGGTTGCTATTGGTCCAAGAATACGTTGCTCCAGTACCTGCGCCACTAAAAGCAGCCGCGATATTACCGCCGCCACAAATCGAAATATCGGGCACTGTATTCATAGATGGCCCGGGCGATACCGTAATATTAAACGTAATCGCTGGCCCCGAACAAGCAGAGAGTATGGATTGTACAGTAATTATACTCGTTTGGGGCGTAGTAACATTGGCCGCTGTAAAACTAAGATTACCCGTACCCGAAATAGGCAAACCAATAGCCGTATTATTATTGAACCAAGTAGGCGCAACATTATTGGGCTGGCTTGTAAAATTGACGGTGACGGGCTGACCCGAACAGACCGATACATTGGCCACTGGCGATACCTCCGAAGACGGACGTACCGTGATGGTAAAGGTAGAAGCAGGCCCCGGACAACCTCCGGTGGCCAAAACAGTAACGGTGGTTACTTCTTGTAGCCCCGTAAATACTGGGGAAGTAACACTAATATTGCCGGCACCACTATTGGGAACACCTGTGGCCGAATTGGTACTCGTCCAAGTATAATTAACACCAGTCCCTGTAAAGGTGACATCAATATCGTCACCCGCACAAACGGTTATATTATCGGGTTGGTCTACAATCAATCCGGGATTGATTCTAATGGTAAAATTGCGGGGTGGCCCTTCGCATCCAGCGGCATTCATAGGTGTTACGGTAATATTGGCTATTTCCTGCATCGCCACATTAGCACTATTGAAATTGATATTACCTGTCCCATTGCCCGCTAGCCCAATATCGGTATTATCATTGGTCCATTCATACATCGTTCCAGCAGCACCTCCAGCAAAGGATACCGACACAAATGTTCCCGCACATTGCGTTACATTATTAACGGCATTCATCGTAGGGCCGGGACTAATCACGATTGGAAAAGTTACAGGCGTGCCCATACATGGCCCATCAATTGGAGTCACCGTTATATTGGCTGTAGTAATAGCCGATACATTTGCTGCCGTGAAACTAAGATCACCCATACCCGATGCACCCAACCCAATGGCCGGATTGCTATTGGTCCAGTTGTAAGTAACACCAGTTCCCGTAAAGTTAACAGCCACAGGTTGACCTGCACAGCCACTTTGGGGGCCTGGATTATCCATTGTTGGACCCGGATTGACGGTTACTTCTACATCATTGGTTTCGGTACAGTTATTATCATCAGTGGTAGTGAGTACATACGTGCTGGTACCCAATGGGACGTTGGTCACGGAAGTATTTACACTATTGGGGGCAGCAATAGTCCCCGGTCCCGACCATGTAGAACTACCTACAGAGGGCGCATTGACGAGGTTGCCCGTTAAGTTAACCGTTTGGCCAAAACATGCTGGATTAGGGTTGGCGGCAGGTGCCGACATTGCATCCCAACAAGTGACTGTAATATTAGAAAAAGTAACCGATTCATTGGCTGCCCAAGTTTGAGTTTGTACGATAATACTGGCATTTGAAGCGTTTGGGGTACAAATTGGGCCAAAATTAATCGTTCCTGATTGCGCTAAATCGCCAGGGACACCAACTAGTCGCGTAAATACTGTGACACCATCCACTTGGTATTGGACATATAAAAAATCCCAACAATTGGCACAAGCACCTGTTTCAGCATTCGCTGGATCAGGATTGGGGTCGCAGGGTGATGGTGCAAAAGGGCATTCATCGTTAGATTCCATGTTCCCACTACCTACCCAGCCCAATGAAAAGTTGAAATTCATTGAAAAGGATATGGACGAGCAATTACCAATATTCGGGATATTATAAATATCCGTTGTGACCTCGTCTGTATTGGTGTGAGTTGTACCCGGGTTGCTAAAAATAACAGTTTGTGCCGATAATGGCGCTGAAAATGCTATCAAAACAAAGAAAAAAGCGATGCTACGACCACTAAAGGAGTTGGGCAATTGGAAAGAATGCGAAAATATCGCCATACTAAATAAATTAAGTTTGAAACGGAGATTTATGCGCGGTAAATCGAGCGATTAAAACGGAAATGGCAAGTAACCGATAAAAACCCACAAAAGTATTGTGTTTCTTGGAGACTTGTGTAAAACTGGGATTAATTAACGATTTTGGACTAACTTGTACACTTTATACTGGGCAGAACGTATGCCTGTAATATACCTGCGGTTTTGTATCAATTGCTCAATCGTTTGAAAACTTGCTTAACTTTATCGTACCTTTGTAGTGATATTTAAGTATTTGGACACAATTAATTATCATTTTGAATTTGGTCTTTTCGGTACTGGTACTTAATATTAAAACATTACCATAAATTTTAACAATGCAACAAAACGACGACCCAACCCCAGAAGGTTTTTTTAAATTAGAAGAACTCCAAACCTTCAAAAGCCTGCAAGGCGAGCAATTGGCCGATGTCAATTATTTCTTTTGGCACCATGCCAGCACGCCTGAAGTGCAATTCTTGCTCTTTATGGAAATCCTTTTTGTCTCCGAACACGCGCTTATCCTTACTTCCGGCGAAGATACCGACGCGCTGCGCATCATCGAGGCAATGGACTTGATACAGCAGGCGCGCCAACTCATGGAACGCGGCAATGGCGAACCCGCAGTACGCCAACTCAATGCAAGTGGCTCCGCAATATGGATGCCCCTGCTCGGTCAAAAACTACAAGGAATCCACCTGTCCAAAGATCCTTCCAATCAACTCTACGTGAACGATGCCCTTTTGCTTCAGTTTGAAGATCACGGTGTGGTGGTGGCCTTAAATGAAAAAGGTGGAATGGGCGTGAGTCAGTCTTAAAATATTAGTGTGATTTTGGTGAGACACAGATTTAGTGAAGGATGACTTACAACACCGCTTCCATCCAATCATCAATCCCTTTTTTATCGGTACTGAAATTGACACCAATACCTGTAATCACTTTATTGGAAGCGCGATATTTACCTGCATAATCCTGTTTTTGAATTTGGTCAAGCCCTTCTTGTGCGGTTTTATTGAATTTGAATTCAAAAATATACACATCCGTTAAGGTTTGAACTACGCTATCGGCATGCCCCTGCGAAGAATGGACTTCGCTGTTCACATACACCCCTAAATACTTAAAAACCAAGTGAATTAAGCCCTCGGTCTGTTTTAGGTAGGCTTCAACGGGCAAATCGGCCAAAAGAGCATTGAGGATGTTTTTGACTTTTTCTAAATCTCGAGCCACAAAGGCTTTGTCCAAATCCTGTATCGTCATACCTTTTGTCATTCAACGGCAATAGAAACTAAATATTGGCTGGGTTGTTCCGCGTACAGTAACCATAAATCGAAACAATCCAACCAATGTTAGCTAATGTTAGTCTGTGTGGAACATTCCTGTGTTTCCCGCATTAGGAATCAAGTAGTTAGCGGGCAAAATATACAAATTAAAATTTTATCATTATTTTAATTTATTCACAATCAATAATTTGTACTTTTTAAAAAGTAACTAACATCCTCTCCCGACAATGTGTTAGTTACGTGTCAGTTGTTTGTTGAAAAATGTTCCACGCTAGAAATAAAATGTGTGCTTACCTTTGTGGCAGAAATAGTTCACCAATTGTACTAAAAAAATATCAATGGGCAAAGTTATCACAATAGCCAACCAAAAAGGCGGCGTAGGTAAAACTACCACCGCAATTAACCTTGCAGCATCACTTGCTATCTTAGATAAAAAGGTGCTTTTGATCGATGCTGATCCACAGGCCAATGCCTCTTCGGGTGTGGGTTTGGTTACCGACGAAAATACAGTGGGGCTGTACGATTGCTTGGTCAATGGCCTCGATCCATTAGCGGCCATTGTGGCTACTGAAACCCCAAATTTGCATTTGTTACCTTCTAATATCAACTTAGTAGGTGCAGAAGTAGAATTGATTGGCAAAGCAAAACGCGAGTTTATCATGCGCGGTATTGTGGATGGCTTGCGCGCCTCTTACGATTATATCTTTATCGATTGTTTGCCTTCGCTTGGTTTGGTGACCGTAAATGCCTTGGTTGCCGCCGATACTGTGATGATCCCTGTACAATGCGAGATGTTCTCGTTTGAGGGTTTGTCCAAATTGAAAAATACGATTGCATTGGTAAAAAAAGGACTCAACCCTAATTTGAAGGTAGAAGGTCTTGTTATTTCCATGTACGATAGCCGTCTCCGCCTCGCCAACGCGATTGTGGAAGAAGTGCGCAACAGCAGCAACGATTATGTTTTTGAAACCATCGTACACCGCAATTCGCGTATCGCAGAAGCCCCTATGCAACACACGCCTGTGGCTATGTACGACGTAAGCAGCAAAGGCGCTGTCAACTTTTTTAACCTTGCCGAAGAATTCCTTCGCTTAAACACACCTAACTAAAATGGCAAAGAAAATGGATATGAAAGCGATGGTAGGCAAGGGCCTAGGCGCTATCCTAGCAAACCAGCAAGTGGATGAAATCATCGCACAAAATGACCCGCGTGATGCTGTACGCGAACTCGCTTCTAATGTGGCTATGCTTTCATTGGATGTGATTGAACCGATGCAACGCCAACCACGCGAGCATTTTGATGATGTTGCCTTGGAAGAATTGGCCGAAAGTATCAAAGTACATGGTATTATTCAGCCGATTACGGTGCGCCGTATCCACGCAAAATCTTACCAGATCATTTCTGGTGAACGCCGTTACCGTGCCAGCAAATTAGCGGGTTTGGCTGAAGTGCCAGTGTATATCCGCCTTGCCGATGACCAACAAATGATGGAAATGGCGTTGATCGAAAATATTCAACGCGAAGACCTCAATCCGATTGAAATTGCCAATACTTATGGCCGTTTGAAAGAGGAATTCCACCTTTCCGACGAAAAATTGGCAGATCGTGTGGGCAAACAACGCAGTACAGTAACCAATTACCTGCGCTTGCTCAAACTCCACGACGATATTAAAGCCGCTGTGAAAAACCAGCAGATCAGCATGGGCCACGCCCGCGCCCTCGCAGGTGTAAATGATCGCGCTTTCCAGTTGTCGTTGTTGAACCAAATCCGTACCGAAGAACTGTCGGTTCGTGCAGTGGAGCAATTGATCGCTGGTTACCAAGCAGATCGCTCGACTAAAAAAGTAAAACAAGATAGCCGTCTTCCAGAGGATTTGCGCTTGATTCAGGATCAATTTAGTTCGTTTTTTGGTGCAAAAGCCATCCTAAAACGCGACGCAAAAGGTAGCGGACAAATTACCCTAAAATTCAACACGGATGGTGAACTCAACCGGATGTTGGATGCTATTGAAAAGTAGTGTATTTTAAATGAGTGAAACAAAATAGACTATACTATATTTGTGCCTCTGTTACTTGCGATTGGGCGGGTACAGAGGCATCTTTTTTAAACCTTTTTCCACACAATTATGAAAAATATCTTTTTATTAAGCATTTGTATTTTATTCATTTCAAATACATTAAGCAGTCAGACTATTCATTCTTTCTTTAAAGAGTTAATAAAATATACGACCTACAAAGATCTCATTTACACCACTTCTGATGCAAAAGGAAATATTATAAAGACTGTCGAGATAAGTGGCGATTTGATTCAGGTAAAGGATATGTCAACTACGCCTACAGATTTGTGTTTTTATGATAAAAATACTTTTTTTAGGTATAATAATACCGCAAATCGGTGGGAGAAGAAAGATATTAATGGAGATCAATATTATCTATATGAAATACAGAGATTGAAGGAGTTGTCACTGCCTTATGTGAGTAAGGATAAATTTTTTGGGAAACAATCTGATACCTTGGAAAATGGAACACTCTATAATATTTATTTACTTGCGGAGGCTGATAAAAGCTCTTGCATTCTTTGGATTAATCCAATTAATAATTCACTCTATAAACAGTTTATTTCCAACGGTGAATGCCGCACCAGTTTTATTCGGCATTATAGTTATAATACTGGTCTTGTGCTTCAAAAACCCATAACCAAATATAGGTATAACCCCAAAAATAAGGGAGAGATAATACGATGGAGTGATGAAATATATTCGGAAGATGAGAAAATAACCAATCCCCCAACCCCCACCAGTAAGCCCGTATTCCTCGGTGGAGATATCAACAAGTATCTCAACTCACAGCCCAATACGCTAAGTCCTTATCTCCCATTGGATGCCAACAAAGGCACAAAAGTTACTTTTACGGTTGGTATTGATGGTAAATTATCCAATATTAGTGCAGAAGGAGAGTGTAACTGTGCTGAATCGGAAGCAATCCGCTTGATTCAATTGACTTCGGGGCAATGGAAACCAGCGCAATATAAAGATGGCTCCGTATCCACTGCCGTAAAACTGGATGTGTTTTTTACGCCATCAGCCACAGAAAAAATCATGGTAAAAGGTATCACACCACAAGGAAAAATTGGAGGAGTCGATCCCGACAAAGTTTATGAAACTTTTGATATTGAAAAAATGCCGCAGTTTCCAGGGGGAGAAATACCTATGCAAGCCTATTTCAAGGATAATATCCAATATCCAGAGGAGGCGAAAAAATCAGGCATTCAGGGTACCGTTGCCTTAAGTTTTGTGATAGAAAAGAACGGATCTATTTCAACAATTAGGGTTTTGAAAGACCCCGGAGGAGGCATTGGAATGGAGGGGGTTCGGCTATTAAAGGCCATGCCACCATGGCAACCAGGCGAAATAGAAGGTGTGCCTGTAAAAGTGAAATATACCATACCTATTCGGTTTAGATTGTAGGATCACCCTGCATCGGGCAAGTTTTTTGCATTACCTTTGCCCCATGCACACTACCCATCCACCCAGCCTGCGCGACTGGTTTATCATGTTCGGACTGGCCTTTGTATGGGGTTTTTCCTTTTTGTTTATCAAACGTTCGGTCGCTATTTTTACGCCTATTCAGGTTTTATCATGGCGGATGACGATGGCAACTTTGGCTTATTTACCGTTTGCTATTGTGTATTGGTCCAAAATTCAGTGGAAATCGTGGCCTTATTACGCGGTAGTGGCTTTAAGTGGCTCTGCTATTCCCAATTTGATGTATGCTTTTGCTCAAAAGCATGTGAGTAGTAGTTTGGCAGGTGTACTCAATTCGCTAACACCGCTGTTTACGCTGATTTTGGGTGCGCTGTTTTTTCAAATGAAGGTGACCAAATACAAGGCATTAGGTATTCTTCTGGGTTTTGCAGGCGCCTCCGTTTTGATCATTTTTAATGCTAAAAATGCCGTATCGGGTCATTTGGGTTTTGCTTTGGTGTGTGCATTAGCCACCATTTTTTATGCCCTCAATTCCAATATTGTGGGGAGCAAATTACGAGAACACCATCCGGCGGCGATTGCTTCGGCCTCCTTTATGTTAATGGGATTGCCATTTGTCGGGTTACTTGTATGGTCGGGCGGTATTGAAGCGGCCATGACGCACCCCGATGGCTGGAAAGGCGTTGGGTATTTAGCGTTTTTAGGCGCAGTGGGTACGGCCTTGGCCTCTATTGTTTATTTCGATTTATTACAGCGCACCAGTACACTGTTTGCTACATCTGTTACCTTTTTATTGCCAGTAATGTCTATTATTATTGGCACTTTGGATGGTGAAATGATTGGTTTTTCTGATATTTTAGGTACAGGAATCATTTTGGGTGGCTTATATTTGGCGCGGAAATAATATTTAACATATGGAAAAAAAAGAATTTGGCCTTATTGGCCTTGGTGTTATGGGCAAAAGCCTAAGTCGTAACCTTGCCGGTAAAGGATATAAGTTGGCATTGTTCAATCGGCACATAACAGGTAAAGAAGAGGATGTGGCTGTTCAATTTGTATCTGCTTTTCCTGAGTTGGATCATGCACAGGGCTTTGATGATCTCACCGCATTTGTACAAAGTCTCGACCGTCCGCGTAAAATTTTCCTAATGGTGAACGCTGGTGCGGCCACCGATGCCGTGATTGAAGAATTGATACCGATATTGGATCAAGGCGATATTATCATGGATGGTGGTAATTCATTTTACAAAGATACCCAACGCCGGATGGAGCGTTTGGCGGGTTTGGGGCTGCAATTCCTCGGTTGCGGTGTTTCCGGTGGGGAAAAAGGCGCTTTAGAAGGGCCTTCTATTATGCCCGGCGGAGCGCAAGTCGCTTACCAAATGGTACAGCCTTATTTGGAAAGTATTGCAGCAAAGGACAATAATGCGCAGCCTTGTTGTACCTATATCGGCAATGGCGGTGCGGGACATTTTGTAAAAATGGTGCATAATGGCATCGAATACGCCGAAATGCAACTCATAGCCGAGGTGTATTTTATCCTCAGGCAAGGCATGGGCTACTCCCCCGATGCTATCGCGGATATTTTTGAGCAATGGCTAAAAACCGATGCCGCGAGTTATTTACTCGAAATTACAGTGGACATTCTTCGCGTACGCGCGGGTACGGGCTGGCTACTCGATGAAGTACTTGATGCGGCTTCCAATAAAGGAACGGGCGGCTGGGCCACAGCAGCAGCAGCAGAATTGGGTGTACCAGCAACGATGATTAGCGAGGCACTTTTTGCGCGGTATTTGTCGGCTTTTGTGGAAGAAAGGAGTACTGCCGCTCAAGGCTTTGCTAACAAACACACCATTTTTACCCAAGAAACAGACAACCTCCGCGACGCTTACCAACTGGCCCGCATCATTAACCACCACCAAGGCATTCACCTCATAGACGCGGCCTCTACTACTTATCATTGGGGGCTTAACTTGCCCGAATTAGCACGTATTTGGACCAATGGCTGCATTATCCGGTCGGTGTTAATGGAGCAACTCATAGTGGCTTTGCAAGATACCAATCGCTTGCTTTTGTATCCAATTTTAGCACAAAAAGCGCAAAATTCCAAGCAAAACCTCACAAAAACAGTGGTAAATGCCTTAACAGCAGGTCTTGAAATACCTTGCTTTTCGGTAGCGCTCAACTTTTTGAATGGTTACACCAATACACATTCGCCTATGAATGTGATTCAAGCGCAGCGGGATTATTTTGGGGCACATACCTATGTAAAAAGGGATTCGGGAAGTACCGAAACTGGCGGGTTTACTTCACCAACGTAACATCGCCAGTCCATGTAAACCGCATACCACTATACGTCTCCAATTCGGCCCACCACCCATATACGTCCACGGGTGCGTCGCGGTCGCGGGTGCGACCATCCCAGCCCATACTGTAAGCAGAACCTGAATCATTGGGTATATTTTCTGCGTTAAACACAATTTCTCCCCAGCGGTCAAAAACCACCAATTTCCGAATAAGAATTACCCCTCGGTCGGCGGAGATAAAAAAGCGATTATTGGGTTCGTCACCGCTTGGGGCAAATACATTAGCCCCATAAACACGTCGTTTACGGTCTATTTGGATATTCACTTCATCGCGGCTAACACAACCAAAAGTATCGGTGTAAATAATGCTATATTTCAAGGGTTGCGTCAGTCTCATGGTACTAAAACTAAGGCATTCAGGATCGATACAAGGCGGTAATGGGCTCCATTCTACGCGTTCGGGGCCATAGCGTGCACTCAAATGTATAGCAAGTGAATCACCTTCTACAACTGCGGTATCAGGGCCTAAATAGACCCATTGCTCCCTAAAAAACAGGCTAATATACACCAATGAGTCGCATCCATTGTCGGCCGCATTGTCCAATATTTCTAAACCACTTCGATTATCAAAATCATAACGAGTGCCATTTATGGTCACCGATTCGCCAGAGCAAAGGGTATCAATGAGGTTGGAAAAAGGCTGAATGGTAAAACTCAGTTTGATAAAGACAATACTATCACAACCATTGGCTGCCGCATTTTCAAAAATTTCCTTTCCTTCTGCAAATCCTTTATGATATACTTTATTGTTGATCGTGATACTATCCCCTTCGCAGATGGTCACGTTATAATTAAATTCAACGGGTTCGTTAAAAGTGAGTTGTACTTTAAAAATACTATCCATGCCATTGGCTCCCCCGCCAGGAATTATTTCAATCCCGCTTGTTTGGAATGGCCCATACACGTGGTTATTGATAATTACAATCTGATTGGAGCAGTATGTTCGGGCGTAAACAGCAGTATCGCCTGCCGGTGACATAGCAGCCACCGAGCAGGCGATAATACAAGATAGAAAAATGGTAATTAGCGATCTCATTTTTTTATATTCAGTAATGCTTCAATAGCATCTAAGCGAGTACGAAGGTACGCATTTTCTGATTTTAACTGGTCAATTTGTACTTGTTGCTCTTGAATTGCTTTCACGGCAATAACACCCAACCCAGTATAGTTGACCATCAATGTGCCGCCTTCGCCATTTTTACGGACGGGACTTGCGGCCACTAATTCAGGAAACAATGTTTGTACATCTTGCGCAATAAGCCCTAAAGAAAGTGGTGCTGTATCAGATTCTTGGTTAAAACGGTATTTAACTGGCTGCAACTGGTTCAATTTAGCCAATACCGAAGGTACATTGCTGATGCTTTTCTTTAATCGACGATCAGAAGAAGAATAACTACCATTTATCGCAAAAACACCCGCTGGTGCTCCGCCGAGTAATTGGTCATTGTACAATGCAAGGTTGCCATTATCGGCTACCCAAAACTCCCAGTTATGCCCTGATCCTGAATTTTCTAACATAAACCCGTTATCGTCGTGAATCACCTTGAGTTTTTGAGGGAAACTGCCTGGCCCTCCAATAGAGACATTACTAGAAAGTCCATTCACAAATAGACCTTTGCCGTCTTGAGCGGTCTGTAACGCTACGCCTGAAGAGTCACGCGTACCCACTGTGGTAAACCCTGAGCGCAAACCAACATAACCATCTACACCTGTTGGTGCTGCGGAGAAAGTCAAAAGCGAATTGCCTCCTTCTAAACGCACCAATTCACTCCCTCCTTTAATATGTAATTTGGCACTTGGTGTATTGGTGTTGATACCCACATTGCCTAGGTTTTTATTGTAAATATGATCGCCTGTTACTGTTGGTGCCCACAGCCCTAATCCTGCACCGGCCAATACAGTATCCAACTTAACGGTGCTATTGGTACCTGTAATTTTAAGTGTAGTACCATTAAGCATCAAATTTTGTAATTCGTTGGTACTACTTGGATCTCCCGTGTTATTAATCGTTTGGTTCGGTGCCGTACCTGTTATACTGATGGCCGTTCCTGCGGTATAGGTATTGCCTGTTGGGAGTGTTACGCTGCCACCACCTTGTGATAAAGCAAGTGTATTGCCCGTTAAGGAAAGGGTTTGAATTTCGTTGGTGCTACTTGGATCGATATTGAATGAACCTCCGCTATTGGATAAGGTTACGGTATTTCCCGATAAAGCAATCGTTTGTAACTCGTTGGTAGCACTTAAATCACCCGTATTCACGATGGTTTGGTTGGGCGCAACACCTGTAATATTGATGCCTGCTCCAGCAGTATAAGTGCTGCCTCCACCAGAGGGCAGCGTTACTGTACCTCCACCCAAAGACAGCGAAAGTGCATTGCCTGCCAATGAAAGGGTTTGGATTTCATTGGTTGCATTCAAATCACCTGTATTATTGATCGTCAAGTTAGGTGCAGTTCCCGTGATTGAAATACCCGTTCCAGAGGCATAAGTATTTCCGCCGCCGCCGCCAGTACCTACTAGGTCATCGGCTGGTGCCCATTTCATGCCATCCCATTTAAGGGTTTGGCCCGTTATTGCGCTTTGTTGTGCCAAATTGAGCGCACTGCCTGTTGTGCCATTGCCAGTGAGCGCGTTACCTACTACTGCGGTTTGTGTTCCCCAATTATCGGCTGGTGTATCATTATCATCTTCTGGTAACCAAGTGGTGCCATCAAATTTCAAAACTTGTCCACTTGTAGCACCTTGCGATGCGATGCGCAACTGATTTCCAGCAGTTCCATTACCCGTCAAGGTAGCATTGGTGGCCACCACTTGTGTCCCCCAATTGTCGGCTGGTGTATTATTGTCGGTACCCGGCACCCATGTCATACCATTAAATTTCAACACCTGACCACTAGTAGCACTTTGAGTAGCGAGGGTAAGTGGCGTTGCGGTTGTACCATTTCCAGATAAAACAGCAGAAGTTACTACCGTTTGCGTTCCCCAATTATCGCCAGCACCGCCGCTAGGAGGTGTAGTAGGTATCCATGAAGTGCCGTTATAGGTCAAAACTTGTCCAGAAGTAGCGCCCATATTAGACAAATCAGATGCCTCGACGGATGCTGGAATAATATTAGCACCAGATACAGCATTGGGTGTTAATTCACCATTACCAACAACGCCGGGTTTAAGTTGTAAATTAGAAAAAACGCCTGTAATATCACCATTTGCGGTAGAAGTATTGATAATATCATCGGAAATATTGTCGTCGCCGAGATTAGCAATGGTAACAATAGTGCCATTGACAAATACACCAATACCTACACCTGCCACAATACTACTAATACCACCCGCATCGGTAGCTGGTGCCCATGTTGTACCATTCCATTTCAGGACTTGGCCTGATGTCGCGCCCATATCGTCAATCTTGACACCAGTCACTGCTTGATTGGCTAATTTTACGGTGCTGACGGCTCCATCGGCAATTTTTGGCGTAGTAACTGCTCCATCGGCTACTTTTGGCGTAGTGATGGCCGCATCAATTATTTTTGCGGTAGTGACTGCATTATTGGCGATTTCGGGTGTACCTACTGCATTTGGCGCAATTTGAAGGTTACTAAATAAACCCGTCACATCGCCTGCCGCTAGGGTTGCGGTAGTGATATCGTCGGCAGGATTGGCATCGCCGGTGTTCGCAATGGTTAAGTTAGGCGCTGTGCCAGAGATCGTAATACCTGCACCTCCAGTAAGGTTTAAAGTACCCGTTTGATCGGCTGCTGGTACCCAAGCTGTTCCATTCCATTTTAAGACTTGGCCACTAACAGCGCCCATTGCGTTAAGTTTTGCAGCGGTTACTGCTCCATTTTGCAGGTTTGCAGTTGCCACAGCGTTGGCTGCCAATTCAGCATTGCCTACTGCTCCATCTATTATTTCATTGGCTCCAACACTGTTGTCGGATAATTCAGCACTGCCAATGACATCGTTTTTGATTTGTAAATTGGAGAAAACACCATTTACATCTCCATTTGCATTGGTGGAAGTGGTTATATCATCACCAGGATTTACATCGCCTGTATTGGAAATGGTAAAATTAATACCGTTGGGTTGTACTGCAATACCTGCGCCACCGGTAATATTGATGGTGCCGGGCGATGGCACTACCGTAAATACATTAGAAATACGGCCTTGGGCATCTACTGTGATGACCGGAATTTGAGAGGCCGAACCATAAGGCCCCGGCACTACCCCTGTATTGGACAGACCTAAAGAACCAGTTGTTGTAATTGGTCCACCCGTAATACCGTTGGTGGTATTTATTTGGGTAACAGTGCCACCATTTTGTCCGGTAGTGATAATATCATTTTGAGGTGTCCAAGTTGTGCCATTCCATTTGAGTACTTGGCCTACTTCTGCATTTTGACCTGCTATACCGAGTGGGTTTCCTCCTGTACCATTTCCTTTAAGGGTTGCGTCTGTCACGGCCGTTTGGTTGCCCCAATCGTCGTTGCCGCCGCCGCCGCCGCCACCGTTTTGGGCGTATAAAGCAAATGGTACGCTAAGCAATTCGGTAGAACCCAATTCTTCAAAAATATTTGGGGAAGTTTCTACCGATGCGGTTAAATATTTAGGGCCGCCGCCCCAGTTGATTGTGGAAAAACTACCTTGAAGTACCTCACCACGCCCAACAACGATATTGACCAAACCATATTCGTTGGTATTGGTAACATGGCGCTCGGTATAAATCACTTGGCCGTTGGCAGCACCACTACGGATGGCAAAAAGCATCGTGACTGCTTGGTTGGCATGCGCGCTTCCTGCTGCATTGCGTACCACACTTTGATAATTAAAACCTTGAGGTGCATTTTGGCTAAAACCTGCTACAAGGCTAAACATAATGAAGCATAAAAGAAGTATAATATTCTTTTTCATGGAAAAAAATCAGTTTTGGATGAATTAAAATTTGGAAAATGGAATGGTTACCGTTGCGTTTGTTTCGGGATTAAACAATACCAAAAAGTACATGCCAGCAGCCCAGCCCGTACATTGTATTTGATCGCCATTGGCCTGTGTCGCCCGCAGCCCCATGACAATTTGTCCCATGGTATTCACTACTTTGGCCTGTACCAATGCATCCGTAGGAGCGGTATATTGTAGGGTGAGGTAATCGGTAACAGGGTTAGGATAGGCTTGGATATCCCAACCTGCCCATTGCTCGGGGTTGTCGGTAGATACAGGTAAACAGACATCAGGTTGGTGAAAACCTTGTGTGAGTACTACATCTACGTCTTGTTTTTTTAAGGTGAAAATGACGGGCTCGCCTACCGTATAGGTATAATGCAAGCCACTTTCGGTGGCGGAACTTCCTGTGGTTCCAATCACCTGTTGGCAAAGACTAAGTCCTTGCCCAAAAGAGCCTATTGCGTAAAGCAATGACCCCAAAAGGAGTACGAATCGGATCATGGTAATTGATTATGTTTATTATGAAGAAAGCATATAACGTCAAAGATGGCTCTTATTCTTTAATTGAGCATTTATTTAACACCTTTCTGTCTAATAAATACGTCATCTAAAGAAATATGTTGTTTTTTTGCAGCAAAAATTACACCAAATTGGGTACATTATTAAGTTTCTTAAGATTTTTATGAAAAAAACATATTTTAACACCCTAAAATCCGATTTATCTAACAGGAGATTGCTGTTTGTGGCATGTATGGTTGTACTAAGTTGTACCGCTTGTGTCAAAAAAAAGGTCTATAAAACAGAATTGACCAATCGCCAACTCTCCGAAGCCCGCGAAAAAGTACTTATATCTGAACTCACCGACCGAAAAACGGAGGCAGAAAAGATGATAAAAAGCATCGGGGATTTGAATAAAACCGTTGGAAAACAAGAAGGCGATATTGCCGAATTACAAGGCCGTATTGTACAACTTTCTAATAGTGCCAATCAAACAACAAGTGGCCTATTGGATGAAAAAAATACTTTGGAGAAAAATTTGAAGGAGAAAACTAAGGTTCTTTTTGAAAAAGAAGCGATCATTGAACGTATTTCAGATACCCAAAAGGAACGAAATGCCATACTTTCCGATTTAAACACATTAATTACTTCCAAATTTAGCCCATTCGAAGACGTAACGATTGCTACCGTTAATGACTACCTTTTGATGACTATTCCGGATAAGTTGCTTTTTGAAAATACGGGGACTAATATTAATGCGACAGGAAAGATGCTTTTGGATTCCCTGTCGAAAGTACTCACCAATCAACCCGGCTTAGAAACACAAATCATCACCTATACTGATAACCAATTACCCAAAAATAACAAATCATTGGTGGACACTTGGGACTGGAGCCTCAAGCGCGCAACAATACTTACACGGTCATTGATTTCGGATTATGGAGTGAATGCCAACCAGTTATCGCCTATTGGTCGTGGTGAATTTTATCCGCTCGCTACCAATGAAACACCCGAAGGACGACAACAAAATAGAAGGACTGAAATCATTTTCAAACCCAAACTAAAGGCAATTAGTGTAGAATAGTCGGCAAATTAAATTTTTTACATGTTAAAATAATAGTACAGTAAAATATTAATAAGTACAATCTTTCAATAATACCTAATAGGAGTTTAATAAAAATTTTAGGTGCAGCGCACCGTAATATTTGTAGCAAAAATAGACAAAATCGTGTTTGAAGGTGCAGCGCACCGTGACATTAAAGTTAATATTGCGGTGCGCTGCACTTTATGGTCTATCGAGTCATGTTCAATCCAGCGCCACTAGAAATGCGCTATTGTTTGGCGGATGTGGCGTAAATATAATAGGAGGGGTATTATTTTATGCGCCAATCCAAAAAATATTTTTATGAATCGGTTCGGATTAGAAACCGTGATTTGCGTTAGATAATAATTATGTCCAGCGAAAAAACGCACCAATAAAAATAATCCCCCTATCTTTGTACACTTAATGAGGAGCATAATTATTTCCATTTTATTGGTGTTTGGGCTATCTGTACAAGGCCAAAGTACCAAGCCGCCGGAAAACGGCGACAATATCGTCCCGAACCCCAGTTTTGAGCGGTTTGATAATATTCCTATTGGTTGGACTTACAAAGGCAGCGATTTTAGTCGGGTCGTAAAATACTGGTTTAGTGCCACCACTGCCAGTCCAGATGTATATGGTCCAGGTGTTCGTGTGCCTTCGGATTGGGCAGAAAAAGGATTTGGCAAACAAACGCCACATACCGGCAAATCCATGATAGGCATCACCGTTTATGGCTGTGTGAATGGCAAACCACACTGCCGCGAATACGTCGAGATTCAAATGGCCGAACCCTTGGTAGAAGGTCAAAATTATGAAGTGTCGTATTGGGCGTGTCCTTTAGAAAAATCTATGTATTCCAATAATTTAGGAGCCTATTTTTCGGTAAAACCTATTGACCGCAAAACCGATGAAATATTGGTGCGTAACGCTCAAATACAGTCGAGCAGCCTAGTAAAACCCGCAAAAAAAGGACAATGGACCAAGGTAATTAGCACCTTTGTAGCCACTTATGAAGCCGAGCATATTGTGATTGGCAATTTTAACGACGACAATAATACCATTGTGGAATCAAGTGGTGCGGATGGTTATAATTATGCGTATTATTATATTGATGATGTAACGGTGCGAAAAATTCCGCCATTCAAAAAACCCCCGATCAAAAAGGACGATTTATCCCTGATTCCTTTAGAAAAAGGCAAAAAAATATTGCTTAAAAATATTTATTTTGAATTTGACAAAGCGGAACTCATGCCGCGTTCGTATGTGGAACTCAATAAACTCCTGACGATTATGAAGGCCAATCCGACGCTTTGTATCGAAATTGCGGGGCATACCGATAGTGACGGCAGCGATGACTACAATACCAATCTATCTAAAAAAAGGGCTGAGGCGGTCATGGCTTTTTTGAAAGCACAGGGCGTTTCGGCGAAGCGGCTACAAGCCAAAGGCAAAGGAGAAGCACATCCTATTGCGAGTAACGACACCGATGAAGGAAAGGCAGAGAACCGTCGTGTGGAATTTGAGGTTTTGAAAAAATAGGTACGCTATCTTCAAAACGATGTATATTGCTCTGGCTGCACCAATTTATAACTATTCCTTACACCATCTTTGTAGCAATGGATCAGGTTGGTTTGGCCTTCAATAAAATCAAAGAGTAATTTATTCGTGATTTCCACTTTGCCTGTACCCGGAAATGCGGTCGCCTCTAAATAGCACCAAGTGGCCTCTTCTTCGGTCTCGTAACCTACAAAAGTAAACGCAACGTCTTTTCCAGCCACTTTGATGGCGATGCGTTCAGCGATATATTTTTCTAAAACAGTGTTGGCACTGCCGTCTGCTTTGTCCAGTTCTCCCTTGTGGGCGTATAATTTGAATATGGCCGTTTGCAGGTCGTCGGTAAACATACGACAACTCACCGTAAAAGTTTGTTTTTTACTATCAGAACGCATTTCGGTAACGCTCACGAAGAACGGGTGAGTGGCCTCAGGGCGATTGATCGACGAATTTGCCATTAGCGTCAACATACAGAGGCCGAAAAAGTACCTAAAATTGATAAAAATGTTGTGTCTTTGCATTTGAATTGCAAAAGTACATCCTTTGAACGACTTTTATCTTTGGTTTTCGACGGGGCTAGAACATATTGCCGATTGGAAAGGTTACGACCATATCCTTTTTATATGGGCGTTGTGCGGGATGTATTCCATTCGGCAATGGAAAAAATTGCTGGTTTTAGTAACGGCATTTACCCTTGGGCATAGCCTTACTTTGGCGTTAAGTGTATTAGATATATTTACCGTGCGAAGTGCTATCGTCGAGGTTTTGATACCAGTTACGATTATTTTGACCTGTATTTTGAATTTGTACCAGTTGGATCGCTCGTTAGATCATCGTTTGGGTTTGCGGTATGTTTCGGCTTTGGTATTTGGTTTAGTGCATGGTTTGGGCTTTTCATATTTGCTCAAATCGCTACTGGGTACAGAAGAAAATATAACAGCGCCTTTGTTGGCATTTAATATCGGTTTGGAAGCGGGTCAATTACTCATTCTAGGCTTTATATTGATGGTGGGCGCTGTTTTTTCCCGTTTTTTCAAAATTGCGGAGCGGGATCGCCGTTTTTTTATTGCTGCCGTGGTGCTGGGAATGGCATTGGTGTTGCTGTTAGAAAGGGTGTCGCCACTTTGGTTGTAGTCACAACTAGCCTGAAATATGCATTAAAAGTATTTGGACATAATTAATTGGCATAAATGAACGCAGGTATTTTTCGGCTAGGTGAGCCATTTTTAAGGCGGATAGCAGTACTATCTAACGAAAAAATGGAGAAATATAGGCGGAAAAGACCAAGTTCAAAATGGTAATTAATTGTGTCCAAATACTTAACTTTAAATAGCACCAGAAAACAACCAATATCGTATTTACACTTTATCATTCATAACATGCGTCAATTATACATTCTATTTTTTTTACTGTTGGCAACCCTGTCGTTCGCACAAAACATACAGAATAACCCAACCTCCAATCATGGTAACAAGTTTGAACAATTAGGAACCATCCTTCCCGATGCTAATACCTACCGTACTGGATCGGGTGCACCCGGTAGTGCATATTGGCAACAACGTGCCGATTATAAAATTGATGCCCAATTGGACGAAAAAGACCTGCGTCTCCACGGGATGGAAGAAATTACGTATTTCAATAATTCCCCCGATGAATTGCGCTATTTATGGCTACAACTCGACGAAAATGAGCACCGTGCTACCGATGAAAGCAGAAATTTTAATCCCAGCCCGCTAGAAACACCGCTCAATCAATTTGATTTAGAAGCACTTGATTTCCGCAACAACTACAAAGAATTTGGGGTAAATATCCTAGAAGTAACCGATAAAGCAGGTAAAAATCTGCCTTACACCATCAATAATACCATGATGCGTGTCGATTTGCCACAGCCGTTAAAATCGGGTAGTAAATACGTGTTTAAAGTAAAATGGAATTATAAAATAGTACCACGCCTAAAACTGGGTGGCCGCGGTGGCTACGAAATGTTTGAAGGTGATGGCAATGCTGTTTTCACCATTGCACAATGGTATCCGCGTATGTGTGTGTATAGCGATTACCAAGGCTGGAACCACAAACAATTTACCGGTCGTGGCGAATTTGCCTTGGTTTTTGGTAATTTTGAGGTAAATATGAAAGTACCCGCCGATCACGTGATTTGTGCTACGGGTACCATTCAAAATGCCGCTGAAGTACTCAATGCCGCTCAATTGGGGCGTTGGAAACAAGCACAAGCAGCAGACATACCTGTAGAAGTAGTCACTTTGGACGAAGCCAAACAACGCGAAAAGAATCCAGAAAGCGTAGCCACCAAAACTTGGAAATACAAAGCAGAAAACGTCCGCGATTTTGCGTGGGGCAGTTCCCGCAAGTTTGTTTGGGATGCTATGTCGCAACCCATAGAAGGCAAAAACGTAATGTGCATGAGTTACTACCCCAAAGAGGCTTATGGGCTGTATAACCGTTATTCTACCAAAGTAGTGGCGCATACTTTGCGCGTTTATTCCAAGCATACGATCGCGTACCCTTATCCTACGGCCATCAGTGTTGAGGCGAGTAATGGCATGGAATACCCGATGATTTGTTTCAATTTTGGCCGTACAGAAGCCGATGGTACTTATTCTGCCCGTACCAAATACGGTATGATTGGGGTGGTTATCCACGAGGTGGGACATAATTTTTTCCCAATGATTATCAACAGCGACGAACGCCAATGGAGTTGGATGGACGAAGGATTAAATACTTTTGTACAGTTTTTGGCAGAGCAGGAATTTGACAATAATTACCCATCGTCACGTGGGCCAGCCCACAAAATTGTCGATTATATGCGCCTCCCACCCAATCAGTTGGAGCCGATTATGACCAATAGCGAAAATATCAACCAGTTTGGTAGCAATGCGTATGCTAAACCCGCTACGGCACTCAATATCCTGCGCGAAACTGTAATGGGACGCGAATTATTCGATTATGCGTTCAAAGAATACGCCCGTCGTTGGGCATTTAAGCACCCTGCACCTGCCGATTTTTTCCGTACCATGGAAGACGCATCTGGTATCGACCTCGATTGGTTTTGGCGCGGTTGGTTCTATGATATTCAGCCAGTTGACATTGCACTGGATACTGTTCGCGTATTTACTTATGGCCCCGGTGGCGAGCAAGCAGCAGCGGATGCGCCTAGTTTTAACTGGGGAGGCGACGACGAAGATGCGGCATTTGTAAGCATTAGTTCTAGGCGGAATAAAGAAAGCAATTTGCGCTTTTTGGTAGATCAGGATACGTCGCTCCGCGATTTTTACTATTATTACAAACCTAAAAAAAAGCAACCTTCAAGTACGCCCGCAGGAACAGAGCCTGTGCGCCCGCCAGCAAAGGCAAAAGAGGTAATTTCGGCGGATGAAGCGAAAAAATTTGAAGGTAAATACTATTACGAACTGACGTTTTCCAATAAAGGCGGCTTGGTAGCCCCTGTTATCGTACAGTGGAACTACGCTGATGGAACGAGCGAAATGGAGTATATCAATGCCTATATTTGGCGTAAAAACGAAAATAAATTTGTCAAATCGTTTTTGAAAAACAAAGCGGTGGCTTCCATTGTCGTTGATCCGTACAAAGAAACAGCCGATATTGACGAAAACAACCAATCTTGGCCCAAAGGTGAGGTAAAGATCAATCGTTTTGAATTGTTTAAATCGAGTCGGCCAAACAGAAGGGGCGGTGGAAACCAGGCAGGTAATCCAATGCAGAAGGCCAAGAAGAATAATTGATTGGTAGCGATAAAAAGGGAAACTTTCTATAAGTACACAACGTTGATTACGCTATCAATTTAAGAAACCAAAACGATCATGCAAATACCAGAATTATCACTCGTTGTACTCGTTGGGCCAAGCGGCTCGGGGAAAAGTACTTTTGCACAACGGCATTTCAAAGCATCAGAGATCGTATCCTCTGATGCTTTGCGCGCTGTTGTTTCCGACAATGAAAGCGACCAAAACGCCACCAACGATGCCTTTGATCTCCTCTTTTTTATTATCCGTAAAAGGCTCAAAAATGGCCTGCTCACCGTAGTAGATGCCACTAATGTCCACCACGAAGACCGACTCAAACTCACCAACCTGGCGCGAGAATACCACGTATTGCCGATCGCCATTATATTCCGAATACACGAATCGGTGTGTATTGCTCGCCACCAACTGCGCCAAGACCGACCATTTGGGAACAATGTCATTGCTAACCAAATTTCGGCGCTGCGCCGCAGTACCCGTTGGATCAAAGAAGAAGGTTTTCGGCAAATCGTCAATTTCCAAAGCGAAGCAGAAGTAAATGCCGTGGAAAGTATCGAGCGGGAACGCTTATGGAACAACCGAAAATTCGACCACGGCCCTTTCGATATCATTGGCGACGTACACGGCTGCTTTGATGAATTATTGATGCTGTTGGAAAAACTGGACTACACCATACAGAACGCCACAGATTTTCCCAAAATAACCGCTCCAGAAGGCAGAAAAGCCGTTTTCCTAGGCGATTTGGTGGATCGTGGCCCAAAATCACCAGAGGTTGTCCGCCTCGTTATGCAAATGTGTGCCGACGAGCAAGCACTCTGTGTACCGGGTAACCACGATATGAAATTTTTGAGGCTGCTCCAAGGCCGCAATGTACAATTGACCCACGGCCTCGAACTTACTAAGGCTCAAATGGAGACTTATCCCGCCGAATTTCACGAACAAGTAAAACTGTTTTTAGATGATTTAGTGAGCCATTACGTCCTTGACGATGGCAAACTGGTCGTTGCGCACGCAGGCCTGCGCGAGGAAATGCAAGGGCGAGGTAGTGGTGCTGTTCGTGAGTTTTGTTATTATGGAGAATCGACAGGAGAGATCGACGAATTTGGTTTGCCTGTGCGCTACAATTGGGCAGCCGAGTACCGTGGCCGCGCCGCTGTAGTGTATGGACACACGCCTGTACCCACTGCACAATGGTACAATAACACCATTGATATAGATACAGGTTGCGTATTTGGCGGTGCTTTAACGGCGTTGCGGTATCCCGAACGGCAATTGGTGAGTGTACCGGCATTAAAAGAACACTCCGTTCCAAAGCGACCACTGCATATACCCGCACCCAATATCAATCAGCAAGCGGCTTTTGATGATGTACCCGATATATCTGATTTTTTGACCAAAATGCGTGTCGAGTTATCAGATGGCACTCCTATTGTCATTCGCGAGGAAAATACGATAGCAGCCATGGAGGTAATGAGCCGTTTTGCGATCAATCCCAAATGGTTGATTTACCTGCCTCCTACGATGTCGCCGAGCGAAACCAGTCACTTGGAAGGCTATTTGGAGCATCCAGCAGAGGCATTTGCGTATTTTCGGGAGCAAGGTGTACAGCAAGTCATTTGTGAAGAGAAGCACATGGGCTCGCGTGCAGTAGTTATTGTGGCCAAAGATGAGGCCGCTGTTTTGCAGCGTTTTGGTATTAAAGACGAAGGAATTGGCGTGGTTTATACCCGTACTGGGCGTAGTTTTTTTAACGAAAAAGACTTAGAGCAACGCTTTTTACAGCAGTTGAAAGAAGCATTGGACAAAATGGGATTTTGGGATACTTTCCAAACCAACTGGGTTTGCCTCGATTGCGAATTGTTACCTTGGTCGGCTAAAGCACTCACGCTATTGCAACAACAATATGCCGCCGTAGGATCAGCGGCGCGTTTTGCAGCGCGGGAAGTGCGTTCGGTGCTACAATCGAACCAAAACCCCAACATTGACCTTAGTGCAATGGAAGTCATTTATGCTGAAAAGCAGCAATTGGCCGAAGATTTTACCGCTGCATACCGTCGTTATTGTTGGCCAGTTTCAGGTTTGGAATATTACCGACTTGCGCCTTTTCATATCTTAGCCACTGAAGGCGCCGTACATACCGATAAAGACCACCGCTGGCACATGGAGCAAATACACGCCTTGTGTGCGATGGATCATAGCCTTTTACTGGCTACACCGTATCATATTGTGCAGGTCAATGACGATGCTGCTTGTGCTGAAATAACAGCATGGTGGGAACAAATCACGGCACAAGGCGGCGAAGGAATGGTGGTAAAAAGCCTCGATTTTGTTCCCGTAACTACAGATGGATCTTCCAAACGTATACAACCTATGGTAAAATGCAGGGGACGCGAGTACCTGCGCATCATCTATGGGCCGGAATATACCTTACCTGAAAACCTGGAACGGCTTCGTCAGCGCGGTTTGGGTGCTAAGCGCAATTTGGCCTGGCGCGAATTTCAATTGGGGGTCGAAGGATTGCGCCGTTTTGTAGCCAACGAGCCATTGCGTAAGTGGCACGAGTGCGTTTTTGCAGTGCTGGCTTTGGAGAGCGAGGTGGTAGATCCGCGGTTGTAGCGTGAAGGGGTCATTTCTGAAAAACAAATCAATTCATTACTAAAAAAACACCACCCATGAGTACATCAAAAAACATAACGATCCAAATTCCAGGCACAGCGGCTTTAGTACAAACTGGCATGGTTTCTCCATCGTTGTATGTGCTGGCCATTTTATTTTTCTTTTTTACGTTCTGTGAATTGAGTTGCTCCAAGCAGCCCATTGCATCCCTTACTGGTTTTGAATTGGTAACGGGTAGTGAAATAAATCCATTTGCGGAATCTGGGATGATTGGCGAACTCAGTAAATTATCCAAAGAATTGAAAGAAGAAAAAAGGGAAGAAGAACGGGATATTGATAGCGATGCACCTGCATTGCCCAATATCAAAGAAGGTAGCCAAAATATTCCTGCCAACCCTTACGCCATCGCGGCAATTATTGCGGCACTCGTCGGCTTGGTATTTTCGTTCCTAAAGGTGAAAAACGCGGCCATTTTTAGTGGTTATGCCGGTGTTTTGGGCGCGGTTGCCCTATTTGTGATGCAAATTACCCTTTCCAACGAAGTAAAAAAAGCAGGTAATGGTATGGCCATTATTACGGTGAATTTTGCGTTGGCTTATTGGAGCGCACTCTTTTGCTTATTGGGCGGAGGCATATTGAATATATTGCGCGGACGAGCACGAAATGAGGAGGGTCGGGAGGTTACAGAAGAGGACAATGGTGGTGTTTGAGTCACTTAATCTCGCGACTTTCCCAGCGACACCTTTGCCCAAATCAAACTCATAAACGTCAGCACTGCACCCAGCAAAAACGGTGCGCCTGGGAAATGGATCGGCGCATTTTCTTGTGTAAAATAGGAAAATAAATTGGTCATCACCAATGGCCCAATGATCGAAGTAAGACTCATCAAACTCGTCAGACCGCCCTGCAATTCGCCTTGTGCATTGGGCGGTACTTGGTTGGAAATAATACTTTGAAGTGCTGGCCCAGCAATACCACCCAAACCAAATGGGATCATAAAGGCGTACATCATCCAGCCTTGTGTGGCGTATGCAAACAACACAAAACCAACACCATACATAAATAACCCCCAAGTAACTGATTTGTTAGCACCTAGCGCAGGGATGATTTTGCGCGATAATAACCCTTGTACAATACCGCTCACTAATCCAACAAAGGCCAGTGACATACCTACTTCAAAAGACCCCCACCGGAACTTCTCCATCGTGATATAAGTCCAAGTACTCATATTGGCATGACCCGCTATTTGAATCAGCAGCAGCGCGCCGACCAACCCTAAAATAACAGGATATTTCCCCAATTGCCGCAAAGAACCCACAGGATTAGCGCGTTTCCAGTCGAAAGGTCGTCTATTTTCAGGTGTTAAGGATTCGGGAAGGATAAAAAAGCCATACAAGGCATTAATCATGGCTAAAGCCGCAGCAGCAAAAAAAGGTGCGCGTAATCCACCATAATGCGCCACCAATCCACCCAGCAATGGGCCAATAATAAAACCCATACCAAAAGCGGCACCAATAATTCCAAAATTTTGAGCCCGTTTTTCCGGCGGACTCACATCGGCAATATAGGCAGTGGCGGAAGTAAAGGTAGCACCCGTTATCCCCGCTATAATACGCCCCAAGAAGAACCAACCCAAAGTAGGTGCCCAGCCTTGTAACACAAAATCGAGGCTAAAGGCAAATAAAGAGGCCAAAATGACCGGCCTTCGCCCATGCGCATCGCTCAGCGCACCCATCACTGGCGAAAAAAGGAATTGCATACCTGCATAAGTAAACATCAGTAAACCGCCCCATTTGGAGGCTGTACTGAGGTCACCACCTGTCATTTCTTCTAATAAACCTGGTAAAACAGGAATGACCAACCCAAATCCAATCACATCAAGCAAGAGGGTGAAAAAAATAAAAAATATGGCTGGTGTGCGCGCTATCGACATAGGTATTGTGTGATTTGAATGTTATGAGTTTTTAAAAAGAATACACTATTGCTTTGGATGATATATTAAAAAACTTAAAATAAAGCACAGTACTCCAAGTGTGGTAAGACCGGCCTTAGAAAAATTTATGCTGAGCCTGCCGAAGTATGCCGCTTTTGCTCGTACTTCGACTAGGCTCAGCATGAAAGTAGAGGCGGATGAAG
>JAYUKX010000111.1:0-42007 GCA_043764095.1 Chitinophagales bacterium
GAAAATCACGTGAAAATCACGTGAAAAATCACGGAAAAATCACGGGGAAAATCACGGAAATATCACGGAAATATCACGGAAATATCACACGGGAATATCACGGTATTCCCACGGGAATACCACGGAAATACACGCGTACGGTAGAGACGTTGCAGTGCAACGTCTCTACGCCCCATACGCCCCATCACAAAAAAAACATCCAATTAATTCAAATCGAATTAATTGGATGTTTAAAAAATAAAATTTATAAAACCTTCTATTTCAACTCCTTAATACGCACCAACATACCCGCTTTTAACTCAGCAGTATTATTCAAGCGCATCAAAGCATCTTCAGAAACACTATAACGGCGTGCAAGATCGCCCAAGGTTTCCTTATCTTTTACCTTATGAAACAAGTATTGCGTTTGTGAACCAGATGATGACTTAATAATTGTTGTCGAAGAAGTCGGTTTTGCGGTAACAGGTGTAGCCGACGCTGTACCCGTTAAGGCAGAAGGTTTAACAACCATTGCCGCACTACTTCCAGTATTTGAACTAACTGGAACAGCAGTAGCACCGTTCACCGTAGGTTTTGCGGGTTTAGCCCCAACAGTTGCCTTTGTCGGTGGGTTCGTAGCAGGTCTAATAATCGTTGTAACCGTAGTTGAACCACCATTAGGAGAAGGTTTTGTAGAAGTAACAGTTGTTGCAGGTGCCGTTGAAGGCTTCGGAGCAGTTGCATTAGAAGGCACTCTAACAGGCGAAGCAGGCACCTCCGTTTTGATAGCAGCTGCTACATCAATGCCACCTACATGTTTGATAACATGGACTGGATGCCATAATTTAACAGTTTGATTGGCATATACATAAGGGTTAACCAATTTATTCCAAACCCTCAACTGTACACCACTTGCGCCAATTTTTGCAGCGAAGCGATCAGCTAAATCAGTTTCCGATACAGCGACATTGGTGAAATAGTATTGATTCTCCTTAGTAGTACCATCGCCGCTTACATTAGCGTATTCGCTTCCATCTAAACGATATGTGCTACCTCCAAGACCATTCAAATGGCGCACCATAGCAGGCATGACACGTTTGGGCAGTGTCAAATAATATCCACGTTTGGAAGGCGGAATATACGAACGGCGAAAACCTGGATTAAGGTCTGATACCATCTGATAGCTCAATCCAGTTGCTTTTGCAATGGCTGAAAAAGAAATGCCATCATATACAGAGATATGATCCGTAAGTTGCTCGTCCAATTCTGGGAAATCGGGTTCGAGGTTATGTTCGTTATAAAAATTGCAGATATACGTCGCTGCAATAAATGCAGGTACATAATTGCGCGTTTCTTCGGGAAGGAAACGTTGAATCACCCAGTAATTACGGCTACCCGCTCTTTTGATCGCGCCATTAACGCGATTAGGACCACTATTATAAGCAGCCAGTGCAAGCGCCCAATCATTATACTGGTTAAACAAATGTTTCAGATACTTGGCAGCACCTTCAGTTGATTTAACAACGTTGTTGCGCTCGTCGATAGCCGAATTGATTTGCATGCCGTAGTCCAAACCCGTTGCAGGCATAAATTGCCACAAACCCGAAGCCCCTACACGAGAAACGGCGTTAGCATTCAAAGCCGACTCTACTACAGACAAATACTTTAAAGCATCTGGCACATCATTTTCCAACAGTTTCTTTTCAAACAATGGAAAATAAGTCACCATTTTGCTTAATAATCGTTTTGTTTTCTCTGGGCGAGTCAAGTAATGCATGATATAACTTTTCACGACCCTTGTATTGCGTAAGTCAACGCAACTCGTCATTTGACTTAACCGATCATTAATTTCTTTGTCGGTAACATTTTTGACAACATAAGGTGATTTGGCTACTAATTTCGCAGTTGCTGCGGAATCCGCATCTACATCGGACATTTCCTCGTACTGGCTATAAACCGATGGCGAGGCGAAAAAAAAGAAAGTCAGTCCTATAACAAAACGACTGACACGAGAGAGGCTCAACGACATAAAATACGTCTTAAGTTTAAATGGATCAAAAATGTTAATATTGTTCGGAATTCGAACGGGTCTTGAGATCGAAATATTATTGTGTAGAAATAACGATTGTTTACAACAAAAATTGTGTGGGCAATTTTGAATACTGACCTACCAAATTTTCCTTGTCTTGTCAAAATGGAACACAAATATCCGAATAAAAACCTTTACGCAGGATATAACTGTTAAATATTTAACAGTTTGAAGTTGGAATATTGCTTGTTTTAGCGAAAACAAGCAATATTCCGCAAATTAAAAAAATGAAAATACCGAAGTAAATTAATCATTCCTTTCTCCACCTTATTTCTACGCGCCTATTTTTTTGATAACAATCATTGTTTTGCTCGGTACAAATTAACTTAGTTTCACCCAAACCTACTGCTGTCATATTATCAGGTTTAATCCCTACTCCGATCAAAGCCGTGCGTACGGCCTCAGCCCTTGCTTTAGATAAAATTAAATTTTCTTCATCCGAACCCGTTGGATCGGTGTGACCACTCAATTCGAGTTTTAACTTTTCACGTTTAGCAAAATCGGCAACAAACTTGAGTTGGCCCGCTGCTTCGGGTTTTAGTTCCGACTTTCCTAAATCAAATAAAATATCAGCATTTAAGGATGTTTTTCCTTCCAGTATTTCTTTCACCGTTTTAAGTGTAATAACGACCTCCGTTCCTACATTGCGACTGTCAATAGATACTGGATCGCCAAAATAACCCTGTTGAATAGCCGAAACCGTAACACGTTCGCCTTCTGTGACATAGATCGTTACCTTCCCTGCTTTTGGCGAAGTACGGTTTTCCCCCGTAATCACACCTGTGTTGGAATTAAGCACCTCTACTCTTGCATTGGGAATTGGTTTTTTCATCTCGTCTTGCACTAAAATTACGATTGGCAATACTGCTTTTTGAGGACGTGCTTCTTTGGGCAAGGTAATATAAAATATGTCTTCATTATCTGAGTTTTCCAACCGCGCAGAATAGTAGGCTGTGCTGCCATCAGTAGTGACCACATAGCCCCAGTTGTTCCCCGTAGTATTAATGTTTTTTCCAAGATTAACAGGTGCACTCCAATTACGCCATGTATTATCTAAACGCACCGATTTATAAACATCCAATTCGCCCAATCCGCCCTCGCGGGAAGAACTAAAGTACATGGTTGTCTGGTCGGGATGGACAAAAGGTGAGCGATCAAAAGCAGCGCTATTGATAGGTTCGGGCAATAATTCGGGTTTACCCCAATTGCCATCGGCATCTTTTGCAGCCATAAAAATATCGGTACTACTATAATCCCATTCCGATCCTTTGGTTCTGGCAGCAAAAAACACCCGCTGCTCGCCTGATACAAAATGTACATCTGCTACCCAACCAAACCCCGACAAATCGACAGGAAATGGCGTTGTAGGACTCCAGCCTGTTGTATTACGGTTGCTCATAAATACTTTACCGTTTTTAAAAACAACCATCGTATTGCCATCTGCCGTAAAACACATCGGTGCTTCGTGGCCCGAACCGGAAATATCCTTTAACAATTGGGCGTCCTGCCAAACACTGTCCTTACGCTCTGAAATATAAATATCCTCTCCCCAAACTGATTCTTTTCTGTTCGATGCACAAAAGACTAAGGTTTGCCCATCAGAAGTGATGGTGGGGGAATATTCATCGCCTTTGGTACTAATATTATTTTTTAAACGAATTGGTCGAACACCATTATCCGCACCACCGACCAAATCCAAAGTGCTCTTCACCCAAACTGCCTCATCTGGGAATAGTACTCCGAAATCTTGTAATAACTTAGCCGAAGCATCCCATTCGCGCTTGTCCATATAGTATTTAAGCATCGATTTAAGTGCCGTAAGACCTTCTTTTTTACCCGCTCTTCTGCGGATATAATTACCCCATTCTTCTTTGCCGTTTCCATCAAAAACAGAAGACGGACTGACTCGAATACCCGTTGCATTCCCCTGCAAAATATCTTCTAATATCCACTTTTCCTCTTGGGATAACTGATTTTTTTGCGCCTCTGGAAGTGCATTTTTTGCTAAATCACTCGATATTTTTTCATAAATAAATTCATCGTAAGGCGTACCGGGATATTTGCCCAAAAACTTGATCCAACCCGAAGTTGTTGCCTCTTTATAGGCTTGGTCAAAGTCTGCCCGAGCAAGATGTGTGCTGATAGCATGTTTGGGTTGTTGGGTCATAAACACAACTAAAGTGCTTAAATTATTACCATTTTCGGCCATAAACAACTTAAACAAGTCGTTTTTAAGCGGCGGGAATCGACCGGGAAAAGAATCGAGAATATACTTTTCATGCCGTTGCAATAAATAATTCACCTGTTGATAATTCTTTGCGCCACCGGTTACGATAGTTCTTAAAGCAGCCAATTGTTGGTTGTCCAAGGACTTTCGGATTTTGGCAGGTATTCTATTTTTGAATACCCTCAAATAATTGTCAAAGGCTTGTAGGTCTCTTGTGCCATTGAGTTCTTTCCAACGACTTTCCGCAAGCGGCTTAGCCATTTCTTTTAATGCATCGGGGGTAAGAGTGTATTTTTTACCCCATTTCTTTTTAGCCTTACTGTCTTTATATTTGCGTAAACCCGATTCAATAATCGTTTTTAGCGCAAAAGCTGAGTCGTAATTGTGGGACGAATAATCTGGATTTGCTAAAATTTGAGCAATGCCCCATTGTGCTGGGATCATGTCATCTTTGTCTGAAAGTGCCGCATTAAAAACATCCAATGCTTCGTCAAATGCTTTGTTGTCTAATTTTTTAAAACCGTCACTTAATTGTGCTTGAAGGTGAATGGAAAAGAATAACGCTAATAAAAATAAAGCGGGGGTAAGGTTTTTCATAATATATAATTGATAAAAAAAATTTTGGAGTAAGTTTTTGGGAAAACAAATATTTTACAAGAGATGAGCCCATAAAACGCAACTTCATGTGCGATATTTCATGAGCATATTACCAAAGTGTTAATTTTGTGGCTCTTTACCATCGGGAACAAGATCAAAGGCTTTGTACGATTTCTTTTGCTTTATTGTACTAATACGCACCTCAGAAACATCGCGAATTTGAACCGCGGGCCCCTTATTTCCCCAAGAATTGCGAATATACGTCAATATTTTGGCCAAAGATCCATCATTAAATGCCAAATTATCGCGAAACGCTGGCATCGCAGCAGGTAGATTGAGACTGCTACCTGCCACAGTAATAGACCCTTCTAAGCCATCCAGCAAAATTTTGATCGGTATTGATTTTTCTTTTGTGTTCACCCAGCCCGAACCTACGAGTGTAGGTGCAAGGTTGGAAATCCCTGCTCCGTCTTTACCATGACAGGAAACACAGAATTTGTCGTAGAAGCCCCTTCCTTCATGGTAAAGATCGAGGTCTGTCTTGCTCAAATGTGCTAAATCCGTACGCACCGTTTTTTGAGGTAATTCCTGTGTCAACCAATCATACAAGCAAGGCGATGCCGTTTTTATCTTTGACGCAAAACCCGCAAGATGGGCCGCATCGTGGTAAGTACGCAACCCACCCGCTAACACAGCTAATACCAAACTATCGTTGGAATATTTGGTCGTCAAATCCGTCAATAAAGGCGTGGTTACATTTAAATTTTCCTGTGAAATACGGGTAAGCGAAGCCGCTAATTGTATGTCTGTCAAATAGTTGCGATAAGTTTGAAAAGCCATCAATATCACTATTTTTTGAGCCGCAGTACCTTTTATCAAGGGCAATATCTGCAATGCGGTGCGGGTTACTTCTTGGTGATTACTTTTTAATCCTACTTTTTGCAGCACTTCAATCGTACACGCATTCAATCCTTCTAATGCCCAAAGTGCCCGTACCCGCGCCAAAGGAGATGCAGCCGTAATGGCCATTTTGGTCAATGCAGTGACCGCCTCCGATCCGCCCCGACGAACAATTGACCACTGAGCGGCCTTGCCTTGCCAGTCGGTTTTGTCAAAATATTCCAACAATTGAGTGGATGAAAGGCTCGAAAACACCGCTCTTTTAGGATCGCAAACCATACCTTTGGGTTTTACTCGGTAAATACGTCCCAACCCAACAGGTGCTGCCAATTTTCGTTGTTCTACTTGTTTCCTCAAATGAGGTGTCATATACGTAATATGCTGAATGACACCCCTGTGCATATCGGCAATCCAAAGTGTACCATCAGGGGCGGTAGTAGTGCAAACTGGCCGAAAACGCTCATCTTTACTCGTCAAAAATTCAACTTGTCGTTTTACTTTTTTGGAATAATGCAACAACGATTTTCCGCTCATCAACTGGCTATCGGCTGTTTGTATCGCAATACATTTTACCAAATTGGCGGCAGGTTCAGCAACAAATACCGAGACTGGACGCGAAGATTGTCCCGGTAAAGCCTCAAAAAGGCCATAATTGATAGATGGAGCACAGGCTGCGCTGACTTTGGCAAGCCGACCAGTGGCATCCAAAACGCCATCTTCATAACCTCGGTTTACACCCGGCGTGGGCAATAATGGTGCTACTTCGTTGGTTGTCACCCGAAAACCCAGCGATTTTGAAGTCGATTTACCAAAAGTATATGACATTAATGGAAGACTATTGGGCGGGAATTGATCGGTCTGCAATGTCGTAGAATTATCGTTGTACAATAAATGTCCCCATTGGTCTTGATCTATGCCCCATTGCCCCCTAAAATTAGTAGGTTCAATTGCCCAAATGCCTTGACGCAGGCGGTAACGCTTGTCCGAACGTGCCGAATAAATCCAATTATCCAACCCTAATATAAGCCCATTGGCCATGTGTTCTGGGTTTTGTCCTTCGGCATAAGTGCTATCTACGAGCGTCCGTTTCCCCGGTTGATCGCCAATCCGTTCATAAAACCACAAACAAGGCGGCACAGCCACTAAAACACCTCCATACACCGGACATACAGCCCGTGGCAACAACAAAGAGTCCAAAAAAATGATCGCTTGGTCGCTTTTCCCATCGCCATTGTTATCTTTTAATATTTTGATACGGCCGTTGGGAATGTGTTCTTTCAATCCATTGATATCGGGCATATAGCCCCGCATTTCCACCACCCAACAATCGGCATTTTCATCAAAAGCCATAGCAACAGGGTCTTGCACCAAGGGTTCGGCGGCGACTAATTCCAGTTCAAAACCGGGATGGAGATCAAAGGTTTTTAAAGATTTTGCAGGGGAACTAAAGGGGGCATAAAATATTGAATTACAATAAATTAAGCAAAGTAAAGAAAAGAAAAACAGTGTAAAGCCTTTTTTCATAAATATTCTTTTTTGGTAAAAACTTAAATTACATGCACTTTGGTTTACACCTAAGTGTTGCCTCAAAAGTAGTACTTTTCTTATGAATTCAACAAGTTTTTGGGTACAAAGTAGATTACTACAAAAAACCTTAAAATAAAAACAGTCCCATACCTTAATCCAAGGTTTTCTCATAAAAGTGCAGCGCACCGCAATATTTGTAGCTATGATAAATTATCCACGTTTTGAAGGTGCAGCGCACCGCAATATATAATGCGCCCCAAAAACTGGACAGTCACAAGCATCAAAATAAGGTGATAAAAACTACCTTTGCAGAGATCAGCAAATAAAAATAGAAAAAGGCACTCAAATGTTCGGAATTGGCGACACTTATTACTGGTCTATGATGATTCGAAGCAACAAAATAAACGAGTTAGGGATAGGAAAAGTTGTTAATAATCCAGAATAAAACGCACTATTAAATATGAAATTTTTTAAATTTTTACCGATATTACTGCTTGCATTTTTGGCACAAAATACTCAATCTTGTGCTCAGATTTCAATGATGGACTCTGTAATCATTTTGGATAAATTACTTCAAGATCCAAATATTGACAGCTTGGGTATTATTATAATTTGTAGAAAGCGAAGAGCACTTATGGATGGAGATAAATTCAAACCAAGAGAAGACACCCTAATTTTCACACTAAACCGACAAAATATCACCCAAAGTGACAGTATTTTTTACGTTTTGTCCAAAATAGTACTGGATGAACGATATGGATTGTCATACAGAGGTATGGCTTTGCAGCAGATCGGAAAGATACATTCTTTTGTATCGGACTCCTTTTTGGTCTTCAAAATAGGTCGCTTAGTAGGCATTGGAGGTCTTTATCATGACGATAGTTCCGGAGTAGATTTCGAAGTAGATTTGAGTATGCGGCTACTTGTACATCGTTATGGAGATTATTCTATTTTAAATCCATTTATTGCCTATATGTCAGCAGAAATACCCGCTCAGAAAAACGATTACTACAACAATATCTATCGAACATACGTAAAATTACTTAAAAGTATAATGGACATTGGAACATTAAATGCTTGGCTTGCTTTTCAATTGAAGCAGTCAGAAGGCAATAAAACCCTGAATACCAATATTGTAAACTTACAAAAAGCATTAAGGGATCTATAAATGCTTTACAAAATGAAGTGTAAATAACAACCTGTAAAATACAAATAAAATAAAACATGAAAAGATTACTGAGTTTAGGATTGAAAATAGCACAGTTTTTCACAAGTTTAAATTTAATACAAATTATAATTTGAAATAATATTATAACTTTGCATGTTCAATAAACAAAAACATAATTGCAATATTAATATGAAAAAAAATTGGTCGTTAGACGCGGGTAATACAACTACTTTTTTTTATGATTTTATCATCCCCATTTCTGACGATAACTATAAAGAAGTAATATTGGAAATGGACGAGACATTTCTTATCAACGCTGACAAATACAAACTTTTCTTTTTCAAAGACAGAAAACTAGAAAACTACTTCGATCAATATAAAAAAAAGCGTGAAGAACGCTTCTTTAGAGACGATTATAAATTTGTTAGATATCTTTCTTTGAATCAAATATATGATGTTGGAGAAAATGAAGATCCTTTTGAGTATGCAGATAATTTATATATCTCTATCCCTGAGTATATTCAGCAAAGTATTGAATTCATTGATTACCCATGTAACAAAGTAGTAAAGAAAGTTTTGGGAGAGGTATTATCTCAATCCAGCACGGATGGAATTGAATTTAATGCAATAACAAAAAAAATTGAAGGGGGAAATAGTTTAGGACTAGATATCTCCTCTTATAGTGATATCTGGTTTGAAGAAGTTTGTCCAGAATCTTGGGATACTCCAATAGACAATAGAGATATTGCTTATCGGATCACTCCAAGATTAAATAGTTTTTTGAAAGCATTAAGAGATAAAACGATTAGTTTGGGTGGAATAGTAGAATTATACGAACAAAAAATGCAATATGTTACACCAGAAGGTATACTATTAGATGGAAAAATAATATACCAAGAGGATATTGATAATGGACTAATTGAACTCCCTCCACCTCGCAAGGAAGATGAGTAATTTGCCTTTTGATGATATAAAAACAGGTATCATATTAGATTTATCGGCTTCTTTTAAAACGAATGATACTTTTTTGATTAAAATTTACAAGTCTAAACTTGAAAAATTAAAATTATTCTATTTATGAAAAAATTTTGGGCACCTCACCTCACCAATTTGGACTCATTTGGGTATTATTTTAGTATTCCGATTGATAATGAAAATTTTGAGGAATTGATTTTAGAAGTAGATTGTTTTTTTCTGATAAATGCCGAGAAATATAAAATAGTATATTTTAACGATAGGATTTTGAGTGAATATATTGCAACCTATACGAATGATAGAAAACGTAATTTTGTAAATGGCAATGATAATAAAAGAATATCATTACTATCATTTGATCTATATTATAACCATTTAAAACGAGAACTTGATGGAATGTGCTTTGGAATACCAGAATATGTAGGAAATGAAATTAAGATAGTAGATACTAATTTTGTATTTCTTTCTAATATTTTTTATTTAGACCCTAACTATAATCTAGGTTATGATGATACAACAAAGACATATAAAGGTGAAAATAAATTATCATTTGAAATCTTATCAAAAAGCAATATATGGTGGGAAGAAATAGACTACGAAATAAGTAGTAATGGATATAAGGCAGGTCCCGGATTGGATCCACCACATAATAATAGGGATATTGCATACAGAATAACGCCAAGATTTAATAGTTTCATCAGAGCATTATCTGAAAAGATACTTAGTTTAGGTGGTATATTCGATGTCTATAATGAATCGCATAGAAACTCAGTGACAAAAGAAGGTATATTATTAGATGGAAAAATAATATACCAAGAGGATATTGATAATGGACTAATTGAACTTCCTCCTCCTCGTAGGGAGGATGAGTAAGAATATGTTGGACTCTCAATCAGATTAGATGTCAACTCTAATTAAGTAGTATATTAAAAAGAAAAGAGCCTTCCTCCGCCGTTTCCCATATGGATTTTGAGTCTGGATTTCAAGCCCTGAAGGGGCGCATCATTTAACACAGGGCATCGCCCTGTGAGTGGAGCAACGTACAACCAATCTGCTATTTATTCAACCCCAAACCCTCATCATCCACAAGTTTCCCATTAATTACCCGGACAATCCGCGCAGGAAAATGTTGTAAAATACGGTAATCATGGGTAGCGCAAATCACTGCGGAATTATGATCTTTGGCCAATCGGCGCAATAAGGTAAGAATATCGTCGCTCGTTTCGGGATCAAGGTTACCCGTTGGTTCATCGGCAATAATCAAGGCCGGCTGATTGAGCAACGCACGAGCAATCACAACACGTTGCTGCTCCCCGCCCGACAGTTCAAAAGGCATGGCGTTCCATTTATGAGAAAGATCAACTTCTTCAAGTACTTTTTGGGCGCGTTGCGCCATATCTACCTTATTTGTCCACCCGGTAGCCTCTAATACAAACAGTAAGTTTTGACCAACAGAACGATCGGTCAACAAATTAAAATCCTGAAAAACAATACCTAATTTACGGCGGAGTTCAGGTATAGTATTGCGATTGAGCGTCCGCAGATCGAAACCTGCTACTATACCTGAACCCGTCGTTTGGGTGAGTGCGCCGTAAAGTGTTTTGAGTAAACTACTTTTGCCACTCCCCGTTTTACCTATCAAATAAACAAACTCGCCTTCCTTCACGTCCAAACTGACTTGAGGGAGCACTATTTTACCATCCTGCTGGCTAATATCGGCGTTAACGAGTTTGACTATGCTCATAATTATGCTTCTGTTTCGTCGGTATCGTCGCTAGTAGTCGTCGCATCATCAGATACATCAACATCATCCTCAATGATGATCGCATCTTGGATAAATGATGTACTTTCGATAGCACCCTCTTCGCCTTCCAAAGCAGCAACAATAGCCGCTTCTGGTTCGCTGGCCACAACCGTTACATCTGCAATGGCATCTTTATCATCCAAACGGATAATTTTTACACCCTGTGTAGCACGACCCATAACGCGTAATTCATCAGCAGCAGTACGAATCACTACTCCAGATTCTGTGGTGATCATCAAATCATCCGCATCTGTTACAGATTTAATGGCGACCAATTTACCCGTTTTTTCGGTTACTTGCATGGTTTTCACCCCTTGTCCACCGCGACTTTGTACGCGATAGTCTTCAATAGAGGTTCTTTTGCCCATACCTTTTTCCGAAATCACCAGTACGCTGGCGTTTGGATCACTTGGGTCGATACATACCATACCGATCACGCGATCTTCACCATTTACGGTAATACCACGAACACCCGCAGCAGTACGACCCATTGGGCGCACATCTTGCTCATTAAAGCGGATTGCACGGCCACTGCGGACAGCGAGGATGATTTCATTACTGCCATTGGTCAATTTTGCTTCGATCAGTGCATCACCTTCGTTGATGGTAATGGCATTGATACCGCCTTGACGCGGGCGAGAATAATCTTCCAACAAGGTCTTTTTGATCTGACCGCGTTTTGTACAGAATATGATATAATTATTCTTTATAAATTCCTCATTGTCTAGTTTTTTGACAATGATATAAGCGCGGATTTTATCCTCTTTTGGAATATTCAACAAATTTTGGATCACGCGACCAGTAGTACCTTTGGCACCTTCTGGAATTTCGTAAGCCTTGAGCCAAAAACAGCGTCCACTTTCCGTAAATAACAAGATCGAATTGTGGTTGGTTGCTGTAAACATGTGCTCCACAAAATCTTCATCGCGGGTACGTACGCCTTTTGCGCCACGACCGCCACGACCTTGCGAACGATATTCAGTAATTGGAGTACGTTTGATATATCCGGCATGACTGATGGTAATTACCACTTCCTCGTCTTCGATCAAATCTTCAATACTGATATCGCCTTCATTTACCTCGATAGAAGTACGACGTGCATCGCCATAACGGGCAATAATATCGGTCAATTCTCCTTTAATGATATCGCGTTGTAGGCGTTCATCTGCCAAAATTGCCTTTAATTCTGCAATTTTTTTCATCAACTCGTCGTATTCGGCGCGTACTTTATCGCGCTCAAGTCCGGTAAGTTGTTGCAAACGCATGGCCAAAATGGCTTTTGCTTGTAACTCGCTCAACCCAAATTTGGACATCAGTCCCTCGCGTGCTTCTTCTCCATCTTTCGAACCACGGATCAATTTAATCACCTCGTCCAAATGATCCAAAGCGATCAATAAACCTTCCAGAATATGGGCGCGTTCTTCGGCTTTTCGGAGTTCAAATTTTGTACGGCGAATAACTACCTCAATACGGAATTTGATGAACTCCTGAATAAGATCGAGCAAATTCAACGTACGCGGGCGACCATTTACCAAGGCGATATTATTAATACCGTAACTGGTTTGCAATGGTGTAAGTTTGAACAATTGGCTCAAAATTACATTTGCCGCTGCATCGCGTCGTATTTCAATGACCATACGAACCCCCTCGCGGTTGGATTCGTCCCGAACATCAGAAACGCCAAGGATTTTTTTATCATTGACCAATTCCGCAATTTTTGCAATCAAAACGGCCTTATTGATTTGATAAGGAATTTCGGTTACAATGATCGATTCGCGGCCATTGGTTTCTGTTTCAATCTCTGTTTTGGAACGCACCACTACCCTACCGCGACCGGTACGGAAACCTTCTTTTACACCCGTAAGACCGTAAATAATACCGCCTGTTGGGAAGTCGGGCGCAAGTACGTACTCCATGAGGTCTTCAACCGTCAATTCAGGATTATCTACCAATGCAATCGTAGCATTACAGATTTCCGTCAAATTGTGCGGCATCATATTCGTAGCCATACCTACTGCAATACCCGATGCGCCATTCACCAATAAATTAGGGAATTTGGCAGGCATAACGGTCGGTTCTTGCAGCGAATCGTCAAAATTCAGTTGAAAATCAACGGTATCTTTGTCGATATCGCCTAGCATTTCATCCGCAATACGGCGCAAACGAGCCTCCGTATAACGCATCGCTGCTGGGCTATCGCCGTCCATAGATCCAAAGTTACCTTGTCCATCCACCAAAGGATAGCGCAAACTCCAGTCCTGAGCCAAACGAACCATAGCATCATATACCGAACTATCGCCATGTGGGTGATATTTACCCAATACCTCACCCACAATACGGGCAGATTTTTTATACGTTTTATTGTAACCCAAACCGAGATCCGTCATACCATACAACACACGGCGGTGAACGGGTTTGAGGCCATCGCGTACGTCCGGCAGAGCACGCGATACGATAACTGACATGGAGTAGTCAATATAGGCTACCTTCAGTTCTTCTTCAATATTGATCGGGATAATCCGAGTTTCCTGCATACCTTAACTAATTCAATTCTTTGTTTTGTTAAAAACGAGCGCGAAGGTACATAGAAACTGGGTTTGATCCTAGTAATTTGTTAGATATATAGAGAAAAATCGAAAAAAAACCTTTGCTTCAAGGTGCTTTTGGGGCAAAAACATGGGCAAACACTAAATACCTACTTTGCTCATCATAAATGGTAAACATATTAGGCTTACGGCTGGTTCACCACCTTATATATTCCTGCTATGCGCCATTATATATTTGGCAAAAACAAATGATAATCGCCGTACCAACATTCAAAAATACGCACTCAAGGCCTCCATAAAAAACGGTGGAGCGACCACAACTTTTTTCAATTTTGCATCAAAAAAACACAGTTTCACCCGAGCACCCGCGCAAAGTTTTTTATTTGGGGTAAATATTTCCGTATGAAATACAATATACTCGTCGGGCTTACGCCTTATTTCGGTATGGATCGTCAATACATCATCGTAATAGGCTGGGCGTATAAACCGTGTTTCAAGACTCATCACAGGCAACCAAATACCGTGCACATCCTCTATATCCTTGTAACTAATACCTAAGGAGCGAATGGTCTCCACCCGCCCCAATTCAAAATATGCGGCGTAATTGCCGTGGTATAAATAACCCATTTTATCGGTTTCGCTGTAACGAACCCTTTGTTGCGTATCGTGACTATACATTGTTTTTATAAAATTTCGCGAATCACCCGACCACTCACATCCGTTAACCGAAATGGTCGCCCTTGGAATGGATAGGTAAATTTTTCGTGGTCGAAGCCCAATTGGTTCAAAATAGTGGCCTGAATATCAAAAACACTGGTTTTCCCCTTTACCACATTATACCCAATTTCGTCTGTTTCACCGTAGGTTGTACCACCGGCAACGCCACCGCCAGCCATCCAAATGGTAAAGGCATCGGCGTGGTGATCGCGCCCTTTGAACGGCATTACTTTGCCATTGCGGTTTTCCATCATGGGCGTACGCCCAAACTCTCCAGCCCATACTATAAGGGTTTCATCGAGCAATCCACGTTGTTTGAGATCGAGGATTAAAGCAGTAATGGCACGGTCTGTTTGGCGGCATTTATTGACCATTCCAATATCAATAGAAAGATCTTCTCCGGTGCCGTGGGCATCCCACCCCCAATCGAATAATTGTACAAACCGAACGCCTTTTTCTACTAATTTACGCGCCAAAAGCGCATTATTTGCAAACGAAACCTTGCCGGGTTCTACACCATACATCTCCTGTATAGCAGCGGGTTCATCGTCGATGGTCATTACTTCTGGCGCAGTCGTTTGCATCTTAAAAGCCATTTCGTATTGCGCAATACGGCTCAAAATTTCGGGATCGCCTGTTTCGGCGTGCTCCAATTCATTTATTTTATTAATGGCCTCTACACTTGCCCGCCGAATGCTACTATCCATACCCATTGGATTGTCCAAATAAAGCACTGGTTCGCCGTGTGAACGGCACTGCACCCCTTGATATACAGAGGGCAAAAAGCCACTGCCCCATACCGATTTGCCCGCATCGGGGTTGTTACCACCGGAAGTAAGCACAACAAATCCGGGTAAATTAGCATTTTCGGAACCCAAGCCATAAGTGGCCCATGCGCCAATACTCGGTCTCCCCGGACGCGCATTGCCGCTGTGCAGCATCAATTGTGCCGGAGCGTGGTTGAATTGATCGGTATAACAACCTTTCAAAAAAGCAATATCATCGGCCACTGTGGACAAATGCGGCATATAATTACTGATCCAAGCGCCACTATTTCCATGCTGTTTAAAAGTAGCTTGTGACCCTAGCATTTTGGGGACACCACGGATAAAAGCAAATTTTTTGCCTTCTAATAACGATTGTGGACAATCCTGACCATCTAATTTGGACAAATCGGGTTTATAATCAAACAATTCTAATTGCGAAGGCGCACCTGCCATGTGCAGGAATATCACCGATTTAGCCCTTGGTGCAAAATGGGGAATGCGAGGCACCATCGGATTATATGGATCGATACCTCCCGAAATACCCGACGGCTGTACACAACCGGGCAACAACGCTCCAAAGGCCATTGCCCCCAAACCTGTACCCACCGTGCGTAAAAAATGACGGCGTGTTTGGTACTGTATCGCCGCAATTTTTGCTTCGTTCAATAAAAACTTGTTGTGTTTCATGCCCAAAATTATTTATAGATCTTGCATCAAAATGGTCAAGAGTTCGGTTGCCGCTTTTGCCACCACCGTTCCTGGGCCAAAGATAGCAGCAGCACCCGCGTTTTTTAAAAATTCGTAATCCTGTTGTGGAATAACGCCACCAACTACCACCAAAATATCCTCACGGCCAATAACCCTCAATGCTTCAATAACTTCTGGCACCAATGTTTTATGTCCCGCTGCCAAAGAAGAAATACCCAAAATATGGACATCGTTTTCGGCGGCTTGCTTGGCGGCTTCTGCTGGAGTTTGGAATAGCGGCCCCATGTCCACATCAAAACCTAAATCAGCGAAGGCAGTAGCGATTATTTTTGCGCCGCGGTCGTGGCCATCTTGACCTAATTTGGCGACCATAATTCGAGGGCGACGGCCTTCTTCTTTAGCAAATGTATTGGCTAATTGTTGAGCAGCCTCAAAATCTGAATTTTGTGTCATTTCTTTTGCAAATACACCTGAAATAGTACGAGTAGTAGCGGCATAACGGCCAAAAACCTTTTCCATAGCCAGTGAAATCTCGCCCAAACTCGCACGTGCGCGAGCGGCAATAATTGCCAATTCTAGTAGATTGCCATTGCCCGTTCTTGCGCACAACTCAATGGCCTCAAGTGCCAAAGCCACTTCCTTTTGATCGCGGTTGACTTTAAGTTGCGTTAATCCATTGATTTGCCCATCGCGTACTGCCGCATTATCCACGTCTAAAATATCAAATGCGACATCATCTGCTATTCGGAAAGCGTTAATACCTACTATTTGCTCTTCCCCGGAATCTATCTTGGCCTGTTTGCGCGCTGCGGCCTCTTCTATACGCATTTTGGGCAAACCCGCTTCAATTGCTTTAGCCATACCACCCAAAGATTCCACCTCTTCAATCAAAGCCCAAGCCTTTTCCATTAATTCGGCGGTTAAAGATTCCATATAATAAGAACCCGCCCAAGGATCAATAGCCTTGGTTACACCTGTTTCTTTTTGGATAAACATTTGGGTGTCCCGCGCAATTTTAGCAGAAAAATCGGTTGGTAAAGCAATCGCTTCGTCAAAGGAATTGGTATGCAAACTTTGAGTACCACCCATCACCGCTGCAAGCCCTTCGATGGTCGTCCGTGCTACATTATTAAAAGCGTCTTGTTCTGTTAACGACCATCCGGAGGTTTGCGAATGGGTACGAAGGGCAAGGGATTTATCACTTTTAGGGTTAAAGTCTTGCACTATTTTTGCCCAAAGTATTCGGGCGGCACGCATTTTGGCTATTTCTCGAAAATAATTCATGCCAATACCCCAAAAAAAGGACAACCGCGGTGCAAAATCATCAATATCTAATCCCGCGGCAATACCTGTCCTGATATACTCCAAACCATCTGCCAAGGTATAGGCTAATTCGATCTCCGCTGGCGCACCAGCCTCGTGCATGTGGTAACCAGAAATGGAAATTGAATTAAATTTTGGCATCTTTTTAGCACAAAAATCAAAAATATCGCCAATGATCCGCATACTCGGTAAAGGTGGATAAATATAGGTATTGCGCACCATAAACTCCTTCAAAATGTCATTTTGGATGGTACCCGACAACATTTCAGGGGCAACGCCTTGCTCCTCGGCTGCAACGATATAGAACGCCATGATCGGAACAACAGCACCATTCATGGTCATAGAGACAGACATTTCGTCCAATGGAATTTGATCAAACAGGATTTTCATATCCTCCACTGAATCAATGGCTACACCAGCCTTACCTACATCACCTGAAACACGGGGATGGTCACTATCATAACCGCGATGAGTAGCCAAATCAAAGGCTACAGACAAACCTTTTTGGCCTGCTGCGAGGTTGCGGCGGTAAAAAGCATTGCTGGCTTGCGCAGTGGAAAACCCCGCATATTGACGAATTGTCCAAGGGCGGGTGATATACATAGTAGAGTAAGGGCCGCCTAAAAAAGGAGCGATACCAGCAAAATAGCCTTCAAAAGGCCGCTTTAAATGCTTAAACTGTCCATTCTTGGTGTATGGACGCAATGACAGATCAAATTCGGGCAAAAATTCAGGTACGGACATGATGTAGCTAAGGTAGCATGGATTGTCCAAAAGCCATGGCATACCTCTAAAATATTTTCAAGCCGTGTATAAGGATACTTAATTATTAGCGACTTTCACCAATTTCCTCACCTCAATATGGTTACCAAATTTACATTTTACAAAATAAATTCCTGGTGCCAAATTGGGTATATCGAATCTATAAAAGCCAGAAGAAAGCATACGTTGCGACAAAACAACAGCGGCAATCGACCCAGTCTCGTTGGTCATTTCGGCAGAAACCATCATTGCTTTATCAATATTGATTTCTAACGATGCCTTTTCTACATAAGGGTTAGGATAGATTTTTAAGTCAAATCGCTGTGCGCCACCCGAATAAAGTACTTCTTCGGTGCGTTTTGTTACGGTTCTTACTGCAATTTCTGTTTTGGCGGGAACCGTAGTTGCTACTGGAGTCAATGCCCATTTAAAAATATTACCCAAAATTTTTGATGGAATTGGCTCATCGGCATAGTACTCTAAACCAAGGTAGATTAATTTACCTTCACCCATTTCTTTGTACCCTAATACCGGCAAACCCTCTGATTCTGAAAGCGTTACAAAATCATTGTCTGAAAATTCCATTGGGTAAACAAAATTAGACAACGAAAAACTAGGTTTTATTCCTTTTAGGATGGGGTGATCTATTTTTTTACTTTGTACAGTAGCATCCTCATAATAATAGGCTTCCGCAGGAGAGAGTAACCCCAATGCTTGAATTGCACTGGTTTCATGCGCTCCAGTAATAATAACGAGGCCGCCATTGCGAATAAATACATCTAATTTTTTTCCGATTGCGGCCAAAAAATCGGCATCCCCATTAGAGGGATAGGTGATAATGACGGCTTGTTGCTTATCCAATAACCGATCGAAACGATCCAAAGATTCGTTCATAAACTCACTCACGGTAGCGCCTGGCAGTTCTCTTGTAACAAAATTGCGCATTTGTGTAGCATAAACACTATCATATACGCAATAATCAAATAACATTACACGGAATGCGGTAGCAGCACTATCAGCAGGCGAACAAGAGGTATTATTAAAGACACCTGGGGTATATCGCCCTTCAGAGCGAAACAATCCTGCTATTTCAGAATTAACGGCATAGGATGGTAATCTCCGTGACAGAATACCAGGAGCACTTGCACTCATACTTAGGAGTGCGATTAGGCTAGCAAAGAAGAGAGTAGAAAAATACTTCATTGTAAAATATAGTTGTTTTAACTTGAATATTGACTGTAAAACCTGATTTATTGATATGTTCTTTGATCACAAGAGTAGTTCAATTTAAAGATCCATGAAAGCGTACTTTATACTTGAACTATATCTTAATTAGCGTTTGATCACCGAACATAACGCAACAAAGTGATTTTTTGTATTTGAGGATATAAATAAACGCACAAAGGTACAGGAAATACCGGATATGGCAATACTTCATCGATTTATACTGAGCGTTGTTAGGTTTTGTGCATAGATTTATGGGTTATAGTAGGATTTTCATGTACAAAACCTACAGAGCCGAAGTATACTCAAAAAAATTTCCGCTCTCACAATTACTGCAAGAGCGGATTCATGTATAACAACTTCCTGTGTGTCTAGTTTATTTCTTAGCCGAAAGTGCAATCTGAAGATCGAAATCATCATAGATTGTCTTATCGCCTAAACCATCAAAGAATGAACCTGAACCGTATTTTACGTCATATTCAGAGCGGTCGATGGTGATTTTGCCAGTAGCCGTTGCAACACCGTTGCTTTCTGCTACATTAGCATTAAATTTCACTTCTTTTGTGGTCGTTTTAATAGTCATGTTACCAACGATCTTGTAGTTACCTTTTGTATCTGTTGGAATCGCTTTAGTAATTACATATTTTGCAGTTGGGTACTTTGCAACGCCAAAGAAATCTTCAGACTTGATGTGTCCGATTAATTTATCGGCATATTCGCCTTGCATATCAGTACAAGTGATCGTGTTCATTTCAACTTCGAATGAACCGCCAGTCAATTTACCATCGGTCATTACTAATGAGCCACTTTTCAATTTAACATTTCCAGTATGCTGACCAGTTACTTTATATGCTTGCCAAACAATATTACTTGTTGTAGTATCTACTTTATAAGTGTCAACAACAGCTGCGGCCATAACCATAATAGCCAAAAGTGGGAGAATGAGTAATTTTTTCATCTTAAATAAGTATGTTAATGTTGTAAAAAAAATAGGTGATTTTATCGCAACGCAAATCTTGACGGGGTAAATTTCACAAGTAACGTTTTTGATGTTGCAAATTTAAGTGTTGCAACACCTAATATTCATGCTCATTCACAATCATTAACAAAAAGCAGCGCAAAATTAGGGAAAAGGAGAGATATACCGATCATTTTTTGGCTTTTTTTAAGCACTTTCATCAGGCAACAGCATAACCATCCATATCTACACGCACATGATGCGGTTGAAAACCAATCACAATATCGTGCTTGGGAACACCTCGTTTAACCAATTCTTCCCCTATACGCAGGTCAGTACCATCGTGTTGCAACCAAACACGGCCATTTGCTTTTACATCCAAATGAGCAAAACTCGCATAATAATACTTTGTACCTTCCCACCCAACATAGAATAGCAGGTAATGTCCATGTTGATCGTCCGTGATGAGTTGGTGCTCTATACCACCGTCCTGTTCTGGTGCCATAGCAGCGATTTCGGTGAGTAGTTCTCTTACAATTTTCTTATATTCAGTTACTTTTACCATAAATACATAGCGTTTATTTACAGACACAAAAGTAACGGATTTCTGCTACTTTTGCATACTTAGTACGTGGATACAAGAAATCTATGTTACTTGGTCAATCCTTTTTTCTAATGATAGCATCTTGTTCGACAAGATTAATCTTTATTGCATCTAGGAAACCATACACAATCGAACAAAAAATATCCAAATTTTATTTGGATATATGAAAGAAGTTATAGTACCTTTGCGGCTCTTTTTAAAAAAGAAACATTAACATTTAAGATGAAAGAATTGGAAGCCATTCAGTTTGTTCAAAGCCAGATGCTCAAAGCACCTGAGTTTCCGAACTTCAACACCGGCGACACTGTAATTGTTACCTACAAGATTGTGGAAGGTGACAAAACCCGCGAACAAGATTATCGCGGAGATGTAATCCAGATTAAAGGACACGGTATGACCAAATCCTTTACTGTACGTAAGATGTCGCATGGCGTAGGAGTAGAGCGTATATTCGCTTTCTCCAATCCTAATATCGCTAAAATCCAAGTAGTAAAACGTGGTAAGGTTCGCCGTTCACGCTTATACTATTTGCGCGGTTTAGTTGGTAAAAAGGCGCGTATTAAAGAGTTGAAATACACTCAATCCAATTAATACAAGGCTTTTTAAAAACAAAAACGGGGCATTTTGAGCAATCAAAATGTCCCGTTTTTTATTGCTTTTTATACAAATTTAGGCTTTTTCTAGCGTAAACCCAAATGTCGATCCTTGCCCTGGTGTACTGCGCACATTGATGGTTTGCTTGTGCGCCTCAATGATATGTTTTACAATTGAAAGACCTAACCCAGTGCCTCCAGCGTCTCGTGATCGACTTTTATCTATTCGATAAAAACGGTCAAAAACGTGCGGCAAATGTTCCGTGGCAATACCTAAGCCACTATCACTTACTTCTACCAATACATACGATTCCATATCGTAGAAACTTACTTTAGTTGTACCTCCCTCTGGGCTATACTTAATCGAATTATGAATCAAGTTAACGAGTACTTGATGGATACTTTCTTTGTCGGCACGCACCTGAAAATGCTTATCTGCTCCTTCTTTAAAAATTAAGCGGGTATTGCGATCTTTAGCGCGCATTTCTAAGTCGCTAAACACCTCATTAGCCAACTCAAATATGTCAAATTCTCTCAAATCAAGTGCCATTTGACCCGATTCTAATTTATTGATCGTTTCTAAGTCTTCTACAATGGCCTGAAGTCGATCAACATTTTTTGCAGCACGATTCAAGTACTGTGTACGCACCTCAGGATCTTCCATCGCACCATCTAAAAGTGTATAAATAAATCCTTGTATATTAAAAATAGGCGTTTTTAACTCATGCGACACATCGCCAATAAAGCGGCGGCGATACGTTGCGAGTTTTTCCATCTCCTCGTATTCTTTTGCATTTTTTTCGGCCCACTCATCTACCTCCCGTTCTACATCACTTAATATTTGGCGACTCATCTCTACTTTTCCGGAATTAAACTCTCCCGACATCTTGTGGCGATGAATAACTTTATAGATCAATTTAATTTTCCGGTACAAATAGTGGCGAACAAAGTAGTAATTAGCATAATAGTCGATGACCAAAACCATACCAAACAGCAACAAAATACCTTTAATAGATACTACAAGCAATCCAAATAGGGATAATCCAATGACTACTGCCGAAATAGAAGCCGCAGACGTAAATGCCGCAAAAAGCGACAATTGTCCGGGTGTTTGATTTTTAAACATTTATTTTTAGAACTCGAATTTATAACCTATTCCTTTCAAGGTTTTTATATAATTTTCTCCTAATCTTTCCCGTAATTTTCTTATATGTACATCAATCGTACGATTACCTACGATAACGTCGTTACCCCAAATTTTGTCAAATATTTCCTCTCGCGTAAATACCCTACCCGGTTTTGATGCCAACAACCATAATATTTCAAACTCGCGGCGGGTAAATTCGATACTTTCATTTGCACGAAAGACCAATACCTTTTGTTTATCAATTTTAATATCGTGGATTTCAATAATTTCTTGGTCATCTTCTTTACCTGTCTGACCAGAGCGGCGTAACAAGGCACCAATTCGACTGATTAAAACGCGTGGTTTTATGGGTTTTGTGATATAATCGTCTCCGCCAACATCCAACGCTGTAATTTGAGAAAAATCCTCATCTCGTGCAGTAAGAAAAGCAATTGGGACGTTATCAAAATCCTTTTTGGATCGTAAAATACGGCAAGTTTCCACACCATCCAACTCTGGCATCATTATATCCAGAATAATCAAATCGGGTCTTTCTGCCTCTGCAATCGTTATGGCTTGGCGGCCATCATTGGCTGAAAAAACTTTAAAGCCCTCTCTCTTAAGGTTGTACTGTAAGAACTCAATGATATCGGGCTCATCGTCAACAATAAGAATTTTTTTAGATACTGTATTTTCGCTCATAAATTGCTTTGGACTTGAACAGACCATATAGTCTGCCAATAAAAAGGCATTTAATTAATGTAAAACAAGAAAAACGGCTTCTTGTTGTTTTTTGTTGGCGCAAATGTAGTTCCACTCTCAGCAAAGCGTATGTGAAAGTAGTATTAAGGGTATATTAATTTACAAGATTTTAATTACCGAAACACAGCAATTTCGCTGATTTTAGCCCGAATACCCGACCGCGTACTCAAAATAACGAACCTTAACCGATCTGTCTTAAAATCATCAGGCAATGGAATCAATCGACGAGATCCGATGGTACTACCTTTGTACAAACTGATCCATTGCTGTGCCGTTGTATCATAGCCTTGTACTTCAAACGCAGATACGAATTGCCCGTCACCAAGGTATTCCTGCACTTTGAATAAACGATTTACCCCTAAACTATTCAATTTCAATTCAATATACTGTAAGTTTTTTTGTTTAGGCATCCGCATATAAGTATTGGGATTACGATCAAATAATACCGCAGTTCCAACTTGCGTTTGACCGCCCAATAGACCAGATTTAACAAGATTATCCTTTGTTCTTTGTGTTTTAAGGCGACCAAATTCCGCTAAATGAGCCGAATCAATAGGATGAATACGCCCACTACGATCGGGTGGTACATTTAAAATCAAATTGGCACCGTGGCCGACCGATCTTAAATAAATAGACCAAATTTGCTCTGGTGTTTTTACTTTACTGTCCTCTGCCTCGTGGTAAAACCAACCTGGGCGAATACTGACATCACATTCTGCTGGTATCCAATTTTTACCATTGAAATTCCCAGTTTGTAGCGTATCTGTTGGTGGTCCCCCCTCCCCTCTTTTAAAACCAGCGGTATCCAGCATACACCAGTTGGTTTCGCCTATTGTTCCTTGTTCATTTCCTGCCCAACGGCAGCCAGGGCCAATATCGCTAAAAATTACAGCGTTTGGTTGCATTTTGACAGCCTCCTGCTCAAAACGATGAAAATCATATACTTGTCGTTTGCCATTCGGCCCTTCGCCATTGGCTCCATCCCACCAAAACTCGAATAAATCGCCATATTGGGTCATCAATTCGGTCATTGTTTTGATATAAATATCGTTATATTCTGATGTGCCGTATTTAGGATGGTTGCGATCCCATGGACTCAGATACAGCCCCAATTTAAGGCCGTTACGTTTACAAGCATTGGATAATTCGCGCAATACATCTCCTTTCCCATCTTTCCATTTCGACTCCCGAACGGTGTGTTTGCTAAAAGCAGAAGGCCACAAACAAAATCCATCATGGTGCTTTGCGGTAATGATCAAGCCTTTAGCACCCGCGCTTTTAGCAACAGTACACCACTGGTCGCAATCTAAATTGGTAGGATTGAACATATCTTCGGTCTCCGTACCCAAGCCCCATTCCATGTCGGTAAAGGTATTTGGACCAAAATGGAGAAAAAGATAAAATTCAGTGGCATGCCATTCCAACTGTGCTGGTGAAGGTTTTTGAGCACCTAAAAAGCAGGTGGCACCCAAAAAAATAATAAAAATAGACCTCATTATTTTACAAAAATTTGTTCAATTACCTTTCCTGTAGAAGCGCTAGGTTCCATAATTTTTAAAAAAGCAGATAAAGTAGGTGCAATATCGCTGACCGATATTGGGGCATACAAATTACCGTGTTTGATACCACTACCATACCATAATAAAGGCACATGTGTATCATAAGCATACGAGGAGCCATGCGTTGCACCACCTAGGCCAAAAAAACTATCGTCTGGATGCCAATTGGGATCCAATTGAAAAAACAAATCACCCGATCTTTTAGGATGAATGCCTCTGCGCAAAGGTGCCGCATAAAAATAATCAGTAGGTAATTCCATGATTTCTTTTCGTGTATGCACAGCATAAATCCCCTTTTGTTTTTCTAACCACTCTTTACTCACCCTTAACATTTCGTCTTTACGAATCGTTTTTGAATTTTTAAACCAAATTTGCTGGTTGGAAATTTCGTAGATCAAATCGGACGAATCTTTAAATACCATTGCCAAATGCGCGCTTAACGTTGAATCAATTTTACTTTCCTTGAGTACTCCAGCCGGGATACCAATATCGGTCAAATGAACGGGCGTTTCAGTTCCGCCATGATCGGCAGTAAGGAAAACCAACACATTGTCTTTGCCATACTTTTCATCCAATACTTTTAACAAACGGGCAATATCGCGATCAAGTCCTATGTAAATGTCTTCTGTTTCTTCCGCATGGATACCAAACTGATGACCGGCGTAATCCGTAGAAGAAAAACTGAGGCAAAGGAAATCAGTATATTGATCCGTTCCAAGTTGCATACTATCCAATGCCATTAAGGCAAAATTGAGGGTGAGCGTGTTGCCATAAGGCGTAAATCGGATAATGCCCAAGCCGTTTGTTTTCCGTAGTGCGGGCAGGTTATGCGGAAATCCACCACTCAAACTTGCAGCGTATTTGGCCTTATCGTATTTATTTGCCCAGCCAGCAAAACTTTCTTCGTAGGTAACTCCGGGTCTTTTTGTCCAAATTTTTTCACAAAATTTTTCGGGATATTTCTGTGCATTAAACGATTTTACCCAAGAGGGAAGCCCTAAGGAATCTGGATAAAAACTAGACGTAATCCAATTGCCCGCTTTGTCATCAAACCAGTAAGCAGCATTAGGAATATGTCCTGCTGGCAATATACTTCCACGGTCTTTGAGGCAAATACCTACCACTTTTGATTTGAAATTATTGGACAAGCGCAACTCATCAGTGACCGTTGTACTCAATAAAACAGCAGGAGAGTGTTTACCTGTTTTCTCTAAAGTACCCACAGGTTTTACCGTTGTATCAGATGTAACATACCTATGTCGGCCCCATTGTGGGTCCCACCACTCATTGGCCACTACCCCATTTCCGGCAGGGCCTGTTCCTGTATAAATGCAGGCATGGCCGGGTCCTGTATAGGTTGGGATATAATCGTAGTGTGTATTTTCACAAGATAGACCTTCACGCAGTAGTCGTTTGAATCCATCGTTACCGTATTGATTGGAATAGCGATAAAGAAAATCGTAGCGCATTTGATCCACAACAATACCAACGACTAAGCGCGGAGGTGGTTTTTCTGTTTGTCCAAAAATAACAGTATTACAAAAAAGCAGAAAAAATAGCAAGTTTTTTTGCATATAAATAATATATTTTAATGTTTTAAAGATTAAACAAACACGGCCAAACGACTGAATATCAATCGTTTGGCCGTGTTTTTAATAAAAAAATAGCATTATGGCACATTTTCTGTCTGAATCATATCAACGTATGTTAAAGATCAATTTAGACAGTCATTATACATCTTTTATTGGAAATGCTATCTTTTTCTTTTGTAATTCCCGCTACCGCCCGATGCTTTACCTGTGGGGCTTGAGCGTTTATTTTTGCTAATACTGCCCGTACCCGATCGTTTAGTGCTGGGCGCTTTAGTACGTTGTTGAGTAGAGGGGCGTTCCTTTGCTTGCTTGTGTGCGTGCATGGAAAGCGTATCCAATGAATTATGGCCTTCATGTAGTTCCAATAATCCATCGCTAAGGCTTACCAAATCTTCTTTAACGATGTCGTCGCTGACATAATGCTCTTTGTTCCATGTTTTATAGGCCAATTTCATATAAGAAGCAATGACCTCTACAAGTCCTTCTTTTTTAGGGCCATCTGGCATTTCAATAGCTTTAGCAATCAATTTTTGGATGCTAGATCCATAGTGCCTAAAGCGTAAATTAGGAACAGGGTATGGTACTGGCTCTGGTCCAGGACGCTCTTGGTCAGCACGAATAGTAATACCTTTTGGAGGCGTTACATTTAATTTATTTTCGGTGATGGCAAAAGCATGGTTCCAAAGTCTCTCGCGATAATCTTCAATACCTCGTGTATTTGGGGTGAGCAATTGCATCATATTGACGATGGTTTCCACTGTTTTTTGGCGGCGGTAATCATCCTCAATGGTACACGCATGGCGCAACAAACCCTGTATGGAACGACCATATTCAGGATAGGTAATTGGCTCCATGGTGGAGTTGTACTCAATATCTATGGAATGCTTCATTTATTGTAATGTGAAATTGAAGGCAATAGTGCCACAATCTTTTGGTGAATCAGAGGCTTTAAATTTGAATTTTTTTGCTTCTCGTTCTGCTATGGTACGGAGTGTAGTGCTTTGGGAAGTAGATCCTTTCAAAATATAATTGGAGGAAATAACATTACCATCGCTATCCACGCAGACTTCTACTACTACTTTGCCTACATCTTGTGAGTTATCTCGAATAGTTGGGCGGAAACGGACTTCGCGGCCGCCTAAGCCGCCACCGATAGAAACGCCTGTACCTGTACCCGAGCCGCCGCCGGAGCCACCACCAGTACCATTTGATTTACCAAACGGATTACCGCCAGTACCGTCTGTGGTACCACCATTGCCCGGTTTGCCACCGCCGCCAGCACCTTGACCTGTGCCGCCGGGTTTACCACCGAATGCACCACCAGTCTGGCTTTTTACTTTTGCTTTACGAGCAGCCTCTTCCTGACGCGCCTTTTCTGCGGCATCTGCTGCTGCTTGTCTGGCTTGATCCTCTACTGCACGTTGACGAGCGGTTTCTTGATCTTTTTTGCGTTTATCTTCTTGTTGTTTGCGCAAAGCAGCAACATTAGGATCTTCGGTTGTTGGTGTTGAAGGAGGCGTTGCTTTTGTTGGTTCTGGTTTAGTAACCGGAGCAGGTGTAGGAGGCGTTACCGCTGGTGAAGGTGGAACGGGAGTTGGTTCCGCTTCGCCGGGTGGGGTATAGTCATCATTCATACCTTTATCGGGTTCTCCTTTTGCAGCGTTATCGCCGCCACCGCCCCATTCCAATTCAATGGCAATCGTAGGTGGTTCAGTGGCGATATCACCACCTCCAAACTTATAAAAATAGAGTAACAAAGCCAAAAGCATATGTATAAGAAGGCTTAACACCGTGCCTTTTACACGATTTTCACTTTCCTTGGCTTCCAAAACTTGAGCTGCTACGTACGACATATTATGTACAGTGATTTGAGTGTGAGTGTATTAATAAGTATCTAAGATGCAAGCACTGCAAAAGATACATACCAAATCCACTTTTATTTAGGTTTTGGGGCAGGTGCTGAATCTGGATCAGTCGCTAATATCGTTTTTACTTTTAGTTTATTAGCAATATCCAAGATAAAAACAACATCGTTGATAGGGACTGATTTTTCTGCTACAACAGTAATCGTTGTATTATCAGGTGTTTTCCCCATTGATTTCATTTTAGTTTCTAGCGATGCCTGTAGGCGTTCACGTGCAATTTTAGTGGTTTTACCATCGGTTTCAAAATAAAAATTACTTTGAGCATCAATAGATATAGCCAACGACGGTGAAGCCATCGTGGTGGAACTGCTGGAAGGCAGCGAGAGATTTAGTGCATTTGGTGTGACGAACTTGGAGGTCAGCATGAAAAACATGAGCAACAGGAAAATAACGTCGATCATGGCTGCCAAACTAAATTCCGGTTCTACACGCTGGCGGCGTTTAAGGCCCATATTGAAAGAGGTGAATAATGAGTGGTAAAAATAGAGAAAAGTGTTAAAAAACAGACGTTATCGACTTTCTTTTGAATCACTTATTGCTCCTGTTTCGTAAGGAATTAGCGCGAAGGTTCCTGCAATAGATCCATAAACTGAACTGCAGTATTTTCCATTTTGAAAATTACTTTATCCAGTGTAGAAACCAAAAGGTTGTAACCTGCCATTGCAATAATCGATACAAAAAGACCAAATGCCGTTGCTGTTAAGGCGTGGTAAATACCTTTTGATAACACCTGTGGCGTAATATTGGTGGCAGAGGCCATATCCTGGAAGGAAATGATCAAACCGATTACCGTACCCAAAAGACCAATCATAGGCGCGATACCAGAAATGGTAGCGAGTGTAGAAAGGTTTTTCTCCAATTTCAAGAGTTCGAGATTACCCGTATTTTCGATGGCTTTATTAATGTCATCAAGAGGTTTTCCAATACGGTCGAGACCTTTTTCTACCATGCGGGCCATTGGTGCATCTACACTTTGGCATAAGGCTTTTGCAGCCTGTAGATTACCACTTTCCACACTGGTGCGGATGGTATTCATAAAATTTTGATCTACTTGCCCTGCCCTAGTGAGCGTAAGATAGCGTTCGATGATGATAATACATGCCACAATAGAAAGGGCAGTAAGGACAAAGATTACAATCAAGCCCGATAAACTACTTCCCAAGATGATATCAATCAGACTCTGAGAACCGTGATTTACGGGTGCTGGAGTAGTGGTTGAGGGTGTCGTACTTTGGAAAAAAAGCAGGATTGAGGTTAAAAATGAGTTAAGCACCATAAAGACCGTTGCTGTTTAAGCGAAGTTAAAGTGGATTTTTTACTGTTAAAATTAAAATACAAACGCCAAATGTATGGCATTTTGTATAACGAGTGGGTATTAAAACGCAAAATTCACATTTTTTTATGAATTGGCGTAACATAATCTTATAAAAAACAAAAATGATGCCCGTTTTAGTGGGTATTTTGAAGAAGGTTAATTTGATTATGCGAGTTAATACAAATTTCGAGCCAAAAAATAAGTAGTAATCTATCGTTTTTACGTTCCTACGATCTAATGTCAAAACCGTTTCCCTGTAAATCCCTATTCCAGCACCACTTTTTGCGTCCATTGTCCTCCTTCTGCAAACCGTACCCGCATCACATACATGCCTCTGGGTAACTGATTGCAGTCGATTTGTGTTAATGACCCGCCTGTTGCTATTTTTCCCTTGCGTACCTGTCGCCCCGTGAGGTCAAACATTTCCCATACTGCACCGTAGCACCGCTCTTGGGTGCAAGTGAGTTGCAGCAGTACCGATGCAGGGTTAGGGGTGAGCAAAATTGTCGGTAGTGGCTCGGCTGTTGTGTCGGGGATCGGTGGGGTATAAGGTTTTATGACCCTGATGGTGCGGCAGAGTGTATCACTCCCGTATTGGTTCGAGACGATTTGGCATACATTATAAAACCCAGAACGCTGGTAAATATAGTTGGGATTTTCCTGCGTACTACTACCGCCCTCTAGGTCACCAAAAGTCCATTTCCACTCGGTGGGTGATCCCCACGCCACTGAAGTGAAATCTGCAATAAGACCGACCGTATCGTGCCGCCACCCAGCCATGGGTACGTTATTGATACCTAGCGAGTCGCACACCGATCCATCCACCGGGCCGAGTCGAAAATGTGGGTAGTTGGGCGCACTGGCCGACATATAATTAGGTACGTCGATACAGTGCTGGCATACCTTGCAGGCTATCCCCGCTCGTTCTGGGTGTTCAATGGTATGCATGACCTTCGTTCCATTACTGGTGGTGATAAAAATACGCCCATCGGGTGCCAGTTGGGCTTGGTAGAACCGCGCAGGAAAAGGATCACCATAACCGTCGTAAACGGCTACTTTGGTGCGTGTATCCCAAATATTGGTGGCTTGTAGATCGTATTGCCAGATTTTACTACCCGCCATTTCGTAGAGGTAGCGCGAATCTTGTGAAATGGCAAGTCCTGCTATATTTCCTGAATCAATCACGTACTGAACTGGATCATAAAGCAGCCCTGTACAACGATCGAAGCGGAAAATATCTAAGTAATAGGGTTCGTCATATTTAACGGAGTTGATCCTAGCATACCAATTACCATCAGGGGAAAAAACAGCCGCGCCTACTCCCAAATCTGATATAGTACCTATCTCCTGTAATCCATCTAATCGCAGTCCTTGTGGATCGAGTAGCAGGCGGTAGTAAGCGTTGTCCACAAACTTATTGACCAATATCCACCAGTCGCGGCCATTAGCATGGCGGCAGGCACTAATTTTACCATAATCCAGTCGCTGATTAATGATGACTTTTTTTTGCTCCACTACCTTTCCTGCGCCGTTATTGGCGGACATATCCACGAGTGAGTACCGTAGGTCAGGTGTCTTTATCGGGTAAGCACCATTTGAATCAGTTAAACCTTCATGTATGATATAGTATTTGCTTCCACTCCCAGGTAAAGGTAGTATCAAGCATGCTTGTACAATTGCATAGCCTAGTGAATAGTTCGGAATATATGCCCACCCTGTCGGGTCAATATTTTCGCCCCCGTCTATGATTTCATGCTGGCCATTGGCTACAAATACCCCGTTGGTATAGATGAGGAGTTGGCCATTGGTGTCGCAAATATTGGCATTGGTTATATCTACGGCAATAGCCGATCCGATAGAGTCAATTTGTAGAGGATGGCTATCAAAATCTATCAAATTCCCCCATGCCTTTGGCAGGTTGAACCCATCGTAACCCGTCAGCCATTGTTGATCGCGGTACCGATCCTGTTTGGGCTGCCCATACAGGCAGCCCAAAAGAACGGTACAAAGTATCGTTGTCAATAAAAGTTTTGGCATTATTTGATGATTTTTTGTTGTGCTATATTTTTACCAAAAGTATTTTCCAAAACAACCAGATACATACCACTTGGCCATTGTTCGGTTGCGATAGATTGCGCACCGCCACCGTTGAACGGTTGCTCGGTGATTAATTGCCCAACCATATTGAATACCCGTAGTTGGGCATTTGCAATATTTGGATCACTAAAATAAACCGTGATTTGATCCGTAAATGGTACTGGGACTACCGATAAAGTAAAGACGGTTTCGGTGGGTTTGGCATTCCTGCCGTCCACTGGCGGTGCTATATTGGTCGTGCAAACCACGGCATCGTTATATTCTTGCTCTATACCCAGTCCAGAAAGGATAGTACGTGCTTCATACACCGCAGAACCGCCATCCAATGGACACTGTGCCGCCACATTTTGGAGTGTAGTGATGGAAGCGGTGCTGTTTTCTGTCAATGCTCCGGTGCAAAGTTGGGCAAATCCTGCGTTGGTCACTTGCTGGTTCATGTCGCAAGTTTGACCAAGTGGGTTGATATCGGCATTTTGGGTCAATAATGTGGTCAGAATATTGGACTGACTGTTACCCTGTACTGCAAGGATCGTATTGGCCTCTTGTACGGAAAGTGCCATTGCTGCCAGTAGCTCTTGTTTTTGGCTGGTCAGAGCGGCCAAATTAGTCGGATTTTCGAGGCTGAGTGCTGCATCTATTACGGCTATTTGCCGAATGGCTGTATAAATGGCGGTATAGTGTCCTGCTAATTGTTCCTGTTCTGCCATCCCCAAAAACTGTACTCCCAAAATGCCCTGCTGTACCGCATACAGACGACCTTGTGCCTGTTGCTCGATATTAGCGCGGAAATTTTGCAGAATATTACTACCAGCATAAACGGATGGTACATCAACAATACGATCAAGCAGTTGCCATTTGGACTGCCATTCGCTACCTTCTGTATGGCTCACCATACCCATGCCATGGGTAACTAAACGCTCCTCTTTATCTATATCTACCCCAATAAATGCTTGCGTACTTTTGCAGCGGCCACCCAGATTTTCGCAAACTTCGTCTATACTAGAGTTCGATGACAAAAACCAATCACTAGAAGGATCTACCAAATTTGGCGTAGGCCATAGGGGCAATTCTAGTTTACCTACACGGTATATCGATTGCTCTGCTTCAATTATCCCCCCTCTATGGATAGCCATTTTTTCATAAGCAGCACCTGACCATTTATTGCCCCTTGTGATTTGGTCTCCAGTCTTCCCGTTTTGTAGATAGTCTAGGCCGTAGTGGGCATCGTTGATGGTATTAGCGGTCACCTTGTTTACGCTACTACAGGTGCCATTTATTCGGATATTAGAGTATGCTCCCGTAATTTCGTTACAACAAAGGGTGATTTCGGGGCTTATATCCTCCAATATACCTACGCAATCTTGATTGGTCAATGCCGAACCAGTACCTGTAACTATATTCCTTATTATGTAGTTACTATTGCCCGCTCTGGAACTGATACCTATGCAATTTCCGGTTTGTGGGGCATTGCTAGTTATGATATTAGTAAGCACTTCAAGATACTTGCATACGGATATACTGATGCCCGTAGAGTTACCACTATGCTCTACCATATTTGTAAAAATATGCCCCTTGGGGTTATTGTCCGAATCTGCTGGCTTAGTCCTAGTAACATTTTGTGCGCATATCCCTCGTCTCCTTGTGCTTGTTAGATTAGGGGTCAGCACAACATGATTTCCTGTCATAACAAATTTGAGCGGTGTAGAGAAAATATATATCCCTTGGTCGCTACACGCTATCTCGTTGTCGATTACATTATAATCCCGGTTGGTGGGGGTTTGGGTATATATGCCCTGTACCATATTTGCCATGCCGTTTTCAGCCACGTCCGTGTTGGTGAATACTGTATATATACCTAAGTCGCAGTTATCGAAGGTGGGGTTGGAGAGGGTTTTTCCCAGCCCGCGTTGGAACAAGGTATTGACCAGACCAGACGAACTTGTAACATAAATCCCAGTTCCACTAAAGGTAGCGGTATAAACTCCTTTCCTGATATTAAAGAAGCGGCACTCGCGTATGTTGGCATTGGAAGTAGCAAGGCGTATGCCGTAGCTCATATTACTAAAGGTATTGGATGAGCCGATGGTAAGTAGGTCGCCGTTTGTGGCATCTATACCTGCATAAGCAAGCCCACCCGCAATGGGTACCGCCCCAAAATTAATGCTGGAATTGGGGAGTAGCGGATTGGAACACGTGAAATGGTTGTTTTGTAAAGACCAGTTGGATAATAAATGTGTAGCGGTAGATGGTGCGTGAATTCCAATATAATTCATGTCAAAAGTGGAGTTTTTGATAATGAGTTTTCCGTTCGTAGGTACATACACTGCATACTTTGCATCCTTGATGGTAGTGCCGTCCATCTTGAGTGTGCCATTACCTTGAACTGTAATACCATCCCATAATCTGTCACAGCTGCTCATAACACTATTTTTCAAATCCAATATCTTTGAACCAATGACAGTAATGGCCGAGCCATCGCTCATTCGGAAAATAGTCCCCGACGGGAACTGATAAACGGTTGATGTTGGGTCGATCAGCAGGGTGCTATTGGCGGCAAAGTTCATGATAACCGGAACAGTACTACCCGATACAGGCAGCCCGACAGGTTTAGGTAGTCCATTACCTGAAACAGACATATTGCCTACCACATTTACCACGGCAAAATTGGACGCGTTGAGCGTTATAGTATTGCAACTGGAGACGGGTACCGTGCAACAACCTGAAAAATTGGCTTCTGCGCAATTGGTAAAACTGCCAGCGCAGGCATCTAGCGCTTTGAAGGTGAGGGTATAGGTTTTAGACTGGCCTGTTCCAATAGTTGCCTCGTTCCAAAGTACCATATTACCCATAACAGAACTGCCCGCTGGGCCGGTTATTAGTACCAGTCCAGTAGGGAAAATATCCTTTATGGACACATTATTGGCAGTAGCAGTTCCTGTATTGGATACCGTAACCGTATAGGTAATATTATCGCCAGGCATTACACTGGTGGCGGTGGTTGTCTTGGAAATATTGAGTTTGGGTTCGTTAAAAACGACTGTGTTGCTCAATTTTTTTGGCTGAAATTCCACACAAGTACTCATTGGATTGAGTGCAACTGTAAAAGGGCCAGGCCCTGCACAAGGGACAGCTTCAAAGATTGCTGTATAGGTTTGGCAGCTCGTAAAAGTACCCCCCGGAATACTTATAGTAGGTGTTCCAGATGAAGTGGAGAAATTGCCCCTACCAAGTTCAATCCCGGTGGAACGGTGAGTACAAAATTCATATTGTCTGGCGGTACCATAGGCATTCCAGCACCACAATTTGATGGGCATATATTGTAAGTGATGATTTTACGCCCGCAACTCGTACCCGGTTGGTCTTCCACCGTAGCGGTAATGGCCACAACGGGTATGTTAATCGTGATGTTAGCAGATGTTGAGTTAAATTGTTGGACACCATTTGCATTCAGGCATTGTACCGTATGCGTGATTGTATAAGTTTTACACTCTAAAAAGGTGCGCGTAAAGCACATACCAGTTCCTGAACCTCCTGTGTTACCACCAAAATCCCAAAAATCGTAAGTCATATCCGATATTGAGGTCTTAAAGACGGCCTCGCAGGTGAGTAATTGACCTCCTTGACAATTGGCTGTTGGTGCTTGCGAGACGGTAAAAGATGGATCGGCAGCAGCAGTGCCGCATGCGGGCTGTGTCCATGCGTTTAAATGGAACAGCAGAAATGAGAATAAAAGAAGTTTATTCATGATAAAAAATTGTTTTGTAGTAACTTAAGAAAGTTACTTATTGGAAAATGATAATTTAGATTGTCAAAAAAGGAAAACTTCCACGGAAATCATTCTGTTTTCCTACAAGATGAAATGGGCACAAAAAGCATTGTAACACGAAATATTTACAAAATATAAAGACTGGTGTTGTGCGGTATTTCCAAAGCAAAGATAATACAAAATATTTAAAGAAGTGCTATTTATTGTAGAAAAGTTGGCATCTATTTTTTTAGGCGCATTTTTTCTAGGTACACTTTTTTAAACATTCCTCTATCAAATGACGAAATCAAAAACAATTTTCTACTTTTGCCCTATATTTTAAACTATAGAACAAATTTTAAAGACAGATAATCCTAATTTTAACAAACAGAATAAGCACCGTTTACAATAGCATCAGCATGAAACACATTTGGCTTTTATCATTTTTTATTTTATGGTTACCTGTTATTGTAAGCGCCCAAACGCCTTGTAGTAATCCGATTTCATTCATTGCCACCGTAGAAAAACCTTCAAAATGTGGTCGAAACACTGGTCAGGTTTCCTTTACTGTATCCGGTGGTTCGGGACAATACTCCTATAGTTTAGGTGGTACAACGGTGGTAGGTCTGAGTCCAGGCGATCATTTTGGCATTGTGCAAGATAATGTGACGGGTTGTATGGATACGGCCTTTTTTAATATTCCTGTTGTGGTAGCAGAAGGTAATATTAATGTTACTGTCCATCCCCCCCGATGTGCGGCCGATTTAGGAAATATTGAGGTTAATTTGGAAGCAGGGAATAATTTTGAACTGCCTTATACTTTCAAGATCACAAAAACCGATGGGACGCCCGTTCCACAAGCCGATAATATTCCTGCTGGTACCTATTTGGTCTATGTTGCAGATGCGGATAGTTGCCTGTTACCTGCGCAGCCATTTACGATGTCAGTACCCGATCCTATTCAGACCAGTGCCATAGTAACACCGGGCGACTGTACAGATGGTGGCAAAATTTTGCTCACAGCAACAGGAGGCACAGGCGTATTAATTGCGGATTGGCTAGATGTGAATAGTCCGATCAATAATTTTTCGCGCAATCATTTGCGGAAAGGTAAATACAATGTGATTGTGTATGATAGCCTTTTTTGTAAGGATACATTAAGCAATATTATTGTAAAAAACACCTGCAAACAACGCGATACGGTTGCATTGTTTGTTCCTAAAAATAACACTAACGCTTATTGTACCAATAGTTATCCTGGTTTAGATCTCTTTGAATCTGAATACACTTTGCTCAATCCAAGCAATTCGTCGGCTTTTGGCAATTGGAATTTGCAGGGCAATTGCCTTACTTATACTTCATTCCAAACGACAGGGTTTGATGTCGATGTGATTTGTATAAAAATATTTACCCCATCGCTCAACCAAACAGATACTGTATGTATTTCGGTGAGTATTATTTCGGAAGTGCCAACCGCAGAAACCGTCTATTTTACAGCACAAATCAATACTGCAACAGCAGCATGTGGCAGCATTCCTTCTGCTATTACCAATCGCACCATAGTGCCACTTAATGTAGCCAACCTGAATGGTGTAACAGCTTACGGTAGTTACACCTTAAATAATATAGATGCCTGTATCAACTATACTCCGTTTGATACGCCACAATATTTTGCGGATAGCATTGCAGTGGGTGTTTGCGATAAAGCCAGTTTGAAATGCCATATTATCCGTTATGTGCCTTCCATTCTTTCATTTTTTGATTGTAGCAAGGGCATTTTAGGATTGGATAGCATCATTTTACCCACTTTGGACTGCTTTGTGGGCGCAAACGCTTGTGTGGAGATTCCTTATGCCGATATTTTAAATTATAATATTTTTGATAATTCGCAACCTTATATTAAAGGCGCATTAGGCTGTATGGAAACCACGGTACAGAGTTATCCAGTTGCACAATTACCCGGAATGGGTAGCCAAAACAATGGCCCATATTACTTGAATGAATGGTTTGTAAATGGCATTTCTCATACAGGCATATTTGGCGATATTAATGAATTATTGCTATTGATGAATAGTATAGATCCAATTCCAGGTTGGTATTTGGAGACGGCCACCAATCTAATCGGGGGAAATGCGGTGAATACCTACGGCCCTCTGCGTATTACCCGTGCCAATAATGAAGTCAAACAAATTCAACCAGCCTTAAAAACCGCTGGATTAGGCACCGAACTCCGTTTTAGTACCGGTGAACATTTTGTCATCCTAAAAAAAATCCAAACGGGCTGCTCCGATACGATTAAAGTAAAAGTACCCTGCAACAATTGCCCGCCTGTTTACCCCTACACCCCTGATGTATTGGGGAATATATCTTGGACAACTACTCTTTGCTCCAATGATACCATTTTTCAAACTAATATCCCTTTTTCAGCAGTAAATAGTTGGCAATTTTATGATAACAGCAACCCAGTAGTTAATCCAGAGGAATCCAATGGCTCGGTAGCATTTGTTTTAGATACCGGTTATCATCAACTACAACTTTTAAATAAAATTACCACTTGTTCTTATGAAGTACCATTTTACCTTAACTGCAAAGACGAGCCAATTGACACTACTACTGGCACTAAAGTATTAATATTCAACGGCATATCACCTAATGGGGATGGCAAAAACGATACTTGGCGGATCGCTGGTATTTCTAATTTTTTAAGCAATGAGGTATGGGTGTACAATCGTTACGGTAACGAAGTATTGCACCAAAAACAATACGAAAACAATTGGTCAGGCACATGGAATGACAAGACGCTTCCATCTGGCACCTATTATTATGTGGTCGATTTGGGCGATGGCAGCAAGGTACTAAAAGGGTATTTGGAAATCAGTTATTGACCACCTGTCCTAATTCATCGTTGATGATTCGTCGGGCAAATCCGCCAATATTTCATAAGTAGCACCTTTATTGTACATGACCAATTTCCAAAGTTCCTCTGCTTTGGTTTTAAAGGCGTAATTAGCGTGCATTTCGGCAGTAATCCAGGAACCTGTACCCATTTCTTCTACTAATTGTCCCGCAGACCAACCTGAATATCCGACAAAAAAGCGAATATTATCTAGCGTAACCATCTCATTTTTGATCAAAAACTGGAGTTCGCTAAAATCGCCGCCCCAAAATACACCATCGGTTATTTTTTGGCTATTGGACAATAGATCGCCAAGGTTGTGGATAAAATGAAGTCGATCTGTTTGAACAGGGCCACCATAAAATACGCGAGCATCAAACGGCGGAAAATCTTCAATCAGGTCATTAATCACCAAGTCGGTAGGTTTGTTGAGGATAAACCCCAAACTACCTTGAGGATGGTGTTCACACATCAACACAACCGCCCTTTTGAAGTAGTGGTCTTCAGAAAATGGTTCTGCAAGCAGTACCATACCTCTTTCGATTGCAGTATTTGTAGTCATTTTCTAAACGAGTATTAAAGCGCCTCAGTGGCGATGTCTTTGTTAATTTTTCTAATCATGCCGCGTAACACAGCACCCGAGCCACCCACTTCTACAAAAGATGTAATGCCATTGGCTACCATATTTTCAATGGTTTGTGTCCAACGAACCGGAGATGTGAGTTGGGCAATGAGATTAGCCCGAATGAGTTCCGGATCGCTGACCGGCATTGCGTGTACATTTTGATAAATTGGGCAAATTGGTGCAGAAAAGTGCGTATTTTTAATCGCTTCTGCTAATTCATCTTGTGCTGGCTGCATGAGTGGCGAGTGGAATGCACCACCTACTGGCAATAAAACGACCCTTCTTGCGCCCAGTTCTTGAAGTTTTATAGTAGCGGCTTCAATGCCTTTACGGCTGCCCGATATCACTAATTGCCCCGGAGAATTATAGTTAGCAGCCACCACCACTTCATCTTGAATACTATTACATACGGCTTCTACTTGAGCGTCTTCCATTCCGAGCACTGCGGCCATTGTACTATCTACCAGTTCACATGCTTTTTGCATGGCGAAGGCCCGCTTGCTTACTAGGATCAAACCGTCATTAAAGGTTAATGCACCTGTTGCGACGAGGGCAGTAATTTCGCCCAATGAATGTCCGGCGGCGGCATCGGGTTGAAAAAGCGATCCTGCTATTTTGGCGCGCACAATACTCTCGAGGAATACAGCAGGTTGCGTTACTTTCGTTTGTGTTAGGTCTTCTTTTGTGCCATCGAACATGATATTGGTAATATTCCAACCGAGTATATCATTGGCTTGGTCGAACAAATCTTTTGCTTCAGAATTGGTTTCATACAATTCTTTACCCATTCCTTCAAATTGGGAACCCTGCCCCGGGAAAACATATCCTTTCATAAATTTATTATTTTTGTAACTATTTTTGAATCTTAAAAACCACTTGCATAGCAGCCCACAACTTAGTTTTCATGTTTTTATCCGACTCGAGGAGTGTTAACCGATCTGCGAATAAAAAGTTGGTATTTTGAAAGAAAAGAGGTTGATATAATTTGGTTTCGATGTGCAAACATAATTGATCTGGCTGAATTCCAAAAATCAAAACCTGCTCTGGCATCCTCTTTTTTATTTCTTGCATAATATTTACACTTTTGTGATCCAAAACTTGAATTATCAACGTATCTTGCATCAAATTTAGTTTGGCAGCGCCCAACATCTTTTCCAAAAAGGGCAGCGTGCTGTCATAATCAACAGCGGGCAAAATGAGCATGACTTTTTGAGCATATTGCCCCTCTATTTTCAGTACATCTGAAGCGTCATTAACAATAAACAGCAAATCGTCTTTAGAAAACATAATATTCGGACATGAAATGATTATCAATTTTGCGGCAAAGATGCGAATAAAATTCTCCACCAAACATAAAAAAAACAGTAAAACAAAATTTTATTTTGGCAATTAAGTAAATTAATCTTATCTTTGCTGCGAAATTACTCCGTCTTTTTGATATGAATAGCATTTGAATGTATTTTTATATTGCTAATCAATTCGTTATCATTAACGTCGTAAAAATCAACAGTTTCAGGTTCATTCTAAAACGCTTCAAAACATTTATCAAACTATGGCAAAAAAGTATTCGGTTAAAGTAACCCCGACTTCAAAGTCGAAATTATCTACTGTCGATTTCACTAATATTCCGTTTGGAAAAGTGATTTCGGATCACATGTTTGTAGCAGATTACGACGGTCAGCAATGGGTCAATCCACGTATCGAAGCATTTGGCCCGTTGGAAATGACACCTGCGAATTTAGCATTACATTATGGTCAGAGTATTTTTGAAGGGATGAAAGCCTCTAAAATAGGAAGTGAACCATTTTTGATGCGCCCTGAAATGCACGCCCGCCGCCTTAACCTTTCAGCAGAGCGTATGTGCATGCCTAGTTTCCCCGAAGATCTGTTTATTCAGGCCTTGGAAATGCTTGTTGACTTGGATCGTGCATGGATTCCTGAGACAGAAGGTTACTCTTTGTACATTCGTCCTGTTATGTTCGCCACCGACGAGTATTTTGGTGTACATGCATCTGAAAAGTATAGGCTGGTGATATTTACGGGTCCAGTAGGCCCTTATTATGCCAAACCAGTGTCCTTGTGGGTAGAAGAGGTATTTACCCGTGCTGCCCAAGGTGGTGCAGGTGAAGCAAAATGTGCAGGCAATTATGGCCCAGCACTATTGCCCGCTCATCGCGCTAAAATGGCTGGTTACGATCAGGTGATGTGGATGGATGCCGTTGAGAAAAAATATGTACAAGAAGTAGGCACGATGAATCTTTTCTTCTTTATGGATGGAAAAGTAATAACGCCTACAACTACTGGCACTATCCTACGCGGCATTACGCGCGACACCTTTATTACTTTATTGAAAGATTGGGGTTATACCGTCGAAGATCGCTTGTTGAGCATCAATGAGATCGCGGATGCTTACGGACGTGGGGCATTAGAAGATTGCTTTGGCGCAGGTACCGCTGCCGTTGTGAGCCATGTGAGTTCGATCACTTGGCGCGAGCGTCGGATGGAATTACCTCCGGTAGATGAGCAACACCGCCCAGTGAGTTTCCGTTTGAAAAATTACTTGAATCGTTTACGCAATGGTTTAGAAAGCGATAGCAAATATCAATGGTTGCACTCTTGCGCCAATTCGGGCGTAATGGAAGCATTGGAACAAAATTCAGTGAATGCTTAAGTGCATAAATTTCTGGTTTAATACTATTTAAGAGCAGGCTTTTCGAAAAAATCGGAAAGCCTGCTTTTTTTTGAGAAAAGTATTTATACATGAAAATCTCAAAAAACTGAAAATTTGTGCAATTAGAACCACTTCCTACTTTTTTTCGCCAAAAAAAGGTATGCGGTCAAAAAGTGAGGGTATATTAGTTTCTTTTAGCAATGATTGAGGCCAAAGAATCCATTTG
>JAYUKX010000112.1:0-41873 GCA_043764095.1 Chitinophagales bacterium
GTAAGCAAAAAACGCTTCGGCTGACGAAAAATGCGGTGCTTTTGCTTCCTCGCTACGGCGGCGCCAAAAAAAACTCGCCGCACTATCGAGCGGAGGCTGTGCCTCTCTAATTCCGTTTGGCTCAAACACTTTTTGGCTTCATCCGTCTCCGCTCAAGCAAAACCTGCATTTTTCTAAGGCCGGCTTTGCCACACTTTGGGATCTGTGCTTTATTTCAAATTTCAATTCACATTAACTAAAATAATAATATATAGTATCAAACTAAATTACCACCTTAATCCACTTCGAGTATTCGGGGTGGCTTTTTTATTCCTGCGCAGGTACCATTGAACCATCCTGTAAAATATAAATTATGGGCATCCTCTTGAACAAAAGGAGCGATAAACCGCTGGTTAGCAAGAAGAAAACCGAAACAAACGAATTAATTTTCCAATCTTTGCGTTCCTAAGGAATGGTGTCGAAATAAAGGTACAGATTGATGCACATCTTTTGCCCTCATATTTCCTCTTTTTCTACTTAAATAGGTCGGCTATTCGCGCAAAAAAACAGAAAATCTGATACCAAAATCTGAAGCCTGAATTTGTACCTTTATTCCAACACCATTCCTAAATATAAATCATGGTAAGAGTTTACGCATTATTAGGTGTGCTTTTTTTTATTGGACTCATGTGGCTTTACACACAGGAGTTTGTGCATTTTTCAAATACGATTGGTGTAAAATCGCTATTAATTGGTTCATTTACAGCTGGTCTAGTACTTGCTGGTGGTATTTTATGGTGGATGCGCGAGCGTCTTACGCCATTGGCCACGCATTATCCCGAAATATTGTTTATTGTAGTCATTACATTGTTGTTTTCGCCTTTATTTGGTAGTTTATTGAATCGTTTAGGCGGGAAAAAGGTATTGTCAGAATTCAAGTTTATATCGGAACGTGCTTTTTTAGCAACAGGTTATGGCATCTTGGAAAAAGGTCATGGCTTATTTGAAAATGAGGCCGTAAAACCCAACCAATGGATGCTAACCGTGCAAGATAACGGTGTTATTCGGCAATTTAGGTACAAATCACAGGCATATTACCCCATTACTCAGCCCGGAGAATTAATTTCGCTACCAGTAGTGCATGGATTATTTGGGATACGGGTGGTGGAATTGAAATAATGCTTACTCTTTACATGCCCCACGTGACATATATCACGGTATCTCGCTTTGTACCCATGCTACCTTTGCCGTAATATTTATCAATATAAAAAGAAAATGGAAATTGTAGGTTATTTAGCATCTATATTGATCGGGGTATCTTTAGGATTAATAGGCGGCGGAGGCAGTATTTTGACAGTCCCTGTTTTGGTTTATCTCTTTGGGGTGGAGCCTGTACTGGCCACTGGCTATTCGTTATTTATAGTAGGAACAACTAGTTTGGTGGGGGCATTACCCAAATACCGCGATGGTATGGTCAACTTGAAAACCGCTGTTATCTTTGGAATCCCATCCATTCTCGCGGTGTATGCAACCCGCGCATGGCTTGTACCTATCATACCCAATCCAGTTTTTAGTTTTGGCGGATTGGAGGTAACAAAAGCGATGTTTCTATTGGGTATATTTGCGGTTTTAATGGTGTTTGCCTCTGTTTCTATGATACGAAGCAAACAAGGTGGCCAAGCAGCAGCAGCAACTGAACCTCAAAAATTCAATTATCCAATGATATTGTTGGAAGGTACAGTAGTGGGTATTTTAACTGGATTGGTCGGTGCTGGCGGTGGTTTTTTAATCATTCCGGCGTTGGTATTGTTTAGTAAATTACCGATGAAGCAGGCGGTTGGCACTTCATTGCTTATTATTGCAGCCAAATCGTTATTTGGTTTTTTGGGCGATTTATCAAATTACAAAATGGACTGGACATTATTGCTTACTGTTTCTAGCTTGGCCATTGCTGGTATCTTTTTCGGCAATATATTGAGCAGAAAGATCAATGGCGATAAATTGAAAAAAGCATTTGGTTGGTTTGTTTTGGTGATGGGAATTTATATACTTTTAAAAGAGTTTTATTGGGGAAAATGAAAAAATATAGGCATCTGTTTCCAAATTTAGAAGAAGGTTTGCTCACTGAATTGGAAGAAAAAGGTAAAATCATGCACGTACCACCAGGTACAACGCTTTTACAATCGGGGCAAAATATCAAGAATACCATGATTGTTTTAGAGGGTTTGGTCAAGTTATTCCGCGAAGGTGAGGATGGTGAGGAGTTCTTTATGTACCACTTGCACCCTGGAGATGGTTGTGCATTATCTTTGATTTGCGACCGAACTTTTCGTGCCAGTTCTATTACTGCCAGAACAGTAACAGATGCAGTCGTTTTGGTTGTTCCTGTGGATGAAACAGAAAACTGGATGCGCCAATTCCGCACATGGTATCTTTTTGTGGTAGAAACTTATCGAAAACGCTATGAAGAACTCCTTCAAACGATCGACCATATCGCGTTTCAGAATATGGATGAACGGTTGGAGTTTTATTTACGTCGGCATAGAGATGCGCAGCAAACCAATATCCTTAAAATTTCAAATACCGAAATTGCACAAGAATTAAATTCGTCTCGCGAGGTAATTTCTAGGCTAATGAAAAAATTGTCGGAAAAAGGCAAGGTGAAATTACTAAAAAATGGTATCGAAATTGTGAAATTATAAGATTGGGCCTTACAGCCATGCTCTTTCCCCTTCGAAAAAAAATAGTTACACTTGCAAATCTCAAAAACCTGATGTCGGTTGAGCCGAACGGCACAGATCGAAGAGCCATTGGCTCGAACCATTTTGTAGCGGCGGATTTCAATCCGCCATGCATGTTACGCAACCAATTGAGAGCCGTAGGCTCGGCACATTTTCCCTCATTTCTAATTTTCAAAAATGAACTGTTCACCATGTGACACCTTGAATATCTGAAAAAATATGTATCGAGCCTAAGGCTCTCATCAATTTGTTGTGCATCTACTCAGCGGATTAAAATCCGCCACTACAATATGATCCGAGCCTAACGGCTCTTATATCTTGTGCTAGCAGGTTTAAAAGCGTATTGTGTATGGTGCTTATGCTAAAATGTTAAGCATAATTAAAGTTAATATTTTTACACAAAATTACAAAGGAAATATTACAACTATTGCTGCTTAAAAACACGCGCCAAGTCCACCTGTAAGCCCTCGAAAATAGCAGAAACCATCATCTCATCTTGTATATAAAGTTGTGGTGGGCCATAAACGCCTTGTTCGGTCAGTACAAACTGGAACGACATCTCCCGTTCTGGATCCAAAATCCAATATTCACGTACCTGATTTTCTTGGTAAAGTTCTTTTTTCAGGCGCATCTCTTTGGTAGAATTACCCGGTGAAAGTATTTCAATAACGAGGTCGGGAGCACCTAAACAACCTTTATCGTCAAGTTTTGATTCATCACAGATTACACAAATATCGGGCTGAACAACCGTGAATACGTCCTTATTTGCCTTTATGGATTTGTTTTTGTCCAAAAGCCGCACATCAAAAGGTGCGGCATAAAACGCGCAGGGGTGCGCTTCAAAATAGTTAAAGAAAACCCCGTTCACATAGCGAGATATGGCTTGGTGTCTGCGACTAGGAGCTGACATCGGCAATATCTTACCCTTTATTAACTCAATGGCTTCCTCAAATTTCCATGTTAGGTAATCGGCGTAAGAATATTTGCCGTTTAAATCTAATTGCGAAAGGCTTGTAATGACTGACATACGTGTAATTTTGTGCAAAGATAAAGTGTTACACCAGATTCATAGCCTTAAATTGCGTAAAAAGTAATCATAAGCGCATTGAGCAACTACTTCATTTTAAATTTTGCACTAACTTTGCCAAATGCAATGGCTGAACCAGCAAACACTATTAGTCCTTTTTATCATCGTTCCAGTATTGTCCTTTGCACAGGAAGTACCCCGTATCCGGCATTTCACGCCCTCCGATTATAAAGCCCAAAACCAAAACTGGTCATTGACACAGTCGGAGGAAGGTTGGATATATGCCGGAAATAACGGCGGACTACTCGAACTCGACGGCGCACAAGCAGCACTCTTTGTGCTGCCTGAAAAACAAACCGTTCGTGCTATTGCAATCGGGCCTAATGGTGAAATATTTGGTGGAGGAGTAGCCGAATTCGGGTATTGGAAAACCGGTACATCTGGTCGGCTCGAATACACCTCACTCAGCGCCAGTACACGTGCCGACCAATTGGTCAAAGACGAGATATGGCATATCCTTGTCCTCCCTACTTATGTGCTATTCCAATCATTTTCTACGATCTATAAGTATGATTATCAAAGAGTTACAATACTACAACCACCTGGTAATATCATGTTTGCCCAACAAGTAGGTAGCCGGATTTTGTTGCCTGTCATAGGCAGAGGTCTTTACGAAATATTACCGGACCAAACCTTCCAATTCATCGAAAACACTGAAATACTCCGTGGTAAATCTGTCCAGTTTTTGGTACAAGGCTCCGATAGTACAGTTTGGATTGGTACATCTAACAACGGTATTTTTTGTCTCAAAAATGGTCAATGTAAACCTTGGGACAATCCACTAAATGCACTATTTAAAAAATACCAACTCAACAAAGCAGTCGCACTCCGAAAAGGCGGCTGGGCGATTGGTACTATTCTGAACGGCACTTATATACTTGATACATCGGAGCGTTTAAGTTTTCATATACACCGCGAAAATGGCCTACAAAACAATACGGTGCTGGCCATAATGGAAGATCGCAATAACAACCTTTGGCTGGGTCTTGATCGCGGCATTGATTGTGTAGAACTGGACGCACCAATTCAGGTTTTTGACGATCAAACGGGTCAAATCGGTACGGTTTATTCGGCTGCTGTACAACAAGGGCAACTGTATATTGGTACCAATCATGGCGTGTTTATGCGTTTACTCAAAGCCAAAGAAGGTGCTTTGGGTAACGAAAAATTTAGGTTAATAGAAGGTTCGCAAGGGCAGGTTTGGGAAATACAATTAATTGACGATCAATTAATTATTGGCCATAATGATGGTACATTTGTCATCAATAACGGCACGGCACAAAAAATTTCTGACGTAACGGGAGGCTGGTGTCTCCAACGTATCCCCGGCAGATCCGATGCATTGATACAAGGAACGTACAGCGGATTGGTGGTGTTTAAAAAAAACAGGAATGGCCGTTGGCAATTTGGGCACCGCGTAGAAGGTTTTAATGAGCCTTTGAAAAAAATCGCTTTTGACGATGCTGGCGACCTTTGGGGTAGCCATCCGAATAAAGGGTTATTTCGTTTGCACTTGAGTGATGATCTTACTCGGATCACGGCACTCAAATCTTTTTCCAAATCAGATGGCCTCACCACGGATTTTCAACTGGATTTGGTGGCGCTCAACGGACAATTAGTCGTAAATACAAGGCCCGTGCCACTGCATATCAATACAAATCCCAAAATTTCTGCATTATTTCAAAAATACACTCCAGAATTTTCGGGTAAAAAGATATTACCAGGCAATGAAAATGAATACTTTACAGTGGATAGCAGTGGCATCAACTTAACAATGGGCGAATCATCCATCAGTTATCCTATCACACTTGTCCCATCGTACGAATGTATTGTACCATTGGCCGCCCATACCTATTTATTTTGTTTGGAAAATGGTTTTGCCTTGCTCGATAAACGCCAAATAACACCCATTAGTGGGGAAAATACACCAGATGTAGTGATTCGAAGGATAGAAACAGGCGATGGAGGCTCTTTTTTACCCATTGCTGATTATCATTTCAAATGGCAGCAAAATAGCCTGAAATTTCATTTTTCAATCCCTGTTTTTGAACGTCAACCGCAGTTTTCGTACAAGTTGGAGGGGTTTTCGCAGCATTGGTCGCCTTGGCAAACCAGCGCGGAAAAAGAATTTACCAATTTACCCGATGGCAACTACACTTTTATCGTTCGTTCCGACCTAGGGGGGCAGGGGGGGCGGTTATCCTTTAAAATTGATGCACCGTGGTACCGATCGGGGTTGGCTTATACCGTTTATGCACTGCTGGCGATACTTTTGTTCATCGGTTTTGAAAAATTTAACCGCGCCCGTCTAAACAAACAACGCAAACAACTGGAAGCCGAAAAAGAACGCGAATTGGCACGGCAACGCACCGAAGCCGAACATGAAATATTACTGCTAGAAGTGGATAACCAAAACCGCGAACTTTCCAATGCGGCTTTTAACCTGATCCGAAAAAACGAGGCCATGCAAAGCCTCAAAGACGAACTACTCATTTCCGCTAAAGATACACAAGCACTGGATAAAATTATCCGACACATTGATGAGCATTTAGAGGGCGATCACGATTGGGAAATTTTTGAAGCATCCTTCAATCGTGTGCACGATGATTTTATCAAACGATTACTACTACAATTCCCTGAACTTACGCCGGGCGACCTGCGTTTGGCGGCTTATCTCAAAATGAACCTTGCTTCTAAGGAAATTGCGCCGCTGTTTAATATCTCTGTCCGTGGAGTTGAAAACAAGCGTTATCGCCTCCGGAAAAAAATTGGCCTCTCCGAAGAGGACAATCTGACCGAATTTATCCTGAAATTTTGATTTTTTTTAAATGGCGTAGTAGTAGTGAGGCTCTTTTTTATCTTTTACCGATAAATTAACCGAATTTTGCCTTGTCAAAACTTTTGATGACCTAATTTTTCATTTGTTTTTAATATTCGCATTCCCAACAATACTTACTTATGCCTTTACGCTTATCGATACTTTTTTCCTTGCTACTTACCACGGGATGTCTTGTGGCGCAAGTGCCATTACCTCCTTCCAATGTTGTAGCAAAGGGATATGAAAGTCATATTGCGGTGTCATGGCAGGCCAGTACTTCGGCCAACATTTCCAGTTACAAAATATTCCGAGCAACTGATGGCAGCAATTTTGAGTTCCTAAAAAACGTGTCCGCTACTACGCTATCGCTTACGGATTGGACAGGCGACGAAGGTCAAAACCTCAATCGTTGCTACCAAATCCAAAGTATCGGACAAGGTGGACAAGAAAGCACATTCACTTCCTCAGTCTGCGCCAATACACAAATAATGAGCGACGAGGCATTGCTCGATATGGTACAAGAGCAAACTTTTAGGTATTTTTGGGAACACGCGCACCCGGTGAGCGGTATGGCACGCGAACGCCTGAACAGCGGCCAAACGGTCACAACTGGTGGTTCCGGTTTTGGCATTATGTCGATTGTTGTCGCCTCCGAGCGGGGATGGATCACCCGCGATGCTGCTGTCAACCGCCTACTCCAAATTGTTTCTTTCCTTCAAGTTGCAGATCGATTTCATGGTGCTTTCCCGCATTGGATGGATGGCACTACTGGCAACACCATTGCATTTAGCCAAAAAGACAATGGTGCTGATTTGGTAGAAACGGCTTTTCTGATTCAAGGATTACTCGCTGCTCGTCAATATTTTGACCAAAATACAGCCTTGGAAAAGGCCTTGCGCGATGTAATTAAGGGTATTTGGGAAGATGTGGAATGGGATTGGTTCCGCAAAAACAACGGCAATGTACTCTATTGGCATTGGTCGCCGAATTACAACTGGGAAATGAATTTCCCGCTGCGTGGCTTTAATGAAACGCAAATCGTATATTTACTTGCTGCGGCCTCACCCACACACGGAGTACCTGGTTCTTTGTATCAAACGGGGTGGACTGCGAGCAATTACGCCAATAACAGTATCCATTTTGGTAATAAGGTGTATTGCGGGCCATTTGGAGGTGGGCCTATGTTTTTTGCGCATTATTCGTATTTGGGTTTTGATCCACGTCCAGTAAAAGACGCTTTTTGCAATTATTTTATCCGCAATCGCAACCACGCGCTCATACAGCACGCATACAGCGTGGCCAATCCTAAAAATTATCCCGGTTATTCCGGCGAGGCATGGGGACTTACTGCCTGCGACGGTCCCAATGGATACAGCGCGCATGATATTTATCCGAGCAACGACGATGGTACCATTTCGCCCACTGCGGGATTAGCTTCGATGCCTTATACGCCCGACCAAAGTATAGCTGCAATGCGCCATTTTTATAGGATTTTAGGTCAAAATTTGTGGGGCGAATATGGCTTTTACGATGCTTTCAATTTAAATCAAAATTGGTTTGCTGATTCCTATCTTGCTATCGACCAAGGCCCTATCGTTGTGATGATCGAAAACTATCGCACAGGGCTTTTGTGGAAAAAATTTATGCTCAACCCCGAGATTCAACCCGCCTTAACTGCACTTGGTTTCCAACCCGACAATACAGTAGGCACCAACGAAAATCTACTCGAAAAAAATGGTTTAGACCTTACAGTTTATCCCAATCCAGTTGCTTCCAATGGCGCATTAAACCTAGAAGTATCCATACTAAAAGCACAAACCATTGCACTAACACTGCTAGACGACAAAGGCAAGTTGGTACAAATATTCGCTCCCAAAAAAGCCATGCCAGTTGGGGTTCATACCTTATCGTTTCCATTAAATAATGTGCCAAAAGGTGTCTATTTTTTAGAGATAAACGGACAAACATTTGAAAAATGGTCTAAAAAAGTATTAGTTATTACAGATTAAGCATATTATACTACTAACCAATTATCATTTACTACTAACAAACAAATTTGTTTATGAAAAAATCATCACTTATTATTCTGCTCACCCTTCTACTCGGATTTGGCGCACAAGCCCAAGTTGTGTACGAAGATTTTGAAGGTGGCACACCCGATTTGGCCTGGAACGGCGTAAATGGCACCTACAATGGTGCAATTGCAAACCCCGATAAATCAGGTGCTAACACCAGTGATTGGGTCGGTTCGTACACCAATAGCCCTGCGTTTGACTTCAATTTTGCGCTTTATACTTTTCCAAATACCTTGGATATAAGCGTGAACAACCAGTTTAAAATGAAAATTTGGTCGCCAACGGCACCTTGCAAGGCATTGCTCAAACTGGAAGGCCCCGGTGGTGGCCCAGTAGAAAAAATATTGGACATTACCGTAGCCAACCAATGGGTCGAATATACGTTTGATCTTTCTGCGGGTGCAAGTTTTACCAATCTAAAAACCATTTTGGTATCGTTTAACTCATTTGTACTTGGCGATAACAAGACCTATTATTTCGACGATATTGTAGCGGTAAAAGCAGAGCGTTGTTATTCGGATTTTGAAACGCCAGGTTTGGTTTTCCTAGGTTTGGATGGTGTACTGACTGCTCCAGAGGCCAATCCGGGTGCAAATCAGATCAATAGCAGTGCTAATTGTGCAAAATACGTAAAATCTACGATGCACGCCTATAGCCTTATTTTGGCTGATAATGGTACACCTTTTGACATGTCTTTGTACAATAAATTCAAAATTCAGGTATATGCCACAGCACCAACGCAATTTATCTTCAAATTGGAAGGTACTGGCGGTGGTTTTGAAAAAACGGCCAATATTGCCGTTACTGGTGCTTGGCAGGAATACACCTTTGATTTTAGTGCACAGGCAGCCAATACCGGACTGAGTAAAATTGTCATGTTTTTTGATCCAGGCGTAGAAACCAGCGGTGATACTTATTATTTCGATAATGTATGCGCCGTGCCGAGTTCGTGCGTGGGAGCCGTGTCCAATCCTGTATTTTTGGATGATTTTGAATGTAACCGCACTGCAACTTATGGCGGCGGCTGGGATAGCCTAAGTGTGGTGAAAAACCCATTTGTCAATGGCGACAACAACAGTTCAAAAGTGGGTAAATTTAACGATTATGCTGGCCAATTCACAGAATATGGTGCAATGGTGATCGATTTCCAAAACCCTATTGATTTGGCGGTGAATAACCAGTTCTCGCTCCAAGTTTGGGCACCCAAAACAGGTACATTGTTGTTGAAAATTGAGGGAGGCCTTTCTAATAAAGAAATCCCTCTTCAAGTAACTGAAATCAATAAATGGGTCACTTATACCGCCGATTTCAGCACAGAACAAGGCGAAGGGCACACCAAATTGGTCGTTTTCTTTAATGCTGGCGTGAATGGCGAACCAGGCGAGGTATATTATATCGACAACATCAAACTTGCGCCACCTACCACAGCACCACCGCTCGAAGATTTCCAAGGAGGCGTCCACTTGGGCTGGCAGGCATTGGATCAAAATGAAACATTGCATGGTATATTCACTGGTCCAACACCCAATCCAAATCCAAATAGCGTTAATAATTCCACCCAAGTAGGTTGTTACTCAAAAGGTGTTTCAGGATTTTCTACGTTGCAGGCCATTTCCCTGAATAATTTAGATTTATCTGCATTTGGACAATTCAACCTCGATGTATTAAGCCCAGCCACTGGCGGATCTGTTCGTTTGCAACTTTCTTCTCCTACACAAGGAAATAAAGAAGCCGATGCCACCGTAACCACTCCTGGAGCATGGGAAACATTGAGTTTCGATTTCTCTGCATTCTCTGCTGTTACCGATTTTGCAGAAATACGCATTTTGTTTAACCCAGGTACAGCAGCCAATGGCCAATCTTGGTGTTTGGACAACCTCCGCCAAACGGCTTTAACCATCGATCCATGTGCTGGAGTAGTAGCAGTGCCTAATATTATTGACGATTATGAGTGCCAACGCAATTATACTTCTATTTTTTACGGCGCTTCTGATTTGAAAGTGGTAAACAATCCATACCTCACGCCCGATAATGGTTCGCTTAAAGTGGGCGAATACAAAGACCCCGCTGGTGCTGGTACCGAATATGCAGGTATTGGTATTGAGTTCCCTGCTCCAATTGACTTCTCTTTGTACAACCATTTAGTGCTTCAAGTTTATGCGCCTACTGCCAATATTCCTATTTTATTCAAATTGGAAGGCGGCCAGCAAGTAGAAATTTTTGACACTTTAAAAACGGCAAATACTTGGTACAAGTTTGATATTGATTTTAGCGGAGCATTGGGCAAAGGCAACACCAAATTGGTGATGTTTATCAATGTGGCCAGTGCAGTAGGTGGCGGTACTTATTATATCGACAATGTTAAATGGCAACGTGCAGGTTATAACGGCTGTGTTGTAGATAACCAAACACCTGGTTTGGTCGAAAAATGGAGTTATTTCGCTAATGGTGCCCTTGAAACAGCGGGTTACCAATTCGAAATCATCAATAATCCAAATCCTTCTGGTATCAATACCTCTGCTAAAGTAGGTAAGTTTGTGAAGGCCGGTGATGCGCTCCCGTTTGCGGGTATGTATAGCAATCCGAATTTGGAAGCACCTATTGATTGGAAAGGTTTGAAGCAAATAAAAGCGAAAGTACACATGGATCATATTGGTAATTTTGCACTAAAAATTGAAGGTTCTGCCACAGGTGCACCAGCAATCGAACTTATAGTGCCCAATACAAAAACCAACGAATGGGAAGAACTCACATACGATTTTGCTGCGGCACCAGATAATGGTGAATACCAACGTATCACACTTTTCTTCGACCTTACTATCGATGCGACAGGCACCGATGTTACTTCTTATTTCGATGATATTGTGATTGGTGCAGGTGCTTGTGGTTCCAGCAGCGTGTTTACGCCTGCCATTGCGACCATGCGTATCCTTCCAAACCCAGCAACGGACAAACTTTGGGTAGAACACGTAGAAGGTGTTAGCCGTATGGAAGTGTATAATTCATTGGGCCAACGGGTTTCTTCGCTGTATATCACCAACGAAATTCGTACAGATATTGATGTAGTGCGTATGCCAGCAGGTATGTACCAGATTGCAGCGTACAATGCACAAGGACAATTGGTAGGTAATGCCAAATTTATAAAACAATAGTGAATGGAAGGTGTGCATAACACCGCAATAGAGTTTGTTTGAATGGGGATTTCCCCAATTGAAAATTGAGCGTTGGAGATTGGATATTTTATAAAAAATACAACAATGTTTCGGCATTCGAGTATGCAAATAGATATTCGATTTTCAACGTTCAAGGATCAATTTCCTATGAATAATTAGATCTTCCTGTTTAAAAATTTACATCAATTCTAACCATTAGCATATAGAAAATGTCGTTCAAATTTCGTTTTTTAATAGCACTCTGTTTATTGATAACCAAGCAGTTATCTGCCCAAAACTACCGCCCTTCGCCCCAAAACGAGCAACGGGTCAGCGCATTACTCGCCAAAATGACGCTCGACGAAAAAATAGGACAACTCACCCTTTATACCACCGATTGGGGTTCTACAGGGCCCACCATCCGGGAAGGCTATAAAAACGATATTAGAAGCGGCGCATGTGGCAATTTGTTCAATAGCCATACCGTCGAATTTGTACGCGATCTACAACGTATTGCGATGGAAGAAACGCGCCTAAAAATCCCTTTACTCTTTGGTTTTGATGTGATCCATGGGTACAAAACCATTTTCCCTATTCCATTGGGCGAGTCCGCAAGTTGGGACTTGGAGGCCATCGAAAAATCGGCGCATATTGCAGCAGCAGAGGCGAGTGCAGCCGGTCTCAATTGGACTTTTGCACCTATGGTTGATATTACCCGCGACCCTCGTTGGGGTCGTGTAATGGAAGGTGCCGGCGAGGATACTTACCTCGGTTGCCGTATCGCCGAAGCAAGGGTGCATGGTATCCAAGGCAAAAAACTAGGCGACACCGATGCCATGCTCGCCTGTGTAAAACACTATGCCGCTTATGGTGCGCCCGTTGCTGGTAGAGATTATAATACGGTAGATATGAGCGAGCGTTTCCTCCGCGAATATTACCTGCCGCCATACAAAGCCGCTGTAGAAGCCGGTGCCGCAACAGTGATGACTTCCTTCAACGATTACGATGGTGTACCTGCGACGGGTAACAAATTTCTCGTGGATAATATTTTGCGCAAAGAATGGTTGTTCAAAGGCTTTGTGGTGACCGATTATACCGGAATCAACGAAATGGTGAACCATGGCGTAGTAGCCAATGACGCAGAGGCCGGCGAACTTGCCCTAAATGCTGGTGTCGATATGGATATGCAAGGTGCTGTATATCAACGTTTTTTAAAAAAATCGGTGGAAGAAGGCCGAATTAAACAAAAACAAATAGACGAGGCGGTTAAACGCGTATTGCGTTTGAAATACGATCTAGGTCTTTTTGATGATCCTTATAAATTTTGTAACGCCGAACGCGAAAAAGCCACCTTGCTCAATGCCAAAAACAGGGCCGCTGCACGCGATCTTGCACGTAAATCAATCGTTTTATTAAAAAACAACAACCAAACATTACCTTTAAAAAAAGGACAAAAAATTGCGCTGATTGGCCCATTGGGCGATAATAAAAGTGAACTTATCGGCAATTGGAATGGCGCAGGCAATGCCAACGATTGTGTAAGCCTCCGCGAAGGATTGGCAAAAGTACAAGCCGATAATATCAATTTCGTCGTCGGGTGTGATATAGAAGATACCGATAAAAAGGACTTTTCCGAAGCCATTCGTGCCGCCCAAGCCGCCGATATAATCATTGTGGCCGTTGGAGAAAAAGCCATGATGAGTGGTGAAGCAGCCGCCCGTGCAGAAATAGGGCTTCCCGGACGGCAAGAAGAACTCGTTTTGGAATTGTGTAAATTGGGTAAACCAGTTATTGTTGTCCTTATGAACGGCAGACCCATCGCTATTCCCACCATCGCAGACAATGCAACGGCTATTTTGGAAACGTGGTGGCTAGGTACCGAAGCAGGAAATGCCATTGCTGATGTCATTTTTGGTGCCTATAATCCTTCTGGCAAATTACCCATGACCTTCCCACGATCTGTCGGACAAGTACCGATCTATTACAACCACAAAAGCACCGGTCGCCCTTATGATCCTAATTCAAAGTGGACAAGCCGCTATATTGACCTGCCCAACAGCCCTCAATGGCCGTTTGGTTTTGGCCTCAGTTATACGACATTCCAATACAGTGAACCCGAAATAATGAACGCCAAAAGCGGTCAAGTCTATTTGCAAGTCAAAGTAAATGTAACCAATACCGGCAAAGTAGCCGGCGAAGAAGTGGCCCAATTATATGTCAGAGACCTCGTAGGTTCCGTTACGCGACCAGTAAAAGAACTCAAAGGATTTCAAAAAATAATGCTCCAACCCGGCGAAACAAAAACCCTAACCTTCACATTGGGCAAAAAAGACCTCAGTTTTTATAGGAAAAATATGACTTTTGGCACTGAAAAAGGCGAATATGAAATCATGGTAGGCGGCGATTCTGAAAACTTGAAAAAAGTAAAAACTTATATCAATCGGTAGTGATGATCCAGCCGCCTTATTAATTAAAGCACAAACAATTGATTATGAAGCAAATATTTACAATTAAGCATCTCTTATTGCTCGCGCTGATCCTGTTTACAGGGATAGCCGCCACAGCACAATCGCGCATTACAGGTACGATCAAAGATGGCCTCCTCGGCGAAACCATCGTAGGCGCAAATGTCGTGGAACGCGGCACAAATAATGGTACATCAACAGATGTAAACGGCAATTTTGCCCTCACGGTCAAAGACCTGAACGCCACTTTACAAGTCAATTATACCGGATATACCGACTTGCAAGTACCGCTCAATGGCCGCACACAAGTTGACATTACACTTTCAGAAGCCAACAACCTCATCAACGAAGTAGTCGTGGTAGGTTACGGCGTGCAACGCAAAAGCGACCTCACAGGTGCAGTAGGAACCGTAAAAGCCAAGGATATTGAACGTATTCCTGTGGCATCGGTAGAGCAGGCATTACAAGGAAAAATAGCAGGTGTCTATGTGTCACCTGCCAGCGGCGAACCCGGACGCGGTGCTACCATCCGAATCCGCGGAACAGGCACACTCAATAATGCAGCCCCACTTTATGTCGTAGATGGTATGCTCCTCGATGATGCCTCTTTTGTCAATCCGCAAGATGTGGCCAGTATTGAAGTACTCAAAGACGCTTCCGCAACGGCCATTTATGGTAACCGCGGTGCCAATGGTGTTATCATTATCACCACAAAACGCGGAAAAGCAGGTAAAAAAGCCGTTTTTACAATCAATTCCTATTATGGTACCCAAGAAATAGCAAAAAAACTACCCTTGGCCAATGCCGCGCAATTCGGAGAGATGTACAACGAACTAAAAGGCTCGAATTACTTTCCCGATCCATCTGCCCTTCAAAACACCGATTGGCAAGATGTGATTTTTCGTACCGCACCGATTGCCAATACACAATTGGGCATGAGCGGCATTTGGAAAAAACTCAACTACAACCTTTCTGGCAACTATTTTAACCAACAAGGTATTTTGGATAAAACGGGTTTTACACGTTATACCGGACGTTTTAATGGCGAATATGCTATCCTAAAAAATCTAAAATTAGGATCCAATATCGCTTATGCAAAAGAAATTAGGAAAAGTGTGGGCGGCAATATTTTAGGTTCCGCTTATCGTATGCCCCCGGTTTATGCGCCCCGCGATAGTACAGGCGACTTTACGGATCCTACTTTTTTTGGCCAATCCATTGGCAACCCCGCTGCCGATCTATTTTACAAAAACGACCAACGCACCCGTGTCAATCGCTGGGTAGGTACGATATACGCCAACTGGACAATTTTCAAAAATTTCACCTTCCGCACCAATTATGGTTTTGATCGAAGGAGTGAAAAATTCCACTATTTTGAACCCATTTTTGAAGTTTCCTCCTCGCAACTCAATAATTTGGAACGCACCACCCGCGATACCACCACCGAACGTACTTGGTTGTGGGAAAACACCCTCACGTACGATAAAACTTGGAGCAATATCCATTTTAACGCACTTGTCGGTCAATCAGCACAAGAATACAATTATAAAAGGCGCAACACCGTCAACGAAGTACTACAGCCCAATGGCGAACGCCTCCGCGACCGAGCCATGCTGAGTTACCTCAGCCGGGTAAATGCTACGTTTTTCGACCGATACCTGCTCACCGCATCGTTGCGCGCCGATGGATCATCCCGTTTTTCACGCAACAACCGATGGGGTTATTTCCCTTCTGTTGCTGCCGGCTGGAATGTAGCACAAGAACCTTTTATGCGCGGGCAAAAACTATTTGATCGCCTAAAAGTACGTGCATCATGGGGTATTACGGGCAATGACAAAATACAAGATTATCCATCCTTGGGTATTATTACCGACGAATTGTACGCCGTATTTAACGATACCGTTCAATCAGGTGCCACCCTCGTCAATTACGCCAATGCCGATGTGCGTTGGGAAACCACAGAACAAACCGATATAGGCGTGGAATTTGCCCTTTTTCAAGGTCGTTTTACGACAGAAATAGATTGGTACCGCCGTTTTACTTATGATATTTTGAGCGATTTACCAATTCCAGATTATGTAGGATCGGGTAGTAATCCATTTGTTAATGCTGCTCAGGTTGAAAATACAGGTTGGGATTTTACCCTCCAATGGCGCGAAACAAGGGGTAAAATCGGTTATAATTTAGGGGCAATTTTCTCCCCCGTTAAAAACAAAGTACTCCAACTCAACCAAGGTAAATCCGCTATTTTTGAGGCCACTACAGGACAAGGCGATTTTGCTACAAGAACAGTTGTAGGCCAGCCCATTGGCGCATTTTATGGTTATCAGGTGGCTGGTATTTTCCAAAACCAGGAAGAATTAACAACGCTGCCTAAATTTGGCAACGAAAAACCCGGCGATTTCCGTTTTGCCGACCTCAATGGCGATGGCAAATTAGATGCCAACGACCGTACCGCGCTCGGTAGTCCAATCCCAACATTAACGTATGGTTTTTCTGCGGGTTTGGATATTTTTGGTTTTGATCTTTCCGCCGATTTCTTTGGCGTAAGTGGCAATAAAGTGGTGAATGCCAAAACATTATCGCGTTTTGATACCCCCAATTGGGAAACACTTTGGTACACCGACCGTTGGACAGCAGAAGGCAGTAGCAATACCGTACCACGTGTGACCAATGGCGGACACAATTACCGTATGTCCAATTTTTTGATCGAAGATGGCTCCTTTATGCGCCTTCGTAGTGTTGCTCTAGGTTATACATTACCCAAACAATGGCTACGCAGCATTGGGGTAAGCAAAGCCCGTTTTTACGCCAGTGGTACCAATCTTTGGACCAAACAAGCCTATTCAGGATACACTCCAGAGTTCCCCAATGACAGCCCATTCAGAGCAGGTATTGATTATTTGAATTACCCAATGGCCAAAACAATGCTTTTTGGACTTGATGTGGCTTTTTAAATAAAAAACGTTTCCTAATAATTAAAAAATATCAACAACAATGCATACTATATATAAATCATTCGCTCTTTTAGCAGCACTATTGCTATTAACCACCAATTGCCAAAAAGATTTCCTCGATCGTCGTCCACCCGGCGAACTCACCTTCGAGGAATTTTTCAAAACAGAAGCACAAGCCATCGAAGCCACCAATGCCGTGTACGAACAATACCGCACCTTTGATATTTGTGCATTACCGTTTATTGCCTGCACCGATGTGCTCAGCGACGATTCCGACAAAGGCTCAACCGCTAATGACGCTCCGCTCATGTCCGATATCGACAATTTCACAATGGATGCCACCAACCCCTTTATATTCCCCGTGTATAGAGGCCATTACAGAACCATTGCACGCGCTAATGTAGCCATCGAAAATATACCAAAAATAGAGATGGATGCCACCTTGCGCGATCGTTTGGTAGGCGAATGCAAGTCCATGCGCGCGTACTCGTATTTCCTTTTAGTACAATGGTTTGGCGACTTGGTATTGGTCACCAAAACACTTCAAGGAACGGAATATTACGACCAATCACGCCAGCCAAGGGAGGTAATATACACTCAAATTGAAACCGATTTGAAAGAAGCCATAGCGGTATTACCTGAAAAAGACGGTTATGCGGTAGCCGACAAAGGGCGCATCACCAAGTCAGCAGCTAAAGGTTTGCTCGCCAAATTATACATGGTGAAAAAGGATTGGGCCAATGCCGAAACCCAATGTATGGATATTATTAATAGCGGAAAATACAGTTTATTGCCGCGATATTCCGATAATTTCTTGCAAATTGGCGAAAACGGCGCCGAATCCATTTTTGAAATCCAGACCGTTGCATTGCCCACCCAACAAGCAGCTGGCCCGGGGGCTTCACCGTATAATATGGTGCAAGGCGTACGGGGTACACCTAACTTGGGTTGGGGATTTAACCGCCCTTCCGACAACCTAGTCATGTCTTACGAAAACGGCGATCCACGCCGCGAAGCAACCGTCATTTATGTAGGCGAAATACTACCCGATGGCTCTACCCAAGTTGTTGATAACCCTGATATTGTGAACGAGCGTTATAACCAAAAAGCGTGGGTACCTGCACACCCAGGCCTGCAAGATAATGGCCCCGGTAATATCCGAGTTTTGCGCTATTCCGATGTGCTACTCCTTGCTGCCGAAGCCAAAAATGAACTCGGTAAATCCTCCGAAGCACTGCCACTGCTCAATCAGGTGCGCAAGCGCGCAAGAGGTACTAACGGCTTTATCCTCCCCGATGTGACGATAACAGACCAAAGTATGCTCCGCGAAAGAATATACAAAGAGCGCCGCGTAGAACTGGCGATGGAAAACCACCGGTGGTTCGATCTATTGCGTTGGGGCAGGGCCAGCCAAACCATGAAAGCCGTGGGGAAACCCTTTGTTGATGGCAAGCATGAAGTATTACCGATTCCTCAAACGGAAGTAGATCTTACTGGTGGGAAAGTAGGGCAAAATGCAGGTTATTAATTAAAGGAGTTTATTTCGTAAGTGGTTTAAAATTAAGCGTTTAACATTTGATAGCAAGTGTTAAGCGCTTAGTTTTTTGTGTTAAGTACGCAGTATTGGAGAGTGTTCAAATTTCTATGTCAAGTAAAAAAATAAATACATTTCACTAAATTTGCACAGCAGATGAAAGAACAAAAGAATTCATCGTTTGATTACAAGAATTTTGAACACTATCGGCGCACGGCCTTGCCCAAGCATTTTGTCCGCACCTATGTACAAGCGTAGGCCACTACAAGCCACCGAACCGGGCATTACAACACTCTCAGATAGAAAACCGGTCTTACTATCCTTTTTTAGTACCACCTTTTGGTTTGTTCTTTGTTGGTGGTGTGCTTTTTTTTAACTGTGTAGTAGTAGGCTTTAAAACGAACTTAAAATCCACATCTTTAGGCGGGTTGCACATTGTTGCATTACACGCCAAATAGGTGACATATCCAGTAATGGGTTTAGAATAATCGCTCATTTTTACTCGTTGGGTAAAAACGGCAGAGTGTTTGAATTTGGTAAGATTCATCTTTAATGTCTTATCGTATTCGGTAATTCGGTCGCCACTTTCTTTGGCTTCGCCCATTATTTTGTAGTGCGTACCCTCTTTAAAAGTAAATGAAGTAGGAATTGGCCCCATATCGTTTTCTTGTTTTTGGGCATAAGTGAACCAGCCTTCCTGTATGGTTTCGGTAAAGATTAAATCAACTTGACCATTGCCAGCGTCTTTGCTGGTAAATGTCCATTTGATAGGGTTGGACAAACCAGACTGACCCGAAACCGATGTCAAACTAAAAAGCAGCATAAATAAGTGCAGACAAAATTTCATATTGAGTATAGTTTTTAATGAGGAACAAAGGAACACTGCTTTCTTATGTACAGCCTACCAATAAAATTAATTTATGCTATTTTTAACTCATGGATAAGAGTTTGTTAAGGAATAGGAGTAAGAACGTACAAGTATCAGCAACTTTCTAAAGATAGTAAATTTATTTAAAAATTTATTTCAAAATATAATTTTCTACCGTACTTTTCGGCGGTATTTATTTGCGCTACCTTATGTTTATTCGGTTTTAGCAAGAATAACTACTGTTTTTAAGTTCATTAATCAACTTTACTCATGAAAAAAGTAGTACCACTTCTATTGTTAGGTATGCTGGCTACCTTCAATGCCTGTCAAAAAACACCTGTATCCTCTACTGTCGCCCGCACCATTCCGGCGGCAACTGATCCAACCGCGTTAGATCGGTTTATTCAAACCAAGATGGAAGATTCCGGTAAATTTCTATGGGCTTGGGCTTCCGAAGAGCAAGTATGGACAGCCCTTTCCAATTCCGATTTTGTGCTTTCCATCGGCTATCAACCAGAAGGTTTTCAACACTTGGACGAGCATTTGCACGAGATAGACCTGCAATCCAATGCTTGGGTTGCCGCTCGTCAAAATGTGCTGGATCTCGTGTTGCAATCCGAACAAAAAAGGACACCAAACTTGCGCATGGATGACCTCATTGCGTACAATGCAGAAGGTATTCCAGTGCTAGATTTGCGCATTACCAATCCCGAAACAATTGGAATATTGCGCAGTTTAAAATTGGTTCGTTATGCTGAACCAATTGGTTATGAGCCGTTTATGAAAGAAACCAAAAGCCGTTCTAGTTCCGGCTGTGGCAGCAATACAGCAGAACCTGGACTAGTGGTAAATGTGGATTATACCAATATCGCACCGGGTTGTAAGCAACCCTGGAACCACAGTTTTCACAACATTTCCAACGCCTGGAACAATAGCACGGGCGGTGGTACATCGGTGGTGATTATTGATACGGGCAGCAGCGACGACCAAGACAACCTCAACGACGAATTTACGCAAGGGTATTCCTCCGGGCGTTCTATTAGTCGATTAGTTACTTTACCGCAGGCCACTAATTTTTGGGGACAACCTACCGGATCTCCCGAAACCCCCAACGACCTCTGCGGCCATGGTACTGCTATGTCTGGTGCTTGTGCTGCGCCTCGCGGTATCGATGGTGCCGCTGCGGGTATTGCATATAGCGCAAATCTGACCGTTTATCGGGCAGCCGAAGATGTATATCTCGACGATAGCCGCGAAGTAGTGGGCGTATCCAACGCTTTTACGGCTGCGGGTACGAATAGTTCGGTTAAAATTATCAGTATGAGTATGGGGCGGCTTACCTCTTCCTCTCAAATGACCGATGCTATCAAATTGGCCAATAATAATGGTAAATTGATTTTCTGCGCCGCTGGTACTTCTTTCTCTTGGACAGCATGGTTTACAGGCGTTATTTACCCAGCAAGTATGACCGAGGTGGTAGCCGTTACGGGTATAAAAGACAACCTGACCAGTCGTTGTAATGCTTGTCACCAAGGCAGTAAAGTAGATTTTGTGATGGTTATGGAGAAAAACCAATCCAACGAACGCCACCCTCTTTCTTTGGATATGGACAGCAATGATCCTTCCACAATAGGCGGATCTTCCGTTGCAACGGCAAGTGTGGCAGGTATTGCGGCATTAGTTTGGGCAAAGTACCCATCATGGACACGTACACAGGTGTTTAATCGCCTAAAATCAAGTAGTAATTACTATCCAAGTAGAAATAGTAATTTTGGATGGGGTAGGGTCAATGCGCAGGTGGCGACGCAGTAGCTGTAGCGATAACGGGAAATCTTGTCTCGTATCGGCCGGATTTAAAGTTTAATGTCGTCAACTTAGGCTATCTACCGAGTACAAAATAGCCAAACTTTTCATCGGATTGAGCAATATTTAGTGTTCCAAAGTGTTCTATAAACGAAATGTGCCTATTGTCGGGGCGACTTTTTCTGTCACCCCGACAATTTAGTTGAAATCCATTGTTTGCTTAAATCAAATATCCCATTTTGCTAAACACTCCGTTAAGTTGATGGCATTAAACTTCAAATAACACCGATACCATGCATTTTAAAATACATAATTAAGACACAGATCCTCAGTTTTTAGTACAATTATTCAGTATATTGTCTGTTTATCTTTTCCTCTGGCCTTACGCAGAACAAATACAAACAAATTAAGAAGCACCATTCCAGGGGCTTCATTAAAACATAAGTTATATTTGATAACCATATCGTGTTGATTTTTTTTGAAATATTGTATCCGTATTTATCATAGGCTTTGCGAATGACGCTATGTAATTTTGGTGAAAAATCTTGCACCATTTCTTCAAATGCGTTAGCAATAAGTAATTGTCTGTTTACGATTATTTGTCGGCCATTTCTTCGACCAATTCTCAAAGGTTTTACAATTTTTGGGTCTCCTGCCGTCGCAACAGTACACAAATAATGTCCATTATGGTCAAGTATTGGAGGGTGCGCTTGTTGAGATAATCGCCAAGTTGTAGTATCTGTAAATACCTTAACTATTGAGTTGGCATCTTGACCAAACAAAATTAAGATTAACGTTACAATAAAAAAGACAGGAAATAATAATATTACTAGCCAAGCGGGTTTGTTATATTTTGTAGATAAAAAATAATTTAGATAATTTAGGTATTTATTTGAGTACTTTATTTCGGTTCTTTCGCTAATTTCTTGGTTTATTATTTGTCGAATAAGCCGGATACTTATTATAATACCTAATATTGGTGCAGATAAAAACATAATTTTATCTTCGTTGCTGTAATATGTTCCTAGACTTTCAGTATCGTGTTTTGATACTTGAAAAACAATAGCAGCATTTAATATTATACCGATTAAAATAAAAATCAATGACAATGTAAGTGTTAAGGGTGGAAGCGTTTTGTTTTCTGTCCAAACCAATAACATTGAAATATTAAATGCCAAAAAATAGAATACAATTGTCGCAGCATGTTTGTCTGAGAACGGGCTGTAGCATTCCATATTCCAAGGATCAATAGCTTTGTAGTATGGGTTGCTATGTACATTCATTTCAATGCCAAATAGAAATAAGGAGAAAACATAGGTTCCCCCAATGATGATTTCTAAGGAATTTACCTTTTTATTAAACTGTTTTAGTCCAATAACAACAACGGCTAAAATAATTACAAATATTATAATTGGAATGGATACTGTTCCCATAATTCAATTTCAACATGCTATTATGCTGTCTTTTTAAGTTTACACCTTAGAAAACTACCAATTATTAGGCATTCAAGGTAAATTACGCTTAACTTGCCCTCATCTTCAAAGAATAAACCATCGGAATAATATCCTCCAATCCTTTCACGCGGTAAAAGCCATCAGCACCTTGTACCGTATTCGCAAAGCAATTATAAGGCGAATAACTATATTCGTTAAAAAACTGGAGTTGCAACCCAAGTTCCAGCAAACTATTCAATATCTCGCTAATGCTGTGGTTCCAACCATACTCTTTATACGAAAAAGGCGCATCGCGGTCGGCATAAGTACCTGTTTGATCTGTTTCAATCACCGTAGTATTATGGTATGCGTATTTCAAATGTATCAGATCATCATCCATCATCCAAACTACAGGATGAAAATCGGCCATATAAAAAGTACCGCCGGGTTTTAAAAAATGCTTTATCACCGCTGCCCAAGGTTTTAGGTCAGGTAACCAGCCTATTGTACCATAAGAAGTAAACACTATATCGAATTGACCTTCAAGGTGTTGTGGAAGGTCGTAAACATTACAACAAACAAATTTCGCATCGTTGATCCCAATTTCTTGTGCGAGCGATTCCGCTGTTTTTATGGCCTCGGGGGAAAGATCGCACCCAGTTACCTGCGCACCCATACGAGCGAGCGAAAGGGTATCTTGCCCAAAATGGCATTGTAAATGTAAAATTGTTTTTCCTCGCACATCGCCAATTTCACGTAATTCGATCGGTGTAAGGCTATTTCCGCCCTCTTTTTTCCATTTTTCTACTCCGTAAAACTCGGAGTTAAGGTGTGTTTTAGTTCGTATATCCCAACCGGATTTATTCGCCTCAAAATACTGTTCTAATGTTGTCATATGTTAAAATACCTTTTCAATGGTTGAAAGTTCGTTTTTGGGTTGCCAAAATACATCAGTATTATCAAAAATAGTCAGTTGTACATCTTCAAAACCAAACAATAATTTATAACGCTCAGCGCGTACCGAAGTTCCGCTATCAAATTGTTTATTCGCTAATTTTGGATATAAATTAGCCAATTCTTTCGGAACCTGCGGTAATTCATTCGATATATCGCCATCCTGAACCGGAGGAACATAAACCGACCAAGTAATTTTTGTTGCTCCAGCAATACTTCTTGTCACCACCAAGGCATCAAAATTTCCGACGCAGCGAATACCAATTCTATTTTGATCATTGACCAAAGTGGGCTCAATATTGAAATCAGGTAATTCAATCGAATTGGGTAGAATACTATAATATCGGTCTATTCCGTAAGCATAACTTTTCGATCCCTCTTTAACCCCATTTAATTTTAAACGATAACCACTCACAAACAAATCGTCCGGTTGGTAAAGTCGTAAATAGTTGGTGGTAGGAATATGATCATCCGGCACATCTAAAACATCTGCCAATGGCATTACCCTTTGATTATCAATATCAAAAATGCCTTCTATATAATGCTTCCACTTGCTATCAAAAGGCAAATTGATTTGATGAGGCAACTTTGTCATCGTTGACATCAAATTGGGGTCAATGTATAAGGTATTTGGGGTTTGAGCGAAATTTTTATATACCAAATATTTCCATTCTGGTTCTCCGTTAAATTTAGCACGTAGCCAAAAATCGCCAGTATAATCTACTTTGAAGTTTCCGAAATAGTTATTGCTTTGTGTCGGCATAATCAATGCTTCGCCTTCAGGAATAATCAAACTGTCCAAACTGGACAAATTTTTGAACTGCATTTTGATATTAACCTCTTGTTCATATTCCAGTTCGCGCAAGTTAATGACCGTATTGTGTGGCACATGATCATAAGTGGTCATTTCTACTAGGGTATCAGGAGTACCAGAAGCACGATTGATACTTATTTTGACAATAGTACAGTCATATTTATCAAAATCACTAAACCTTAACCCAAAATGGGTCGTATCTCGACCATCCAGCCAACTAAATGCATCTACATTGCCATCGTCGTCGGTGATGAATACCCCGAATTTTGCTTCTAAAAGCGTGAATTCGTTATTAAAAATAATAGTATAGGGGGATCGAGGGGGGGAGGGGGAACTTTTGTTGCACGACTGCACCAAAATACTTCCTAGTGAAAACAGGAAAAATAATAATGTGAAAAATTGAGGTTTACGCATTGGATTAGACATAGCGATTCGGTTTTATTTTGAACTGCAAATGTACAAATTTATTGTAGATTTGCGCCGATTGGAACGATTCAAAAATATTCTTGTTTAAGCACAAATCCCCAAACGCTTAAATTAGCAAATTATACAGCCATGCAACCAGTAAAAATAGATAAAATACGCATTAAAGAGCGTAGCGATGCCTTGGAGGTCATCCGCCTTCAACTTAAACGAGACTTTGTGGGTATCGACGAAATCATCGATAATTTGTTGGAGTATATCCGTATTTGGTACCTAATGCCGGAGATACTTACACGCCCTATCGTGCTTTGCCTTTGGGGCATGACTGGCGTGGGTAAAACCGATTTAGTACGTCGTTTAGTCCGGTATTTAGATTTTCAAGACCGATTTGCCGAGGTAGAATTGGGTAATTCAGATACCACCACTTGGTACAGCAGCGTGTCCACGATACTTACCATGAATGATATTGTAGATGGAAAACCAGCTATAGTGTTATTTGACGAAATACAACGGTTTAATACCATCGAACCCGATGGATCGCCTGTCCCTAACACAAAATTTACCGATTTTTGGGAATTACTCTCCGATGGCCGATTGGCCAAACGCACTAAAGAAGACTTAGATACGTATGTCAATTCTTATTTGCATAACCAGCGACAAAGGAAAAAAGAATTAGCAAAAGCGGCAGTTGCAGTAAGCGACAAATCCATTTCAACGGATAAAACGGATACCGTATCCGATGATCCAATGCTGGAAGAAATTGGGATTTGGGAAGCCGAAAGTGTGAAGCGACTCATCGGATTAGAAGAAAGTGTGGTGGATATAGCAGAAATGACCAAAGGCCAAATTTTAGAAAAAATGCTGGAGGCCAAACGCCGAAAAAAAGTATATGAACCCGTTGACCACTCGCAAACCCTAATTATTATTTCGGGAAATTTAGACGAAGCCTTCCGAATGGCCACGCAAACCTCTGAAAGCGATATTGATGCCGATATATTTCATGCATTTACAAAGAAAATTACACAGGTTGACATAAAAAATGCACTTTCTAGGCGTTTCCGGCCAGAGCAAGTGGCGCGTTTTGGTAATATTCATTTGATTTATGGCTCATTGCGCCACCGCGATTTTGAACAATTGATCGATCTTGAAATCAAAAAAATCGTTGCGAAAACTTATGAACGCTTTGGTATCCTCCTTACCGTAACACAGGAAGTAAATAAACTGATCTACCGTAATGGTGTATTCCCCGTGCAAGGTGTTAGGCCCGTATTTTCCAGTATTATTGATATATTGGAAACCAACCTCAGTAAGTTCATTTTTGAGGCTGCTATGCGCGATACCGACAGGATTAGTTTGGATTACTCTTTTGAACGGCAACTGATTATCGCTCATTTGGGCGCAGATGATGTGATGGAACTGCCTTATGTGGGTCGTATAGATAAGATACGCCAAAGCAATATCGAATCGGTAGTGGCCAATGTGAGCGTACACGAAGCCGGTCATGCTGTGGCTTATGTTGTCTTATTTGGACTTGCACCGTTGCAATTAAAATCGAAGGTGGCCAGTAGCTATGCAGGGGGCTTTACATTCCCGCACCAAATCTACGAAACCAAGGATAATATGCTCAAAAAAATCATGGTTTTCTTAGCAGGAGGGCTTGCTGAAGAACTTATTTTTGGTGCTGACAATGCGACTGTAGGCCGTTCAAATGACCGCGAAAATGCAACAATATTGGCGATGGAATATATTCGAGTACATGGTTTTGACGCAGCATTCCAAGCCAATTATACCCTTGAAAATCAATACAATATGGATCGCTACAAAACCGATAGTGCCATAGAAACTATGGTTGCCAAATTAGCGGTGGATACTTATGCTGTACTTGAAAAAAACAAGGATTTTTTGTTGGCTATTTCCATGAAACTCAAAGAAACAGGATCAATGGAAGGCAAAGATGTAGCAGAAATCGCCGCTACCTTTGAACTGGAAGCGGCGATTCATGCAGAGGGTTACTTGCATCTATATCCGTATAAGGACACCCTAAAGTGATAAAGTTATGGGGGTATCTCTCTTTAAATTTAATTTAATACATATTAAAAAATTAAAATTTATTCACATTTGTTTTGGGGAAAATATTTTGAAATTTGGATTGAAGTACAGATCCCTAAGTGTGGCAAGACTGGCCTTAGAAAAATTTATGCTGAGCCTGCCGAAGTATGCCGTTTTTGCTCGAGTGGAGGTGGATGAAGATAAAAAGTGTTTGAGCCAAACGGATTTAAAGGGAGGCAATCCCCGCTCGACCGTGCGGCGAGTTTTTTTTGGCGCCGCCGTAACTCGAAAGCAAAAGCGCAGCATTTTTCGTCAGCCGAAGCCTTACTTCCTACTTTTTTTGGCGAAAAAAAGTAGGAAGTAAGCATTGATTAACTGATTTTCAACTTTCTGAAATTTGCAAGTGGGCAAGACTTTTTTTCTATGGAAAATGTGTGCTATCCGTAATTAAAATAGTATAAAATTGACATAACAATTAAGACCCAATGAATTCATTCGCGCAATACGTAATGTTTCATTGGTCAAATCTAATTCTCCGTACAGTTCAAGCCCCATATTGGTTCGGCGGTCTTTTCCAATGTATTTGCCCAACCCTAAGCGCATCGTCATTAAGTCGCCCCTAGGAGAACCAATGGCGTTTTTAGGGTCAAAAAAACGCTGTATGTACTCTTTGGCATTTTTATTTCCAACACTATTGACCAGCGTTTCTGCGCCAAAACCTTGGTCTTGGAACATAATTTTATAACCACCTTTAAAAGAAAAATAATTATTTTCTTCAAAGCCGAAAAAAATGTCTTTGCCTAAGCCTAAGGTAGCGGATAGGGTCATTTTTTGGTAACTCGAAGAAGAGGAAATAAACTCACCAGACAAAAAAGCAGGCACATTTCCATAGGTTAGCAAGGCTCCAAAGCCAAAACGAGGCTGAATAATCGTTTTTTTGAAGTCATAATCCTCTTCAAATTCCTCCCAAGTATAATCGGGTAGTGGACCAGCCTTGATGGATTCGTAGAAGTCGGCCATTGGCGTGCGTTTGAAATCCACTTTATGGTACAACTGCGAAACACCCATATCCATGCCTAATGAAAGATTCCATTTCTCGCGTAATTCACCCAATACATCGGGAGGCGCGGAGAACTGTGGTGTTCTTGAAGGTAAAGTAGCGCTTGGTTTTTGTGACCAAGCAATGGAGACGCAAAAAAGCGTCGTGAATAAGACTAGAAACCTTTTTTGGTACATAGTGTTTTTATAGATTCAGATTATTCTTGTAACATTGCAGACGTATTGTCGAGCAAAAATAACACTTGATTCTATTAACTCCCGATTTTTTATTAATTATGAACAAAAAAATAATTTATTCGCTCATCTTGGCCATCACCGCTATCTTTTTAGATGCTTGTACTGAAACAGGTGCAGTTACCTCCAAGACCTCAACGCCCTCCGCAGCAGGTGCATTTTTGTTTCCTATTGCTAATGTGGCTAACTATTGGTACCAAGGCAAAGCCGAACTAAGTACTTACGATGTGGAGCAAGAAAGGTATGGCGAAATGCGAAAGGCAGAGCAGGTAAATATCTTTGTTACAGAAGATTTTTCCAAATCCAAACAAGTAAAATTGGACGCCGCCGCCGCCGCAGGCGCAGATGCTTGCCCAGTACTCAAACTCAACGCAGTGAGGAAGTTTGAGACGGGAATATATGATTATTCACTGATGTTATCGGTGTTTTCACCGATGGATGGCACTGCCGCCTTAAAAACAACCACTACTGTTCAAGATTGGTGTGGACACGTTTTTGCGCAGAATAATTTAAAGTCAAAAGGGGTATGGGACAGCTACCTATACTCTTATTTTGAAAGTGAGGGCGACCAAAAAAAGGTGCTCAGTGCAGATTATTTAGAAGACGAAATCTGGACACAATTACGTATTAATCCAACGAATATAAAAACAGGTAAGGTCCGAATTATACCATCGTCGATTTATTTGCGTTTAAAGCATAAACCCCTCCAACCGGAAGATGCCGTTATTGAATTGCAAAAAAAGGATAACATGATGAGTCTTGTACTCACTTATACCAGTATTGAGCGAAACTTAACGATTACTTTTGAAAATACAGCCCCTTGGCGGATCAAAAACTGGGAAGAAACTACTGCGGGCAAATTAACGTCCAAAGGAACGATTAAGGCATGTAGGATGGAACCGTATTGGGAACAGAACAGCAACCGATATGCCAGTATGCGCGATTCCCTAAAGTTGGAATATTAAGAAAAAATATACACAAGTTCTAAGTCATTCGTTTTCAAAGACCTGTGCGATTTTTTTCGTACAGGTCTTTATTGTTTTTTCCAAAACAGAACAAAAATATTTTATTTTTCTACCAATAAAATGTAAATTGCCCCCGAAACGTTATAATGCAATATTGTTTTAACAAACCTGATCTAATTTATGCATCCCTTTTTCGGTAAATTACCCTTAACCATTGCCATTATTATTTCCTTTTTCTGTAATTCTAACCTTTTAGTAGGGCAGGATTGTGCCAGTTTATTGGTTGAGAATAAGAAAATAAATCAAACACAAATTGCCCGTACGAAACCAATTACAGTTGTTGTTAGAGGTAGCTACAACTATACGATTGAGTTCTTTAGCGATGAAAAAGGACTTTTCGCCCGCTTAACATCCATTGGCGGTATTGAGTTTAACCAAGATGACCAAGTGGTTTTTGTTGACCTGAATGGCAATGAAAGAGCTTATAAATTTGCATCACTTGGCGAAGTAGGCACCGGAAACGTACCTACGCACCGCAATAATTTACGCTTGGATTTGGACGCTTTAAAATGGTTGTCCGAAAACCAATTAGGCGGTATTAATTTGATCAATTTTGTGGAACGTCAAAAACACAAATTCACGATCAATCCAAATGGTCAAACGGAAATGAAAAACTTGGCAACTTGTTTCTATACTTCCCTCGATCCTTCAATGATTGCTGACGGGGGTTCTGCCCTCGTTACTAAAAACAGTACCAGTGGCACAACAACTCCAACTACTGGTGGCGCTACAACTACAACAACTGGCGGATCGGGAACATCAAAAAATAACTCCGGTTTCAAACCTGCTACAGCAAATGATAGTAAAAAAGACAGCGAGGTGTCCCAACTACAATCTGAATTGGAAAAAACAAAAGAGCGTTTACGCAACGAGATTAAAGCAGAGAAAGACAAAGCAGATGCCCTAAAAGCGCAGTTTCAACAAGATGTAGCCGCTGCACGGGAAGCCGCCAATCAAAAGAAACTTGAATATTCCAATGAAGTAGTAGAAGCCCGAAAAGCCAGCCTTGCCGAAATTGAAAAAAATAAGTCCGAAACGCAAAATATCATTACCCAAAATCGTACTAAGGCGGATTCGGCAGTCTCTAAACTCAACCTGAATGTAGAGGAGTCACGTCGCCTAGCAGGCGAAGAAATTCAAAAAGCACGTCTTGCTTCCGCTCAAGAAGTAAGTAAAGCCCGCGAAAATGCCGCAAAAGAACTGACCGTTATCAAAGAAAAACTCGAACAAGCACGGGTTCAATACGCCGATGAGGTGGCATCTGCTCGTGCAACTGCCGAAGATGAACTCAAGCGAATCCGCGAGGAAAGTTCAAAACTTGTCACAGACGCACGAGAACGCGCCGTGCAAGAAAAAAATAAAACAGCCGACGATGTAGTGGTTTCTAAAAAAACAGCGGCAGAACAAATCCTAAAAGTACAGGAAGAAACAGCCGAGAAAGTAGCACAAGCCCGCGAAAATGGCGTACTGGAAAAACAAAAAATTGCCCTCGAAGTAGCAGAATCTCGCCGTAAATCGGCCGAGGAAAAAACATTGCTCCAGCAAAATTCAGCCAATGAACTTGCCGAAATCAGGGAGAATGTAGCCAAACAAAAAGAAATTTCTGCCGTAGAAGTTGCCGAGGCTAAAAAAAGAGCCGTGGAGGAAATTGAAAAATTGCGCGGCAGCGTAAAAGAAGAACAAGAGAAAGCCACCAACGAAAAACAAAATATTGCTCAGGGCGTAGTAGATAGTAAGCAAAAGGCCGCCCAAACGGTACAACAAGTACAAGAAGAATCTGCAAAAGCAGTAGTAGAAGCACAAAGCAATGCTAAAGCCCAACGCGAAACTATTGCAAGCGAAGTACAATCTTCTCGTAAAAAAGCAGAAGAGGAATTAACACGTATTCAAGATGAATTGGCCAAGTCTATCGCTGCAGCAAAAGAACAAGAAGCAAAAATAAAGCAGCAAAGTGCTGATGAGGTACTCAAGGCCCGCGAACGTAGCCAAGCCGAAGTCGCTAAAGCCTTGGAAGAAGCCCAAAATAGGGTAAAGGAGGCCAATACTAAAGCCGACCTCGCCCAAAAAGAATATGCTGGTGAAGTATCGGGTGCCAAAAAGAATGCCGACGATAAAGTATCTCAAATCCAAGCAGATGCAGCCGCCGCAGTAGCAGAAGCGCGAAAAAAACAATCCGAAACAGTGAATGTGTCCGCTACTGAAGTAAACATGACCCGCGAAAAAGCAGCCGCTGAAGTCGCCGCAGCAAAAGAAAAAGCAGCAAATGAAATCGCTAAAACTCGCGAAGCACAAGTACGTGCTCAACAAGAAAGTGCTAATGCCGTTTCTGAAGCACGCCGACAAAGTGCGCAAAGCGTAGCCGCAATCAAAATGTCGGAAGCAGACAGTATTCGCACCGCCCGTGAAAATGGTGCCCGCGAACGCCAACGCCTTGCTACTGAGGTTGCAGATGCGCGCCAAAGAGCGGGACTGGAGGTTGCCAATGCGGCACAACAATCCGCTCAAGAAGTAAAAACTACGCGCGAAAATGCCGCTAAGGTAAAACAGGAAAGTGCTGAGCAAATTGCAAAAGCACGCGAAGATGCCACTAATCTTGTCGCCACAACCCGCGAAAACGCAGCAAAAGAAGTGGCTGCTGCCAAACAAAACGCTATTGAGGCCATTACGACTGCCAAAAGAGATGCAGAAGAGAAAAAAGCGGCTTATGCCAAAGATGTCGCCGCTGCTCAAGAACGCGCTAAAAATGAAGTACTAGAAGCCCGCCAAACAGCGGCGCAAGAAGTAACCAATTCACGCAAAGAGGCAGAAACAAAAAGATTGGCCTATGCTAAAGAAATTGAAGAAGCCCGCTTAAAAGCCGCTGCCGAAATTAATGCCACACAAAAAGAATCCAATGACGCTGTTGCGCAAGCAAGAAAGCAGTCTGCCGATGCTATTGCTATCGTAAGGGCAGAAGAAAACCGTGTTGTCACCGATACGAAGGCCCAAACGGCATTTACTATTGCCGAAGACCAAAAACGACTGTCGGAACTAAAAGCAGAATTGGTAAAGGCCGAAGAGGAATTAAAACGCGTACAAGCAGAAATAGAGAAGAAAAAGAAAGGGGAGTAATCCTTAGCATATTACGGATAACTTACGCCCTATTTTGGCCTCCTTTTCAAAGGGACTAGGATAGGGCGAATTTTTTTGTCTTGATAATCCAATTATTAAATACCATAAATAATTAATATATATGCAGATTAAATACACACTTTGCTTCATCGTCACCGTAATGACTCAATTAGTAGTAGTTGGTCAAGTAAAACCTCCTTTTACAGGGAAAGAACTATTAAGTAAAACCATCGCTTATCACGATCCTAATGGGAATTGGCCAAAATTTCATCAAAAACTTTATTTCCATGCCAAAGAACCTCAAGATACGGCCATTTATGAACAAGTTTTTTTAGATAATCGCTACACTTTTTTTGGACATAGTAGTATCATGGATGGTAAAGTAGTAGAAAAAGGTATCATAGATACTGTTTGTTTTTCAAGCATCAATGGAGATACATCTATGACGGAAGAGGTGAGGAAGAAAAACCGTTTGACGCGAAGGGCCATTAAAATGGCGCGTAATTCTTATATCTTTCTTTATGGATTACCTATGAAAATGAAAGATCAAGGAATTATTATTGCAGAAGAAGTGAAAATGGATACTTTTAATAAGAAAGATTATTATGTAATAAAAGCCGATTTTGAAAAGGGGGTGGGTAGCGATACTTGGTTTTTATACATTAATCCTACTACTTTTGCCATGGAAGGATACCGTTTTTATCATAATAGAAAACCCAATGACGGTGAATTTATTATCTGCGAAGGCATACTTAATATCCAAGGTGTTAAAATACCCAAAGTTAGAACCTGGTACAGTAACGCTGATGGCACCTATATCGCTACTGATATGGTAGAACGCACGATAGATTGGAAGTGGAATAAGAAAAAAGGAACAAGTTTGAAATAGAAGTAAGTATTTGGACATAATTAATTGGCAGAAATGAACGCAGGTGTTTTTCGGCTAGACGAGCCATTTTTAAGGCAGATAGCGGTACTATCTAACGAAAAAATGGGGTAGTATAGCCCGAAAAGACCAAGTTCAAAATGGTAATTAATTGTGTCCAAATACTTCATACAACTGCTCGCGAATTAATCTGCGCGAGCAGTTGTAAAGAAATATTATTATTTTGCCATTACGACATCCATGGCTGGCTTTGGTGCACGGATACCATCTTTGTCAAATTGTTTTTTGACATTTTCTTGCATAAATGAATACACATCCCAATAGTGGCCAGATAAACACCAAGGACGTACATCAAATTTCATAATGCCTACTTCATGTCCATTCACCAAAATATCAACTGGTGGTGATTTAAGGATGAGCGGGCAGGCATCGGCAGCACGTTGAACAGATGCACGTACACGATCTATATCTTCATCGCCGGCCACTGCAAAAATCATATCTACCCGAATAGTGCCTTGACCCGAAATATTGGTGATCGCTCCAGATGTAACCGCTCCATTAGGTACGATAATACGCTTATTATCCAGCGTTTTGAGTACCGTGTTGAATACTTGAATGGATTCTACTTCGCCTGTAAAGCCAGCCACATTGATGAGGTCACCTACTTTGTACGGGCGGAAAATCAATAATAAAACGCCACTAGCAAAATGCCCCAAACTACCTTGAAGTGCTAAACCAATGGCCAATCCTGCTGCACCAACAAGGGCAACAAATGATGTAGTTTCGATACCAAACATACCGGCTACACTGATTAATACCATGATTTTCATAATGGTATTAGCAATTGAAGACAAAAATGGGATAACTGTTGCTTCTACTTTGTTTTTTTCGAGTGCCTTGGAGATTAAACGTGCGATTCGGTTGGCTACCCAAAAACCAACGATAAGGGTGACTAAGGCCAGCGCAACCTTCGGGAGGTAAGCAACAGCCATTGATGTGAAAAGGTTAATGTAATGATCCATGTAAAGAAAAGTTTAGTTTTGTTAATGAAAACTTATAGACTACAAAAATAGCACATTGGTCACTTTGGAAATACATAAAAAACACAAAAAAAATATAAAATGGATATTGAACAGTTCAGAACATATTGCCTCTCCAAGCCCGCAACATCGGAACATTTTCCTTTTGATGAGGTAACGCTTTGCCTCAAAGTAGCGGGTAAAATATTTGCTATTACAGGGCTGGATAATGAGGTGTTTAAAGTAAATTTGAAATGCGACCCTGAATATGCGCTCGAACTTCGTGAGCACCACGAAGAAATTCAGGCGGGTTGGCACATGAACAAAAAGATGTGGAACACCGTGGATTTTACAGGAAACCTGTCCGGTAAGTTGTTACGCGATCTGATTGACCATTCTTATAACCAAGTAGTGAAAGGATTGAAAAAATCGGAGCGGGCTGCTTTAGAGGGGAAATAACCACACGCCTTCTTTTGTAATAAAAATAGGAATATATTGCAAATAATTTAGAATTTAAAATTAATAATTTGAAATTTAATATTGTAAAATATTTTTATTTTAAAATTATTAATTTTAAATTCTAAACGCTTAAATTTTAATATTAAAGTATTTATGAAGCAGCCTCATTATAGAGGCAACGCCGAATAGCGCTCAATAAAGGCTTTCAATTCATCAACCATAGCGGGTGAGCCAATTACGATTGTACTCCTTTGGTGTAGTTCCTTCGGTTCTAATTCTAAAATACGTTTCAATTGCGAGTTGAGTGCCTTCCCACCCGCCTGTTCTACCAGCATAGACAAAGGATTGCATTCGTATAACAACCGCAATTTCCCTTTTGGGTATTTGCGGGTACTTGGATAAAGAAAAATACCTCCTTGTATCAAAATCCGGTGAATATCGCTCACCATACTGCCAATATAGCGCAATCCATAGTTCTGATCGCTACAATGGTCAATGTAACGGCGCATTTCTAAGTCAAATTTAGAATAGTATCCTTGGTTTACAGAGTAGAATTTGCCACTATCGGGAATACGCATATTGCGATGGCTCAAACAAAATTCGCCAATAGATGGATCAAGGGTAAAGCCATTTACTCCTCGGCCTGTGGTATAAACCAATATCGTGGAAGTGCCATAAAGTACATATCCTGCGGCCACTTGTTTAGTACCAGCTTGCAAAAAGTCATTGATGGAAGCGGGTGTGTCGGCGGGTGTATTCCGCCGATAAATTGCAAAAATAGTGCCTACGGAAACATTCACATCGATATTAGACGATCCATCCAATGGGTCAAACATGACTACATAATGGCTTTGTTTGGAGCCTACAGGCGGAATTAACTGAATATCATCGTTCTCTTCGGATGCAATTGCGCAACATTCACCCGAATTTTGTAAACATTCGATGAGTTTTTCGTTGGCATATACATCCAATTTCTGTTGTGTATCGCCAGAGGTATTGGCTGCTCCGTCGGCATCGCCTGTGATATTGACCAGGCCTGCTTTATTTACTTCTCGGTTTACGATTTTGGCGGCTACACCTATATCACGCAAGAGACCAGTGAGTTCGCCTGTAGCAAATTCGAAATCTTTTTCGGAACGGATAATAAATTCGTCAAGCGTAATAATACGATGAGATGGCAAGACATTCACCGCTGCGGGTACTTTTTTTGTGGTGGGCATAACATAATAGGTGCGATCAATCAAGTGACTTGATTGATTCGGGTGGTGGTGGTTAAGGCAATAATATAATGTATGAGGCCATCTCTTAATTAATTTAACATTTAAAAATATTAATTTTGAAAATTAAATATTCAATTTCAAATTACTTAAAAGGCCTTTTTATCCTAAAAATACTTACCGAACAAGGGTTGCAAAGCCCTTATATTCTAATTTTTCTCCTCTTGGTGCTGTAAAGGTTACCCTATACACATAGACACCTGTGGGCGACATGGAGCCGGTTTGTTGCGCCCTGCCGTTCCATTGTTCAGAGGGGTCACTGGTTTCAAAAACGAGTTCTCCCCAACGGTTCCAAATGGTCATATTAAAGTCTGTTACACCCTCCAAGAATCCTTTACCAAAGAAGCCATCATTGATACCATCGCTGTTAGGCGTGAATGCGTTGGGCATGATCCAACGGATTTCAGGTTTAATATCAATAAATTTTACTAACGAATCCTTACAACCCTCCGGATGCGTAACAACCAACAAAATGCGCATCAAACCCGTATCGGGGAAGGTATAAACTGGATTAGTCTGATTGGAGGTCTCAAACTTGTCAAATTTCCAAAACCATCGGTTAGCATCTGTTGACATATCTGTAAACGTAACCGTGCGCATCAAATTGGTTACAATTTCCGGCGAATAACTAAAGTTGGCTGTGGGTGAAGGTACTACCCGAATTAAATTGGTAAAAGTATCGGCTACATAGCATCCGATAGGGGAGGTAATCGCTACGCTTACCGTAAATAGCCCAGGCGTATCATAAATATGGGTTGGGCTAATGACATTTCGTATGGAATCTCCGTCTCCAAAATTCCAGCTAATATCATAAGTAGAGTCAATTGGGACTGATAAATTTTCAAAAGTAATAATACCGGGCTGGCATCCTATAAAACTACTGGGTTTTATAATAATATATTGTGGTGCGGGCAAGTATTTGATCACTTTGGTTAAAACATCCGTGCATTTATTGGTATCTGTAATTTTTAAACGTACAGGATGCTCACCGGGTATTTGATAGGTATAAACTGGGCTTTGATCCGTAGAAACCCCATTGGGTACACCAAATTGCCATTTCCAATCCGTAATGGTGGCTTCGGCAGTAGATAAATCCGTAAAAGTGACAGGCCCAGCAACACAAGTATCGTAAGCATAACTAAAATCAGCATTCAATCCGGGGAAAATATCTACTACAATATTAGCGGTATCTGCACATTCTTCGCCTGGATTGAGTAATAATTGACCAAAATAACGACTGGGCTTTGGAAATGGAATGGTTGGGCTCCAATCCGAATCATTGGTATATGGCACGCCATCCAAATCAAATCGCCATTCAAATTTATCAATAAATTGCTGATCCAAACTTTTGTTTTCAATATAAAGATCTTTGGCTCCGCAAGCACTCAAGTAATACCCTGTTGGGGTAAGTACTAGCGTATCGCCTCCATCAATTAAGGCCAAGACCGTAGGATCACAATCCGCTACATTAAACTGAAAATCTCGTTTTATGGTAGATAGTTTAATCCCAGCGCGGTATTCATCGACACAAACGCCTACCACAAAACGCCCTACCTTATTAGGGATACCTGAAATAATACCTGTAACGGGATTGATGGTAACTTGTGGATTACCCCCAATTGGGTTGCCTGGCGAATATTGGGGCTGGATAAATGGCACTGGATCGAATGGTGGCGCACATGGCGGCTGAGGTTGTGCCCCACCGCATTCAGTATAACCAGGGCTTGTCAAAATAGGGCCTCCTCCCACTTCAGGTGCACAAAAAGAATAGACCAATTGATCTCCGTCCACATCTGTGGCAGAGTGGTCAAAAAGCAATGGCGCATCTTTACAGATAATAACGGGTGGGAAATCATTAAAAACTGGAGAATTATTGCAAAATGTTTGTGCTTTTGGTGTTATTTCAACGGAATACGTCGCTCCCACTGATTCAGGATCGTAAATATTGACAATACTATTATTCCGGCAACACCTTTGGTAAACGATAAAATAGCTATCAATTTGCTCAATGGGTAATATTATTTCAAAAGAATAAACCCCTCTCTCAACACACACAAAAGGCACATTTTGAATACATGCTGGGGTATCTGGGATAATCTTTGTTACGGACAAATTAGTAATACTTCGGGTCGTAAATAGGCTATTAACGTTTGCCGAACCTTTATAAATAGAAAAATAAGCAGGGCTATCAAAATCCGCTCCACCTGTACTTGGGTCGCAGTCGCGGTAAATAAGCATAGTAATCCTATACTTTCGCCCGGTGGGAGTTTGTTCTAAGCACTCATAGGTTACTTCACCTCCAATGATATGTTTCGCGTAAGAGATTAACGGTGAACACACACCGAGCATTAACAATAAAAATATGCGCAAAATAACTTGCATCGGTTGAAAATTTTTTATGATTTTTATAGTGTCTAATAAAGTGGAAACAATAATTTTCCTCTTAAAAAAAGATAAATTATTGTTTCCACATTTCAAATGGCAAAAGTACGATTGAAATCAGAACTTGACTTCGTTTTATTTCCGCTTTCCTAGCGAATTAGGGTAGCATATCCTTTATACTCGAATTTTTCACCCCTAGGCCCTGTAAATGATACGGTATAAACATACACGCCGTTGGGTGACATACCTCCCGTTTTTTGCGCCCGTCCTGTCCAAAATTCCAATGGATCATCTGTCTCAAAAACCAATTCTCCCCAACGGTTCCAAATCGCCATGTTGAAATTGGTGGCACCACGCATAATACCTTTACCTAAGAAACCATCATTAGTCCCATCGCCGTTGGGCGTAAAAGCATTAGGCATAAACCATTGTACAACGGGTTTTATATCAATAAATTGTACCGTCGAATCTTTACAACCCTCTGGATGAGTAACAATGAGCAATACGCGCATTAGACCAGTATCGGGAAATGAAAAAGTAGGATTTTGTTTGTTGGAGTAATCAAAACGGTCAAATTTCCAGTACCAACGTTCCGCATCCTTCGATTGATCTACAAAATTGACTATTGGATTGAAAAAATCAAGTTCTTCGGGGGTATAGGTAAAGTCGGCAATAGGCGGTTCATACGTTTTAATCAACGCAGGGAATGAATCGGAAACAAAACAACCTATTGGCGAGGTGATTTCCACTCTTACATCATAAGTCCCTGCTGCTGGGTATATATGCGATGGACTAATCACGCCAGATGTATCGGTGCCGTCGCCAAAATACCATTTTATATCGTATGTATTATCAATGGGCGACGAAAGATTGGTAAAGCTGATATCGGCAGGGATACAACCTTTATATTTATCGGGCTGTATGATAATATAAGGCGGTGCCGGATAATAATTGATTGTTTTATTGATGACATCGTCACATTGATTTTTGTCGGTTACTTTTAAACGGACTGGAAAATCGCCGGGAATGGTATAGAGATAAGCGGGATTTTGCGAGGAGGATACACCATTAGGTACCCCAAATTGCCATTCCCATTTATTAACTTCGCCTTCACTTATGGACAAATCCGTAAATTGTACTGCATCTGCTACGCATGTATCGTATTTAAAACTAAAATCTGCTTTTACTTCTGGGAAAATATCAACAATGATATTGGCCGTATCCGAACAGAGTCCTGCCCCTGGATTGAGGTATAATTTGCCAAAATAACGGCCCGATTCTGGAAAGTTGATCGTTGGGCTCCAATCCGAATCATTCAGATAAGGCGTACCGAGTAGATCAAATCGCCATTCAAATTTTTCAATAAAATTGATATCAATACTTTTGTTTTCGATATAGAGTTCTTTACCGCCACAAGTATTGAGGTAATAGCCGCCTTGTGTAAAGACTAGTGTATCACCACCATCAATTTTAGCCAGCACTGTAGGATCACAATCTGCTACATTAAACTGAAAATCTCGTTTTACCGTGGATAGTTTTACTCCATTTCGATATTCGTCCACGCAAACTCCGACCACAAACCGTCCTATCTTGTTGGGGGTACCCGTAATTACACCCGTTACTGGATTAATCGTCACTTGCGGATCGCCTCCCATTGGATTACTAGGGGAATATTGTGGTTGTATAAACGGTACAGACATGAACGATTCTGGTCCGCATGGAGGATCGGGCGCAATGGCTTCACACGGATCGCCTGTAAAACCCTTACCACCGCCTATTTCAGGTGCGCAAAAACTATACACTAATTGGTCTCCATCGGGGTCGGTTGCAGAGTGGTCAAATTTAAGTGGAACATCTTTGCAAATAATAATGGGAGGGAAATCATTATAGACTGGCGAATTATTACACAATTGCTGAGACTTAGGGGTGATCTCTACGTAATAAGTAGCGCCCACATCTTCAGGATTGTAAATGTTGACTATACTATTGTTTCTGCAACACCTTTGATATACAATAAAATAACTATCGAAAGTGGAAACTGGCAAATCAACAGTAAAAGAATAAATACCTTCTTCTACACAAACATAAGGTACGTTTTTGATGCATTTAGGCGTATCGGGCTCGATATAGGTAATGGAGGGGTATTCGTAAATTGTCCTTTCCAAATAACTATCATTAAATGAACCTTGATAAATACCAAATACCGCTGGTTGATCAAAATATGCCCCACCAGTAGTCGGATCACAATCACGATAAATTTTCATCGTTATAATATAGGTGTTGTAACTGGGATCACCCGCCGAAGGCCCCAAACACTCGTAAGTCACTTCACCACCAATGATATGTTTGGCGGTTAACATGCTTGGCAAGAAAAGCAATAGCAACGAAGCGATTGCCAAAAGCGTTGTAAGTTTGTTTTTGATTTGCATAACGTGTTTTTTTATGTTTTGTAGGTGAATGGTTGTGAGAAAAGACGAAAAATATGGTGAAAAAGGTTGCTTATCAAAGCAAATTTACTATTTTATGAATAGTCCGAAAAAAAGCCTGATTTTTGCCCTTCAAAATTACATCGTTTTTATTTAAACACTCTAATAAATTTGAAAATGTTCTTGTTAAGAGACGACATAAGTGAAATTAGCGGCCTGATACAGCGCGGAAATATCATTTGCTACCCCACAGATACGGTTTGGGGACTCGGTTGTGATGCCACAAATGATGCCGCAGTGCAAGCCATTAGGGCTATTAAAAAACATCCGGAGACTGATGGCTTGATCGTTTTGGTCAATAGTATTGAAATGCTCAAAAAATATGTGACAGATATTGCACCACGTATCGAAACACTATTGTCTTTGCACCAACGCCCTTTTACGTTGGTCTATGAACACCACCAGGGCTTGGCACCCAGCCTTTGTGCAAAAGATGGCACCCTTGCTATTCGGGTTACTTATGATGAATTTTGTAATGAATTGATACAAACCATCGGCAAGCCATTGGTGAGTACCATAGCGGCAGTGCATGGCAAACCGTTTCCGCCTAATTTTGGAGCCATTAGTAGTGAAATACTTGGCAGCGCAGATTACGTCGTGAAATACCGACAAGATGATAAAAAAATGGGCGAACCATCGCCTTTGGCGCACCTTGACCAGTTTCAAGAATTGGAATTTATCCGAGAGTAAGGAATGGTGTCGAAATAAAGGTACAGATTGATGCACATCTTTTGCCCTCATATTTCCTCTTTTTCTACTTAAATAGGTAGGCTATTCGCGCAA
>JAYUKX010000113.1:0-11279 GCA_043764095.1 Chitinophagales bacterium
GGATGAAGTGTTGTGTCAATCCGCCGCGGCGGAGTTGAACGTAATAATTTTATAAAAAATTAAAAATCAATATTTTACAAATTCGACTCCGGGATGGCGTGGTTGAAACAAAATAATTCCTATGAGTACTTACACCCAAATCCTGTATCAAATTGTTTTCAGCACCAGGCACAGAACACCCACCTTAATCAAAGAAAATCGCCCCGAATTATTCAAGTATATATGGGGCATCCTGAAAAACAAAAAATGCCATTTGTACCGCATTAACGGCGTGGAAGACCACCTGTACATAGTGACCCATCTCCATCCTTCGGTTGCGCTTGCCTCGTTGGTGAAAGATATCAAACTTGCCAGTTCGGACTATATCAAAGAAAAGAAATGGTTCCCGGATTTTGATGGCTGGCAGGAAGGGTACAGCGCCTTTACGTATTCGATCGACGCTAAAGACAACATCATAGAATATGTTAAAAACCAGGAAGAACATCATAAAACGATGACTTTCAGGGAAGAATTGATCGCATTGCTGAAGGAACACGAAGTGGATTTTGATGAAAAATACTTAGATTGAGGGATAAATATACCAAAGCGAGCAATGCAATTAACTATTGGTGGAAAAAAGTGAAAGGCTTTTCAATGAAATGCAACTGATTTAAAGTCAATATATTACGCAGAAATTCAACCCCATTCGGGGTTGATACAACGCTATATCCATTTACCCGGATTGCATCCGGGGCTATTCATATTCAACCCTTTCAGGGTTTTAAAAACTTGCCGTCAAACCTTGTGCGCCGCCCGATAGTGTAGTAGAACCTTAACCAATGCTGATATTAAGAAAACGAATGTTATCCCAACCATCCCATCCTTAACCCCAAAACGCCTTGCTTGGGCCCCTCTCACCGTGCAAAACCGTCCACCGTCTACCACCCATCATCCACCGATAATTATTTTAAAAAAAATGTAGGAAATATTTCGTAAGAAATATTTCCTACTTATATGTGCGCACGGCACGGGCGCTGACTAGGCGGTGTGAGTCCGCTATACGCTTGGCAGCGAGGAGTATTAGCCCAAGGCAAGGGTGTCCATCGTGAGGTGGAATCTGAAGGAAGCCTGCGGCAAATTCCCGACCTGACGAACAGAAACCATATATAAGGCCATTTTGCGCGGGCGAGTTTGCATAACAAAACGAAGCCCTACCGCTGCCCGGAGCGCATTATGGTAGATGTGGCAGGTACATGGGATGAAGGTCAGCGTTCTTACCCGGGGAGATCTGCGACAGCCGGAGGCTGAGGCACGAGCGAGAGTCGAGGCATAAGGCGGCAGAAGTCAGCAGAGGCCATAGTACCTCGGTTTTTTTTTGAGGGAAGGGCTGAACATTTGAGGAAGCAGTGGAACCACAAGATTAGCGCGAAGGCGACGAAGACAGCCAACCCCGCATTATTGCGGGGCTTCTGCCGGAGATAAGGACGGAATCTGGAGGTAAGGCAGGAGAGTCAAGCCAAGCGCTGCATCCGGGACTGACTGCAAACGACGGAAGAAATGGTAACATTGGAAAACATCGTAAACGAAAGAAACCTGCTGCTGGCTTGTGGTCAGGTAATGGGCAATGATGGCGCACCCGGCGTTGACGGGATGCGTGCAGAAGACCTGTTTACCTATTTGGTACAGCACTGGCAGGATTTACAGAAGGCGGTGCTGGAAGGGAGTTACCGCCCCGACGCGGTGAGGCGGGTAGAGATACCCAAGGCGAGCGGCGGGGTAAGAAAATTAGGCATACCGACGGTAATAGACAGGATGATACAACAAGCCATAGCGCAAGAGCTGGACAAGCACTACGACGAGACCTTTTCACAGACGAGTTACGGATTCCGGCGCGGCCGTTCGGCGCACGATGCACTGGACAAGGCCACAGAATACCTTAATGAAGGACTGAAATACATCGTTGAAATTGACCTTGAAAAGTTCTTTGACCGTGTAAATCACGACAGACTGATGAGTCGGCTAAGCATGAACATAGCCGACAAGGGGGTACTGCGCCTGATAAGGCGATACCTGAGTAGTGGTGTTATGGAAAACGGTGTTATAACGCGCAATATGGAAGGTACGCCGCAAGGCGGGCCATTAAGTCCAATCCTGTCAAATATCGTACTGGATGAGTTGGATAAAGAACTGGAAAAACGGGGGTTAAAATTTGTACGTTATGCGGACGATATCAGCATCTTCGCAGGCAGCGAACGAGCGGCTGGAAGAATACTGGAAGGTATAACCAAGTGGCTTGAAGAACGGTTAAAGTTAAAAGTGAACCGGGAGAAGAGCGGCATACGCCGTCCCTCTGATGGGAATCTGTTAGGCTTTGGGTTCTGGCATGCAAAAGGAGGTGAAATAAGACCGCGTGTAAGCAACAAATCGTATACTCGCTTGAAAGAGAAGATCAAACGAATCACCAGTCGGAGTTGGTCGATAAGTATGGAGGAGCGGATAGGCAAATTAATACAGGTAACCCGAGGCTGGGTGAATTACTTTGCTCACGCAGATGCCAGGCAACGGCTCAAAAGCATTGACGAATGGACACAAGCCCGACTGCGGATGTGTATCTGGAAACAGTGGAAACGAGTTCGTACGCGCATAGCGAGTCTGCGAAAACTGGGAGTCAATAACCAGAAATCCTATGAATGGGGTAACACCCGCAAAGGTTACTGGCGAATCGCTCACAGCCCCATACTACAAACAACTATTACCTGTGAACGCCTAAAACAAAAGGGGTACATTCCATTAACAGAATCGTACGCCCTTCGTCGTAAAACTTTAATGAACCGCCGTGATACGAGACCCGTACGTCCGGTGGTGTGAGAGGTCTGAGGGCTAACGCCCTCCTCCTACTCGATTACATCATTTCTTAAGAAGGAGAATTAATTCAGCACCATATCTTTTTCCGACATCATCCGGCGGATATTGATTAAAGCGTAGCGCATACGACCTAGAGCAGTATTGATACTTACGCGGGTAAGGCCAGCGATTTCTTTAAAGCTCATATCGGCATAGTGGCGGAGAATCACCACTTCGCGTTGTTCTTCAGGGAGAGCATCCACTAAGCGGCGGATACGGTTATGCGTTTCGCTGCGCATAATGATTTGATCTGGTCCATCGTCGCTGTGGCGCAATACATCAAAGATGTCAAAATCTTCGGTGGGATTGAGGTGTGCACGGCGTTTGTTGCGGCGGTGGTAGTCCACACACATATTATAGGAGATACGCATCGCCCACTGCACAAATTTACCTTCGTGGTTATATTTGCCACGGCGGAGCGTATCAATAATCTTAATAAAAACTTCTTGGAAAATATCCTCAGCGAGTGCGTGATCTTTCACGAACAAATAGATAGAGGTATAAATTTTAGACTTGTAACGTTGGAGGAGAACTTCGAACGATTGTTCGTTACCATCAACATAGCGTGCGATCAGTTCGTGATCAGAAATCATGGGCATAACTTGCATAAGCCTACAGCTGGTTTTATAAAAAAACCAAAAACCTTTATGTTAAGATTTAAGTGGTGTACAAGTTTTTTCCGATACGCAAATGTTAATTTAGTAAAAAAATGTGCGCTGCTTGCGCTTTGTAATGACAAATGTAGGGCGGTTTTTTGGACTGTGCAAGTTTTTTCTAAAAAATTAACATTTTTTTATTTGTCGCGTACAACCAAAACTTGTTAATCCGCGTCGGCAAATATGCTACATTGGTCGGTTTGTTACTACCTTTGCACGAACTACTACAATAAAATAAATAGATGAAGTTTGTATCAGAAGAAGTTATTGACGCTATTATTGATGAGTTAGACGCTATCAGCGACGATCAATATGAAGAGCGTATGGAAGCCTTTGCCAAGGCTCAACCTGTCATCATTGCATATTTGTTTGATGAAGAAAACCTGCACCTTTTAACGGAGGACGAACGTGGTTTCCTGCAATACCTTATCCTTATTGCTTGGGCATCTATCGAACGGGTCAATGGCCCAGGAGAACCCGTCAGCGAAGACCAAATTGGCGAAGCAGAAGAAAAAAACTATGCCGTATTAGAAGCTTCTACTGGTAAGACCTTCCGTGATCGGGTAGATCCGTTTTTCGAGGGATATTCTCAGGAAGATTTGCTGGCATTTATCGAGGAAGCACTCCTTGAAGATGAGGGCGACCCAGAGGCGTTGCTTACGAAAGAAGGTAGAGAACCGTTGTTCGTTGCTGCAAAATCGCTGATTGATACGCTTATTTGATCGAGTAGGCTTTATTTGTAACTACTTTGCGGTATTTTAGTGTGCCATCAATGTATATCGTTGTGTAAGTTTGAACGCCGTAGTACCGTGTTCAAACTTACTACAATTGTATAGACTATTGTAATACCGCAATTTAGGAACGTGAAAATACTACAAAGACCAAAGATTAAATACACTGCAAATTAATCCTAATACCCTTGCTCCTCGTTTCACAACTACTCAACAATGCACAAAATTTACTTACTCGCCTTGGTGCTTTTAATGAGCACCACTTGTTTGTTGGCACAACAAATGGCACCCTCTTTTTGGTCTGACATTGCCGAACAAAACATCATCAATAGTGGTCAATTTGATCGCTTTATTTTCCCCGCTAAGTACCGTACCGTAACCATGAACGCGCAAGTTTTACGCGATTATTTAAAAACGGCAGTTGATGAAAACAATGGTTTAGACATAATAATTCCTATGCCTGATGGCACTAGTGAACGGTTTTTGGTATGGGAAGCCTCTATGATGCACCCTGATTTGCAGGCCAAATATCCCGAAATCCGATGTTTTACAGGAAAAGGTATTGATGATCCTTTTGCTACAATCAAATTAGATATTACCCCACAGGGCTTTCATGCCATGACTTTGGGATCTCGCAAAGGACAAATTTTTGTTGATCCACTTTTTCATGGTGATGTGAGTAGTGCTATTGTGTATTTTAAAAAAGATTTACAACGAACCGCAGAACACGCTTTTGAATGCCTGCAAGTAGCAGAAGCCCAATCCAATATGCAAGAGATCACTTTGGGTACACCTACCAAGAGGGCACCACAGCCGGATATGGCTGGTGACTGCAAAAAAAGATTATACCGTCTTGCGCTCTCTTGTACAGGTGAATACGCCAATTTTCACGGGGGCACAAAACCACTCGTACTTGCAGCGATGAATACGACGATGAACCGCGTGAATGGCGTGTACGAAAGGGATTTTGCTATTACGATGCAGTTGGTACCGAAAAATGATACTTTGATCTTTTTAACAGCCGCTACAGACCCTTTCACCAATACTAATGGAGGCACGATGCTTGGCCAAAATCAAACAACCGTAACAAGTCGTATTGGTTCGGCGAATTATGATATAGGCCACGTGTTTAGTACCGGTGGCGGTGGCATAGCAGGGTTTGGCGTGGTATGTAACAATGGCAGTAAGTCACGAGGTGTAACTGGAAGCGATACACCCATCGGTGATGGTTTTGATATAGATTATGTTGCCCACGAAATGGGACACCAATTTGGTGGTAGCCATTGCTTTAATAATTCCTGTGGCGGAAATATTAATACACAAACTGCTATGGAGCCAGGCTCGGGTTCAACGATCATGGCTTATGCCGGAATATGCCCTCCTGATGTCCAAAATAATAGCGACGACTATTTTCACGCTATTAGTGTTCAGGAAATTGCTGCTTTTGTAACTACGGGCATAGGAAATAATTGCCCAGTAAAAACGATCACAGGCAATAACGCTCCAACGGTTAATAATGTCCCTAATTATACAATTCCCAAGTCAACACCATTTGCTTTGACGGCTATTGGAGCGGATTTGGATGGCAATCCCTTGACCTATTGCTGGGAACAAATGAATGCACAAACTGCCACTATGCCACCTGTTTCGACAAGTGTAAATGGCCCGTTGTTTCGTTCTTATGATCCAACTCCTTCCCCTACGCGCTATTTTCCACGTTTGCAGGATTTGGTAGCCAATACCACAAATACTTGGGAAAAACTACCCAGTGTAGCGCGCACCATGAACTTCCGGGTTGTTGTACGCGATAATAACCCAGTAGGCGGATGTAATACCGAGGATAATGTAACGGTTACCGTATCGGGTACAGCAGGTCCATTTGCTGTAACAGTGCCTAATACAAATATAGTATGGACAGTAGGTGAACCACAAATCGTAACGTGGAATGTATCAGGTAGTGATCTTGCACCAGTGAGTTGTGCTAAGGTTAAAATCTCCTTATCAACAGATGGAGGCTTTAACTATCCTGTAGTTTTGGCGGATACGCTGCCCAATAATGGCTCGGCAATGATAAATGTCCCGAATAATATTTCCAACACCTGCCGTGTAAAAGTGGAAGGCGTGGGTAATATTTTTTACGATATTTCAAATGTCAATTTCAGAATACAAGCACCTGCTGCACCTACCTTTGTTTTGGTTGCTAGTAACAATTCTGCGATTATTTGTGCAGGAGAAGCATTTAGCAGCAATATTAATACAACGGCATTGGCGGGTTTTAATACACCCATCGACTTTACTGTTGCTGGTGCGCCTGTCGGTGCTGTAATTACGTTTACACCCAATCCAGCAATGCCAGGTATGTCTTCGGCGCTGTCTATTAGTAGCCTAACACCTGCTATGGCTGGCGTTTACTCGGTTATTGTAACAGGTACAAGTGGTAGTTTAGTTAAAACAGTCAATATTGGACTTACTGTATTGCCAGGTAAACCAACATTAAAAGCAAACCTGACGAATCCGGCCAATGGAGCTACAGGCATACCGGTAAGTGCCTCTTTGGCGTGGAATGGTGTGCCTTTTGCTAGCCAATATACAATAGAGGTGTGCCCTAATCCGGCATTTGCCCCAGCGGGTAGCGTAATTACGTTATCTTCTACGGGTGCTAGTGTTGTAGTAAGCGGCCTCGTGCCTTCTAAGCCTTATTATTGGCGTGTAAAAGCAAAAAATGGCTGCGGCGAAAACGAACAAAGTAATGTTTTTGCTTTTCAAACCGGTGGTCAAGAGTGTGGTTTAGTGTTTAATAGTACCCAAGTCCCTATCTCGATTGATGTGAATAATGTTTTGAGTATTTCCTCTTCATTGGATGTTGCTCAAAATTTCATTATCGCTGATGCTAGTGTAAACGTACAGATTGATCATACTTGGGTTGGGGATTTAGATGCTACCTTAGTAAGCCCAACGGGTGATTCTATACTATTGTTTGATAGGCCCGGTGTTCCAGTTGATTCTGAGGGATGCGGAGGTGATAATTTGCAGGTAACACTGGATGACGAAGCCATTGCAACTGCGGATAGTTTGGAAAATTCTTGTAATGAAACTGCGGCACTTGCGATTAGTGGCACTTTTAAACCGGTTTCAAGTTTGTCAGTTTTGGATGGTGATAATGTGACGGGGCTTTGGAAACTTTTAATTAACGATAATTATGGTGGTTTTGACGCAGGCGCATTGACTGCATGGAGTTTAAATTTTTGTAAAGTAGGTGCGATCTCAACAGCGCAATTGTTGAATAATATACCTTTAAATTTGCCTAATAATACAAGCAAATTGATTACGAGTGCTAATTTATCTGCAAATGTAACCTCTACGGCAAATGCAGTAACTTATACGTTATTATCCTTGCCACAGTACGGTACTTTGTTGTTGAATGGAATACCTATGACGACTATTGGTAGTAAATTCAACCAAGAAGATATTAACAATGGCTCTTTTTCTTATTTACATGGAGGCAATCCTGTGACGATTGCAGATCAATTTATTTTTGACGTATTAGATCAGAATAACGCGAATTGGCTACCTAATCAAGTCTTTTTGATTAATATTGTCCAAAATACCCTTGCAGCATCAGGTGTTATAACACAGGCTGTATCTTGTAATAATGGAACAAATGGGCAAATAGCGATCACTGCTGCTGGCGGTACTGCTCCATTGTCGTACAGTATAAATGGTGTGAACGCCTCGAGTAACGTAATCGGAGGTTTGTCCGCAGGTACTTATTCCGTAGTAGTAACAGATGGTAATGGTTTTAGCCAAATAGCGGGGACATTTATACTGCCGAATCCTCCTGCCATTACAGCGAATCCTTCGGTTAGTTTTGATGATTTAACCATAACCGCTAATGGAGGAATTGGCGCATTGGAATACAGTATTAATGGTATAAACTTTCAACCTACGGGCATATTTGCTAACCTAACGGAAGGTGTTTACAACTATACTGTTCGAGACGCAAATGGTTGTACCGCAATGGGTTCGGTCGCTATATCTTCGGGGACTTTATTGGCTACCGCTACTCTAACGACACCTCTGCTTTGTTTCGGCACTTCGGCTGCAACAATTACCGTAAATGCCGTGGGGGGTTTTACGCCTTATGAATATAGCATCAATGGCGGAGCGTATCAAAGTGTTAATTCGTTTACGGGCTTAAGCGCTGGTACTTATACCCTTATGATCCGCGATGCCAATAGTACGATTATCTTGGCTGCTCCTGTCACTATTACACAACCAACAAATATTATTGCAGAGGCATCAGTTTTATACAATAGTATTACAGTAACTGCCAGCGGTGGTACGGGTGCGCTTACCTATAGTTTGGGTGGGATATCACAAAGTAGTCCGGTATTTAGCGGTTTGTCCAATGGCGATTACACCGTAATGGTGACTGATGCCAACGGTTGTAATAAAATAGCATCAGCTACTGTGGCTGTGCCAACATTGGAGATTGTAAGTGCTGTTGCAATAAATGTATCGCCATGTGATGGTAGTTTTGATTTTACTTTGACGGCTAGTGGAGGTGTTCCGCCTTTGGAGTATCGCGTTAATAGCGGAAACTGGCAGTCATCACCCAATTTTAATAATTTAATAGCTGGTAGTTATACTTTTTATGTGATGGATGCTGCGGGCACTATCGTAGCGACAAATAATGTGGTGGTGGCAACACCTCCGAGTATCGTGATGATATTCTTTGTGAATGGCGATGATGTACAATTGGGTGTTTTAGGTAGTGGTGGTACTGCTCCGTTCTCTTTTTCGATACCAGGCTCTCCTAGTAATACTACTGGCGCTTTCCAAAATTTACCCAATGGTTCCTATACCGCTATGGTCACCGATGCGAATGGGTGTACCCAAACGGCTAGTTTTACAGTGAACTATACACCAATGAGTTTAACTTCAGCAGTGACTAATGTCTCTTGTAATGGGGGGAATAATGGTAGTATTGTCCTATCCGTTACGGGCGGCGTAGCACCTTATACCTATAGCCCCGTCCCACAAACGTGGTCGGGGCTTTCTGCTGGTGTATATACCGTTACTGTCACAGATGCTTCCGGTAATACCAAGGCGTTGTCGGTAACAGTTACCGAACCACCAGTGTTGAGTGCAACCGCTGCATCAAGTACCAATGGTATAATGACAACGGTTGTTGTAAATGCTTTAGGAGGAACGCCACCTTATACTTATAGTAGTAATGGTGGTGCCAATTTCCAAAACACCAATACATTTACAAATGTGGCTAATGGCACCTATAAAATGGTAGTACGCGATTCAAAAGGTTGTACTTTTAATATTCCAGATTTGATCGTTTTGGATGCAACTGAAATAGTAAAAACCTGGGGGATTATTGTTGCTCCTAACCCAAGTACAGGGCTTTTCCGTTTGGAAATGGCGCAATCTCCCAAAGGTAATATGCAAATTACTGCTTTTGATGCGCTCGGTCGACAAGTGTTGAACCGTATTGTGGATACCAATGGCAGTGCTTATCAAACAAGTATTGATTTGAGTACAATGCCAAGTGGGTTGTATATGCTACATTTGGTGAGCGGAGGTGAAACAGGTACAGTAATTTTGAATGTAATCCGATAGGGACGCACCTACGTGTGCGTCCGACGACGGGCGTACACGTAGGTACGCACCCGACGACGGGCGTACACGTAGGTACCAACCCAACTAAAAATGACTCAAGTAATATTTGAAAGTCCAAAATGGCTACTATTACTAGCCACTATTCCATTTTTGGTGGCTGTAATAGTAGCCTATTTACGCTGGCGGAATAAATCGCTGTCGGCGCTAGGTACTGGTGTGCATCGACTTGTACCAGGTTTTTCTAAAAGCAAGTTTTGGATAAAAAACGTGCTTTTATTATCCATTGTTGGGTTATTGTCCTTAGCACTAGCCAACCCGGGGTGGCAAGGTAAGTCAACGCCACAAAAACAAACTGCTTCGGATGTATTTATTGCTTTCGACATTTCCAAAAGCATGTTGACCAATGACCTACGCCCCAATAGGCTGGTGCGTGCGCGGCTATTTGCACAAGAGATCTTGCGCGAAATTGCTGGAAATCGCGTCGGTTTGTTGTTTTTTGCAGGTGACGCTTTTTTGTCTATGCCACTTTCGACGGATTATGCTACAATCAATAATTTTTTGGCCGAGGCCGATCCGGAATCCTTCTCAGCACAAGGAACAGCCATAGAATCGGTAGTGAATCTGGCACGCAAATCTTTTGATCCTGAAGGAGGAGGCAGGGCTCTAGTGATTATTACCGATGGTGAAGACCACGAGGATAGTCCCGTAGATGCCCTTTCTGATGCTTTTAGCGAAGATGGAATTGTTACGTATATGGTAGGCGCAGGTACAACTGAAGGTGGTAATATTCCTATGGGTGCAAGCGGACTGCTTCGAGATGCGGATAATCAACCCGTTTTATCCAAAATGGATGCCGCTATGCTCAACGAATTGGCACAGGCAGGCAAAAGTGGCACAGGCGCTTATTTTATTGCCGATACCAATAATCCGGCAAAGCGTTTGGCACAGGAAATTAATTCATTAAAGAAAAAAGAAATAGCGGTACGGTCTTTGGCCAGTCGCGAGTCAGCGTATCAATGGGTTGTTTTTCCTGCGGTCTTGTTGTTGATCGCTTACTTATTGATGGAATGGAGGAGATTTGTACAGTAGGTCGGTACTAGAAAATTTGAATTGGAGCGTGTGCTAAAAACAGAAAATAAACCTTTTCGGAATGAGATTTAAATATATTGAGATAAAGAGAATGGTGAAATCATTTTATATTGGTTTTTAGAAAGGGTACACATTTATTTTTGGCGAAAGATTTTGAAATTTGGATTAAAGTACAATACCCCAAGTGTGGCAAGACCGGCCTTAGAAAAATTTATGCTGAGCCTGCCGAAGTATGCCGCTTTTGCTCGTACTTCGACTAGGCTCAGCATGAAAGTAGAGGCGGATGAAG
>JAYUKX010000114.1:0-41337 GCA_043764095.1 Chitinophagales bacterium
TATTTGTTCGTACATCTTGCAAAGTTATGTTTTTTCCATAAGTTTACCCCCGCTTTTTGAGGGGATACCTTTTTTTGGCGAAAAAAAGTAGGAAGTAGGTTTTATTGCACTAATTTTTATATTTTTGAGATCTGTAAGTTTGCATTATTTTTTTCTCAAAAGAAAAAGTGTATTGCTGCAAGAAAAATTATAAAAAACACATCAGTTGTTATTATTTTGAGCAAAAAAACGGCTATATAGTTACAAAATTGAAATTATCCATCAATACCATCCTGACATATAAAAAAAATTATCAACAACATGCGCATTATTTTATTTTACACCCTGCTCCTTGCAGTTATTTTTACCGCCTGTCAGCCACAAAATGGCTACAAACCAGGTTTAGAAGGCGGTAGTGCCACTACTGCTACCACCGAAAAAGTAGTACTCGATTCTTTCGCCGATTTCCAAATCCTGCGTTACGAAATGCCAGGTTGGGAAAAATTGACGCTCAAGCAAAAAACATTTATTTATTATTTGTCGGAAGCCACTTTGAGCGGTAGAGATATTATTTATGACCAACATTTCAAGTACAACCTCGCTATTCGCAAAACGATTGAAGCGATTCAAAACACTTATACTGGCGAACGTTCTGGTGAGGAATGGACGGCATTTGACACCTATTCCAAGCGTATTTGGTGTGCGAATGGCATCCACCACCATTACAATGAAACAAAGATAATGCCTTCATTTTCAAAGGATTACTTTATCAAATTAATCAAAGAAAGCGATCCAAAGGCATTGCCTATTTTGCCACAAGAAGATGTCAATTTGCTTATTGCCAAAATAGTACCAGTTGTGATGCAGCCCGAACTGTTTGCCAAACGCACCAACAAAGAAGAAGGCGAAGATGTGGTAAAAACATCTGCTGTCAATTTCTATGACAACGTGAGCGCGGATCAAGTGGACAAATTTTACAAAGACAAATTAAAAGCCTACGGCCCGAAGCCGCCTATGTTTGGCCTCAATTCAAAACTGGTTTGGACGGGTACTGCTTTTACCGAATTGGTTTGGCGTGCCGAGCCTAATAGTATGTACAGCACAGCGTTGCAAAAAGTAGTGGAAAACCTTCAAAAAGCCATCCCTTTTGCCGAAAATGCGCAGCAACAAAAGGCACTTGGATTATTGGTAGAGTATTTCCAAACGGGCGATCTTGCCAAATTTGATGACTACAATAAAGCATGGGTAAAAGATACCGAAAGCACCATTGATCTCATCAACGGATTTATTGAAGTGTATCACGATCCTAAGGGCTATAAAGGTGATTTTGAAGCGATGGTGCAGTACAATGACCCAGATGCAACCGAAAAAATGGCGATTATCAGCAAAAATGCGCAGTATTTCGAGGACAATAGCACCATTATGCAGGAGCACAAAAAAGCAAAAGTAACGGGTGTTTCCTATCGCGTTATCAATGTAGCCATGGAAGGTGGCGACTGTGCGCCTACAACACCGATCGGTGTAAATTTGCCCAATTCCAACTGGATTCGGGAGGATTTTGGTTCTAAATCTGTGAGCCTCAATAATATCGAAAATGCTTACGGCAAAGCGGGTGGTGCCTTGGCGCTTGCCGAATTTGCTAACGACCCAGAAGAGATTGAACTGGCCTCAAAATACGCCGAAGCATGTGGCAAAATGCACACTGCACTCCACGAAGTAATTGGTCACGCCAGCGGCCAAATGAACCCCGGTATCGGTGAACCCAATATTACCCTCAAGCAGTATTCCAGCACACTGGAAGAGGCCCGCGCCGATCTGGTAGCATTATACTATATGCCTGATCCTCAATTGATTACATGGGGTCTTATGCCCGATGCAAATGCTTACAAAGCAGAATACGACCAGTATATCCGCAGTGGTTTATTACAACAATACCGCCGTATTCAGCCAGGTGATAACTTGGAAGAAGACCACATGCGCAACCGCCAATTGGTGGCCGCTTGGGCTTTTGAAAAAGGGGAAAAAGAAGGCGCAATTACCCGCGAAAAACGCAATGGCAAAACCTATTACGATATTAAAGATTACGCCAAAATGCGCGTCTATTTTGGTGCTTTGCTCCGCGAAATACAGCGGATTAAATCAGAAGGTGATTTTGCTGCTGCCCGTGCATTAGTGGAAGGATATGGCGTTAAAGTGCCAGCCGAAATGGTCACGGAAGTAAAAACGCGCTATAAATCATTACCGGGCAAGCCGTATTCGGGTTTTGTGCAACCGCGCCTTGTTCCTGTTCGCGATGCACAAGGCAATATTACCGATGTGAAAGTGGAAATTGAAACAGATTTCAAAAAGCAGATGTTGCGCTATGGCAAAGAGTATGCTTTTTTGCCTATTTATAATTAGATTGTTTTGTTACTCCGTTTCTGATTATTTGAATATTAGGCAATAAGGGAGGCATTCAAAAATCACCCCCTCTGTATTATTTGTCAATCAGAAGAAAACACCACAAAAGCCTTGAAAAATGTTTATTTTTCAAGGCTTTTTATTGAAATTTGTATTAAAATAAAATAAGAATGGTAAATCATTTGGGAAATAGATATTTTTGCACTATAAATTGATAAAATGACAGTTAAAGAAAAATACATCAATCCATTTACGGATTTCGGTTTTAAAAAACTATTTGGTACAGAACCCAATAAAGATTTACTTATAGACTTTTTAAATGAAGTTATCTTACCCGAACAGCGTCAGATTACGGATTTAAGTTATAAAAAAAATGAGCATCTTGGCGAAACCGAGTTTGACCGGAAGGCAATTTTCGATTTGTACTGTCTTGGTTCTAATAATGAACGCTTTATTGTGGAGATGCAGAAAGCAAAGCAGAATTATTTTAAAGACCGCAGTGTTTTCTACTGCACTTTTCCAATTCAAGAACAAGCCATAAAAGGAGATTGGAATTATAGGTTGTCAGAAGTTTTTACTGTTGGTATTTTAGATTTTGTCTTTACTGAGCCTAAAAGTCCAGAAGAAATACTCATAGAAGGAGATAAAAACAAAACGAAAACTAAAAAAGAGACAATAGGAACTACAGAGTTGGTAGAACCTAAGGATGTTCGGCACGTCGTTACCTTGAAAGACCAAAATAATAAAATATTTTATGATAAATTGACGTTTGTTTATTTGGAAATGCCCAATTTCACAAAGACAGAGGACGAGTTAGAAACAACTTATGATAAGTGGCTCTATGTCTTAAAGAATTTGCCGAATTTGGATAAACGTCCTACTAAACTTCAAGAAAAAATATTTGAACGTTTATTTGAAACTGCCGAAATAGCAAAGTTTAGTTCCGAAGAAAAAGAACAATATGAAGAAAGTTTGAAATCCTATCGAGACTTGAAAAACGTCGTTGATACGTCATACGGTGATGGGAAAAAGGACGGCGAAATTGAAGAAAAAGTAAAAGGCATAATAAAAGCCTTGAAACAAGGTAAGTTGTCAGTTGAAGACATTGCAGAAATTTTTAGCACCACCATTGATTTTGTTCTGCAAGTTAAGAAAGAGCAAAATCTATGACCCGTCAGTATAAAAACCGTTGCTCACAAGTACCCAAATTTTATGTACTTACAGTCTGCATTAATTTATCCATGATCTGCAAATATAATTTCCCTTATTTTCAGAAAAGCGATTTCTTGAAAATATACGAAAAACAAACTCCACTTAACGGCTTTTCTGAAACTTTTTTTCACCTTATTTTCACTTAACGCTTTAAGTGAAGATAAGGAGCGTAAAATTTTGAAAACCGTTCAAATATTAATCCCACTACACCAATCCAATGCCCGCATTTCTGCCCAGCTATGCACACGCCCCTTTATCATAAACCCGCAATGGCCGCCATTTTCGGGTAATTCCAAGTGAAAATAAGCATGCGACTTTGCAATATCTATCGGAAAACATTCGGGTGTTAGGATCGGGTCGTTTATGGCACTGGCCAGTAGCGTTGGAATTGTAATACCTTCAATAAAATACTTTGGCGATGAGTTGCGGTAAAAATCGGCGGCATCTTGGTAGCCACACATGGGCGCGCTGAACCACTCATCAAAATCGCGCCAGCGGCGTACATCCTTTAGTTTGGACACATCGAGGCGACCGGGAAAAAGTTCGTTTTTTATATGTATTTTTCGTTCCAGTTTGCGCATAAATCGGGAGCGGTATATCCAATTGGAGCGCATATCAAGGGCATTTGAACCGTATTCCAGATCGCAGGGTGCTGAAAACACGGCGGCGGCCTTTACTTCTGAGGGTATGTTTTTGCCATTTACGCCTAAGTATTTCATCGTAATATTGGCTCCCATACTAAAGCCCGTCAGTGCTACGGTAGTATATTTTCCTATATGAATGGCGTGTTCTATCACTTGCCCTATATCTTTTATTTCGCCGTGGTGGTAGAGCCTGAATTGTTTATTCATTTCGCCGGAGCAGGAACGACAATTCCAAGCGAGTACATCCCAACCATTTTCATTAAAAATGCGGGCTGCACCACGAACATACTGGCTGTCGGAACTACCTTCGAGTCCGTGGGTGATGAGGAGTAATTTTTTGGAACCAGTGCGCAACCAATCCAGATCTAAAAAATCATCATCGGGCGTGAGGATGCGCTCGCGGGTGAAGTGGATACCGGGTATTTTGCGAAAAGCACCGGGAATGATGGTTTGTGCTTGACCACCAATATGGAGGAATGGCTGTTTGAAGGTGGGCGCAATGGGGAAATAAGGCATATTAAATCTATTTTTTTCTGTTGTTTTACCACAAAATTTTTTCTACCACAAAAGCGTGATGTCCTCTTTTTCTACCACAAAAGTACGCAAAAGAGCACAAAGCGTAGAGCGGATGTTTTGTCGTAAATTGATACATTCAAATGTGTACGCAACGCTTTGTGTCCTATTATGCTCTTTTGTGGTAGAAAAATGTGTACGCAACGCTTTGTGGTCTAAAAAACAAGCGAAGCGTTTACTCTACGTCTTTGTGACCTTTGTGCACTCTTGTGGTAGAAAAAAGTGTACGCAACACTTTGAGGTAAAAAACTCAGCATTAAATTAAGTTATCCTTGCCGTTCATCCTTTTCAAACCGTTTTTTTATCCAAAAATCAAATAAAACCAAGGATTTTTCGGACTTTCGCACCTTAAAATTTATACCATGCGATTTATTACTACAACCCTAATTACGCTCGTCGTGTCCTGTTCCGCAGTTTTTGCCCAAAAAACAGGCAAAGATACCGATAACACTAAAAAAACAGACAAAAAAGCCATTGCGCAGGCCAGTACCTACGGTGCTTTGTCGTTCCGAAACATCGGGCCAGCAGTGACTTCTGGTAGGATTAGCGACTTTGCAGTAAATCCTGCTAATTCAGCCGAATACTATGTCGCATCGTCGGCTGGTGGTGTTTGGAAAACCAAAAATGCAGGTACTACCTATGAACCTATTTTTGATGACCAAGGCTCTTATTCTATCGGTTGTGTAGCCATCGACCCTAGCAATTACAATACCGTTTGGGTAGGTAGCGGCGAAAACAACAACCAACGCTCTGTCGCTTATGGCGATGGTGTGTATAAATCCACCGATGGCGGCAAATCGTGGAAAAATATGGGTTTGAAAAACTCCGAACATATTGCCAATGTCGTTATTGATCCCACCGATCCTAATACCGTTTATGTAGCGGCTTATGGCCCAGTTTGGAGCGATGGCGGCGACCGCGGTGTTTATAAATCTACCGATGGTGGCCAAAATTGGACTTGCGTAAAATCGGTGAGTGCTTATACTGGTTGCAATAACCTTGTCATGGATCCACGCAACCCGAAAGTACTATACGCGGCCTTCCACCAACGCCAACGCAAAGTATTTACCTATATCGGTGGTGGCCCAGAATCGGGTTTGTTCAAAACTACCGATGGCGGTGCTACTTGGAATAAAGTAGATGGTTTACCCAGCGGTGAAGTGGGTCGGATCGGTATTGATGTGTCTCCAGCCAACCCCGATTATGTTTATGCTGTGGTAGAAGCCGCCGCCGGATCGGGTGGAATATACCGCTCTGTCAACCGAGGTGCTTCTTTTGAAAAAATGAGCGGCACCAGCACCAGTGGCAACTATTACCAAGAACTCACCTGCGACCCAAAGAATCCCGAACGTATTTTTGTCACCGATACCTATTATAAAGTAAGTTATGATGGCGGTAAAACGGTAAAAAACTTAGGCGAAATCAATAAACATATTGATAACCACTGTATCTGGATCGATCCGGCCAATACTAACCACCTCCGCGTTGGTTGCGATGGTGGCCTCTACGAGACATGGGACAATGCTCGAACTTGGGAATTTAAGCAAAACCTACCTATTGTACAGTTTTATAAAGTGGCTACCGATAATGCGTTACCCTTTTATAATGTGCATGGCGGAACGCAAGATAATTTGAGTTTGGGTGGCCCATCGAGGAGTACGAGTGCCAACGGTATTCCTAATTCAGATTGGTTTGTTACAAGTGTAGGCGATGGCTTTGAATCACAAGTAGATCCGACCAATCCAGATATTATTTACGCACAAAGCCAGTATGGAGGCCTCAATCGCTTTGACCGTAAAAGCGGCGAAGGATTATCGCTACAAGCACAAGCGGGCGAAAATGAACCCGCTTTACGTTGGAACTGGGACGCGCCACTGCTGATTTCGAGCCATTCGCCCAAGCGTTTGTACCACGGTGCCAATATTATATTCCGCACTGATGACCAAGGCAATTCTTGGCGCGCCATTAGCCCCGATTTGTCAAGAGGGATTGACCGCAACAAACTAGAAATCATGGGCAAAGTATGGAGCATAGATGCCATTGCGAAAAATGGTTCGACGGATATTTACGGACAAACGACTTCCATCGCAGAGAGTACCTTGGACGAAAACGTACTTTGGGTAGGTACCGATGATGGCCTCGTGCAGGTTACCCGCGACGGCGGCAAAACTTGGGAGAAAATAGACAATATTAAAGGTGTGCCAGAACGCTCGTATGTACACCAAGTGATTGCATCGCAATTTGATAAAAACACAGCGTATGTTTGCTTTAACCACCACCGTTATGGTGATTTCAAGCCCTATTTGCTCAAAACAACCGATGGCGGAAAATCGTGGAATTCGATCAGTGCTACTTTACCCGAGCGCGGTAGTGTATATTCGATTGCGGAAGACCATGTTGACCGTAATTTATTGTTTTGTGGCACCGAATTTGGCGTGTTTTTCACTAGAGATGGTGGCGAAAATTGGTTGGCGCTGAAATCCGGTTTGCCGACGGTGGCTGTTAGAGATATTGAAATTCAACGCCGCGAAAACGATTTGGTATTGGCTACATTTGGTCGTGGTTTTTACGTTTTGGACGATTACAGCCCATTGCGCAACCTCACCGATGCCCAATTTGAGGCCGAAGCCACTGTTTTCCCCATTAAGGATGCACTGCTTTTTGTCCCCAATTTGCCATTAGGATTGCGCGATAAAGGCCACCAAGGCAGTAATTATTATGCCGCCGAAAACCCACCCGTAGGAGCAGTATTTACATATTGGCTCAAAGACGATATCAAAACATTAAAAGCCAAACGCAAAGCCGCTGAAAAAGAAAAAGCAGAAAAAAAAGAGGCTATTTCGTACCCAACAGAGGCCGAATTGCGCTTAGAAGATGAACAACCCGAACCCTTTATCCTCTTTACCATTACGGATGAAAAAGGCAGTGTAGTACGCCATATCAAAACAGGTGCCACCAAGGGTATGAAACGACTCGTTTGGGACCTGCGTTACAATACCACCGCACCAGTACAAGGTAGGTACAAACCGGCACCCGATCAATTATTTGGTAGTGAAGAAACAGGGCATTTAGCCATTCCGGGTAAATATTTTGTAGCGATCAGTAAATTTGAAGATGGTACGATGACGGCTCTTACGACACCAACGCCATTTAATGTAAAAGCATTGGGCAATGCCAGTTTGCCAGCAAAAGACCAACAAGCGTACCTCGCATTTTGCAAAAAAGTGGCCGATCTACGCCGCGATGTGGCCGCTACAAATGGTATTTTTGGTGAATTAAGTGACAAGTTGAGCAATATTAAGACCGCTTTGGACGATATTGCAACGCCACCTGGCGGGATTTACAAAAAGATCACCGAACTCAAATCAAGAATGAACGAAATAAATCGCATACTCAATGGCGATGCTACTTTGTCTAGGCGCGAATTTGAGACCAAATCATCTATCAACAACCGTATTGAAAGGGTACAAGGAGGTTTGTGGAGTGTAACTTCGGCACCAACAAAGACCTTTCAGGATGATTACGACATTGCATTAAAACAATTAAAACCTGTGATCGACCAGTTAAAATCTGTCGCAGCAGAGATTGATGTAGTGGAAACGGTGTTGAACAAACACGCGGCTCCATATACGCCAGGAAGGTGGCCTAATTGAACTACGGAATGAGATTTAAATAAAATCGCCCAATCGAGGTACTTTTATTTAAATCTCATTGCTCAAGAAAGAAAAAAAGTTTGTTTTCAGCAGTTATCATCACATTCAATGAAGAGCGGAATATACGCAGGTGCTTGGAATCGCTGAAAGGCGTGGCCGATGAAATTGTGGTATTGGACTCGTTTTCGACCGACAAAACACCGGAGATTTGTGCAGCGTTTGGCGTGCGTTTTTTTCAACATGCTTTTGATGGGCATATTGAGCAGAAAAACCGCGCTTTAGCCCTCGCCTCTTTTGATATTGTGCTTTCCTTGGATGCCGATGAAGCGTTGGATGATTCCTTGAAAAACGCGATTCAGGAGTGTACCCAAAACTGGCTCGCCGATGGATATACCATGAACCGATTGACCAATTATTGCGGTCAGTGGATCCATTATTCAGGTTGGTATCCCGATAAAAAATTGCGTTTATTCGATCGTACGAAAGCCCAATGGGGAGGGCTGAATCCGCACGATAAAATTATGATGACGGATCAGGCACGCATTGCGCATTTGGAGGGTGATTTGCTACATTATAGTTATTATTCTGTTGAAGAGCACCGCGAGCGTTCGCAGAAGTACGCGTATATAGGCGCACAAGCAATGCTATCGGCTGGCGAAAAAGGTTATTGGTATCAATTGATTATCAATCCGTTATTCAAGTTTGTGCGCAATTATATCCTTAAAAGAGGTTTTAAAGACGGTAAGGCTGGTTGGACGATTTGTACCATCACTGCATTAGAAACCTATTGGAAATATCGCCATTTGCTAAGGCTTCAATCTAATTAATTACTTAAAAACAATGAAAAAACTACTGATTATTACAAGCCTGTTTTATGTGTTGATCGCAATGGCATGTGGCTCATCCAAACCCGCTCCGCGTCCGGCACCTCGTCCTATCAAACCGCCATTGACACAAAAACCAGCACCGTCTAAAACACCGGTAGAAGAGCGGCCACAATTGCCCATTCAAGACAATTACAAGGATATTCAATGGGTGGATAGTGAGCGGCTGATGCCTGTTTTGGAAGATGCCCAACGTTTAAAGAAAAATGTTTTTGTGGTATTTTACGCTACTTGGTGCGCGCCTTGCAAAGTAATGGAAGAAGAAATTTTTACCCAAAAACAAGTATATGATTTTTATAATGAGCACTTTATCAATTTCAGAACTGATTTTGACTCCGATGCGGGTAAAACCATCGCTCAAATTTACGAAGTAGAAAAATTGCCCACCGTTTTGTTGCTCAATCCGCAAGGTGTGGTTATTGATCGCCATCTGGGCATTGCCACTGTTGCAGAATTGACGCGTATGGGTAACAAGGGCATTGGAAAATAATTTTTTAGTACTATGGCTTTCCAACGAAAATCACGGCCGCTAGATGCCCCACCCCTGACCCCTGATGAGGCTTTGGCCAAATTAGAGTATTTCTGTGCCTATCGAGACCGCTGTTCGCAGGAGGTATTGGACAAGATTCGGGAATTGCGCTTATCCAAAGAACTGGGCGAGCAATTGTTTGATGTACTACAAGCCGATCGTTTTTTTGATGATACGCGTTTTACAGAGATGTATGTCCGCAGCAAATTTCGGAGCAACCAATGGGGTAAAGTGCGGATTCGGATGGAACTCAAAATGCGCAACCTCGAACCGGAACTTATTGAAAATGCGATAGATATGCTGGATAAAGAGGAGTATGAAACGACGGTCAAATCGCTCCTTAAAAAGAAACTCAAACAATGGAATGGCGATCCTCTTGCACAGCAAAAAGCGGCAGCATCGGTCATTCGGGCGGGTTTTGAAATGGATTTGGTGTTTAAATTGGTGGATTTGCTGGTACGAGAAGATTAGAAATAACGCAATATGTGCCGAGCCTACGGCTCTTTAATGGTTGCGTAACATTGGGGCGGATTGAAATCCGCCGCTACAATATGGTTCGAGCCTAATGGCTCTTCGTTCTATACAGGCGGATTGAAATCTGATATTTCCTTTGTCGAAATTTATATCTTTGCACCTAAAGCACACCATTTTTAATAAGTATGAAAAAACTCCCACTCTTTTTGTTGCTCTTGGCCGTCCAATTAGCCACCGCTCAATCTAATTTTAAGGTAGTGGGGTATTTACCCACCTATCGGTTTAGTTGGCTCAATGATATTGAATTTGAACGACTAACGCATGTTAATATTTCTTTTGCTAATCCCGATATGCAGGGCAATATGTCCTTTGGCACCAGTACCACCAATGCTGTAAACCTAGCGCACCAACACGGCTGCAAGGTATTTGCGTGTATCGGCGGCGGCTACCTCACCCAAGCCTGGGAGGATGCTTGGGATACCCTCACATTGCCGGTGAATAGGGCTGCGTATATCCAAAAAATCGTACAATTTGCCCAAACACAAGGTTTTGATGGCATTGATGTGGACCTGGAATGGCAATACGTAAAAGATTGGTACAGCCCTTTTATCATTGAACTCAAGGCCGCGCTCCAGCCAACGGGGATCCAACTTACGGCTGCTTTGCCTGGGTCATACCGTTATCCAAAGGTAAATAATGCGGCATTGGCGGCTTTTGATTGGGTCAATATGATGGTTTATGACCTAAAAGGCCCTTGGGAGCCCAATAATCCGGGACAGCATTCGCCCTATTCTTGGGCGGTACAATCCATTGCTTATTGGCAAAACCAAGGGATTTCGGCATCCAAACTTACGTTGGGCGTTCCTTTTTATGGTTATGATTTTGGGGCAAGTCCTGTTGCTTCATTTACCTATCGAACGATTGTTGGAGAAGACCCCGCCAATGCACAATTGGATGAATTGGGTCAAAAATTTTGGAATGGAATACCTACAATTATCGAAAAAACGGAACTCGCACTCGACAATGTGGCTGGTATTATGATTTGGGAAATTGGGCAAGATGCTTTTGGCGCAAATGCCGAATATTCTTTACTACGCGCCATTGATAGTGTGGTGGACGCTGCCGCTTCTGACACAAAAAATATCGCCCCAATCGCTTTAAAAACCTACCCAAATCCGGCCAATAACTACCTGACTTTAACTACTCCAGACGCAGGCGATTGCCTCCTCCGTATTTTCGATATGCAGGGAAATATAGTGCAAGAACAGGCCATCGCGCAGGATGCCAATAAAATAGTATCCGTAACAGGGCTACCATCGGGCATTTATACCATTATGTTACAATCGGAACAGCGTAATTTAGCGGGTAGGTTTGTTAAAATTTAGACAAAGACGATTAAAGTATTTATCCATCCATATCACCACCAATACACATGGCACAACGAATTTACCAACTATTGCTATTCATCGGAATGGCCTTTGCCACACCTTGTTATGGGCAACAAAATATCCCATTACCCGAGCATCCGCGCCCCGATTTTGAGCGCAGCCAATGGCAAAATCTGAATGGCGATTGGGCTTTTGAATTTGACCAAAAAGACCTCGGTGTACAGCAAAATTGGGCCGATGGTAGCAAAGTTTTTAGCCGTCAAATCCATGTGCCATTCCCTTGGGGCGCACCATTATCGGGTGTTCCAGATTCCGCCGATATTGCTTGGTACAAACGCTCCATCACGGTACCATCGGCTTGGAAAGGTAAACGCACCTTTGTTACTATTGGCGCAAGTGATTGGCGTACAACGGTTTATCTCGATGGCAAAGCACTCGGAAGCCATGAAGGTGGTTATACGCCATTTTCCTTTGAACTTACTCCATATCTCAAATACGACAGCCCACAAACGCTTGTCGTTCGTGCGGATGATGTACGCCGACCGTTTACCCTTTATGGCAAACAGGGCTATGGCAATGCGCGAGGAATTTGGCAAACTGTTTATCTCGAAAACAGGGGTAATACCTATTTGGAAGCATTGCACTTTACGCCCGACATTGATTTGGGCAAGGTGACAATAACGGCTTTTCTCCCCAAAGCAACTGGCGAAAACACACCATTGCAGATACAAATTAAAGGCAATGGGCAAAATTTCACGGCGCAGCAAACCATCCCAAAAGGGCAAAAAACTTATACTTTTGAAGTAAAAATGCCCAATGCGCGGCTTTGGTCGTTGGAAGATCCGTTTTTATACGATGTGGTAGCAACTTTGGGCGACGATCAGGTAACGTCTTATTTGGGTATGCGCAAAGTTAGTGTGGTGGATTTACCGGGTACTAAAATCCCCTATATTGCGCTCAATAACAAGCCTATTTATTTACAATTGACGCTCGACCAATCGTACCACCCAGAAGGTTACTATACATTTCCGAGCGACGATTTTATGAAATCGGATATACTGCGCACGCGTCAAATTGGGCTGAATGGTATCCGGACACATATCAAAGTAGATATACCACGCAAACTGTATTGGGCCGATCGTTTGGGCGTATTGGTCATGTCGGATGTTCCCAATTTTTGGGGCGAACCCGATGCTGCTGCCCGCAAGGAATCCGAAACGACATTTGCCGAAATGCTTAAACGCGATTTTAACCATCCGGCTATTTTTTCATGGATTTTGTTCAACGAATCTTGGGGTTTGAGCAGCAAAATTATGAAAGACGGCAAGGAGCAATCCGCGTACCTGCCCGAAACCCAAGCCTGGGTGGCCGCCACTTACCAAAATGCCAAAAAAGCAGACCCGACCCGCCTGATTGAAGATAATTCCATCTGTTGCGGCGGCGGCCATACAGAAACCGATATTAACTCTTGGCATTCGTATGAACCAGGTTGGGTTTGGCCTAAGGTTATGGACGAAATTGAAAAACAAACATATGCTGGCAGCACTTTTCACTATGAAAAAGGGTATAAACAGGGCAATAATATCCCCAATATCAATTCCGAATGCGGTAATGTGTGGGGTTACGATGGCAGTACAGGCGACGTGGATTGGAGTTGGGATTACCACCGGATGATGAATACCTTTCGCGAACATCCTATTATGGCGGGTTGGCTTTATACCGAGCACCACGATGTAATCAATGAGTGGAATGGTTATTGGCGGTTTGATCGCAGTAACAAAGAAACGGGGCTTGAAGATCTTACGCCGGGTATGTCAATCCGCGATTTTCACTCCGATTTTTATATTTCCACGGGTAATGATATTAGCAAAAGCGTACAACCAAACGAAAAAGTAGCAGTGCCGTTGTTTGCTTCTTTTCATACAGCACGCACCGATCTTGGTAAAACGCTCACTTTGCGCATCCAATTACATGGTTTTGACGCCCTTGGTCAAGATAAAATCTGGCTGGATACTACCCGACAAATCCCTTATGCACCGTGGGTTCAGCAATCGTTACCACCGCTCAACCTGACCATGCCCAACGAAAAATCGGCGGTGACACTATCCATTACACTATTGGATAATGCGGGGACTGCGCTCCACCACAATTGCGCACATTTTGTCGTAGAAGCCCCTACGCCCAAAGAAATGACACTTGCTAATGGTAAAAAAGCCCAATTAATCCCAATAGAGGCCAAAAATTTCGCCAAATCGGAATGGTCGCTCAAACAATGGAATATCCTAGACGGGCTAAAAGTAAACGGTGCAGGGAGTGGTTATTTTGAATATCGCTTTGCATTACCCGACGGCACATCGCTTGCAGACCTTGAAAGTGCTGCATTTGTAGCGGAATTATCGGCCAAAACGCTATTTGTCAAAGATATGGAAAAAGGTATGGAAGCGGGCATCGATTATATGCTGGGTAAAGGCAAAGTCGCACCCAGCCAAAATCCCAACTCCTACCCTATGACCGATGCCACGCTGTATCCCGGCGAAGTGAGCATCAGTGCGAATGGATTTTTTGCAGGCCGTTATGACCTACAAGACGACCCTGCCGATCATCGGGGGGTGCTTTCGTGGCATTATCAGCCCAAAGAGCGAAAACTACACGAGGCTGGTTCTTATGGTTATCGGATTGCAGCGGGTATTCCTAAAGCCGCGTTGGAAGCGGCAATTCGTAGCAAGGAACTGGTGATTCGGCTGGAAGTACCGAGTAGTGTGGCGAGCGGTTTAGCGGTGTATGGGGATCATTTTGGTCGTTATCCGATGAATCCGATGGTGGTTTTGGTGGGGAAATAGGGGGGGGGTAGGTATCAGGACGTTTTCAACACCCATTTCACCACATCCGAATAATCAAACATATCCGTATTGCGGTGCCAGGTAATCGCTTCCTGCATTTGCGCAGGGGTGCGTGGCCCAATTACTGCCCCATGAATCTGAGGCGAACACAAAGCATACACCATACCAAGATGATTCATGGTAACGATAGGCGGACGGACAAAAGCCAAATTCCAATCGGGTAGCATAGACTCTATTTTTGCAAGTTTTGCTTCAAAATGCGCGATTTGGCCACCCCGCAACTCAAATGTTTGGGCATCTTGTCCTATTTGACCTGCAAATTTGAGACCTCCAGCATTGAGGCCGTAGGCTAAAAAACGATGTTTATCCGTGCTGAAATGCAATTTGTAGCGATCATAATCGCTTACAAAAGAATTGTGTTTTAGTTCAATATCAAAAGACAAATCTAGCGTTTCGTTGATTTTTGCATAGATTTCTGGGTGTTTAATACCCGACAGTCCGGGACGGAAACCTTCTTGGGATAAAGTGTTGAGGGCGGCCAGACTTAACTCGATTTCGGCTGCTTCCGAGCGATTATCCCAATGGAGCATAATTCCAGTGAGGTTTTTGCCAAAAACACGGCGGTACTCATGCGCCATAATGAGGATAAAAGACGGAGACAGATTGACATCGGGCGTACCCATATTGCTCATGCTGCCCACTTTCATCGTGATCTTCAATTGGTGCGTAAGCCCATGTGTTTGTATATACTCGGCGAGGATTTTTTCGGCGGCTTTAAAATCCTCGGGGCATTTATTAATCGGATAATTGGTAGCAATATCAATTTCGGAATAACCTGCTTTAAGCCAATTGTCCAATAATAAAAATGCCCCAGAGCGATCCACCGACCAGCCCCATTGTGCCGTACCCAATACCAATGATTTCATGTTTTTAATACAATATTTTGTTCACCTGCCCATTGTTTTAAATCGCGTTGGTCAATAGCCGCAGCCATCAATTCGGGAAAAACATCGGGGGTGCAGGCAAAAACCGGAATATCCATTTCTGCCAAAAAAGAAGCGTTACTACGGTCATAAGCCGATGCGCCATCGTCGCTAAGTGCCAGTAAAACAATGACTTGCACGCCTGCGTCTGTCATTTGAACACACCGATCGCGCATACCACCAGCGTCGCCACCTTCTATCAAATCCGATAATAAAACAACGATGGTATCTGTGGGTTTAGCGATCAAAGATTGGCAATAGGCCAGTGCGTTATTAATATCGGTACCACCGCCGAGTTGTACACCAAACAGCAGGTCAACGGGATCGTGGAGGTGTTCGGTGAGGTCGGCAATTTGGGTATCAAAAGCGATCATGCGCGTACGTACGCCCGGAAGCGAGGCCAGCACTGCACCAAAAATTCCCGAATACACGACAGAAGTACCCATTGAACCGCTTTGGTCGAGGCACAAAATAATATCTTTGACGGCGCGGCGGTTTTTGCGGCCATAACCAATCTTTATTTCGGGAATTATGGTTTTGTAATCGGGTTGGTAATGCTTTAGGTTTTTACGGATGGTAGCATGCCAGTCCATCTCGTTCAGTTTGGGGTTGCGCCTGCGTGTTTGCCGGTACAATGCCCCAGTGATCGCCTGTATAAAACGGTGCTGAATCTTTTCCATCAGGTCGTCCACCACTTTTTGCACCACTTTTCGGCCTGTTTCGCGGGTTTCCTCCGGCATCAAGTGTTTGAGTTCCAGTAAGGTCGCTACCAAATGCACATCAGGTGTAGCCGATTCGAGGATAGTAGGATCCAAGAGCATTTTTTGGCGGAGCGAAGGGTTGCGCATGGCATCTTTTTGCATCACTTCTACCACCGATTGTGGAAAATAACGGCGAATATCGCCCAGCCAACGCGCAATAGCAGGATTGGAACGCTCAGAGCCACCCGCAGCACCCTCATATTTGAATTTGCGGCGGCGTTCATATTCGTATAATGCCTCTAAGGCTTCGTCCACGAGCCCCTCTTGCGTAGAAAGGGAGACTCCGGTGCCATCGGAATCTCCCCCTCCTAGTATCATGCGCCAGCGCGATAAGGTATCCATTATGTTGGAAAAACTTAAAAAATCGTTAGTTCGTAAGGCATGCGCGCTTGAATGCCACGTGCTTGTTGCATTTCGCGGAAAGAACGATAAACGGGGTATAAATCACCCAATTCAGCCTTTACCACGGCATTACTTACAGCATCTTCGCGGTTTGTTTTATTCGTATATTTTTCAATAAACTGCTCAATACCCGTTTTTGTTTCGGGATATTCTTTGGTTTTATATTTTTCTAAATTGGCCAATTTAGCCGCAGCCGCAATAGCGCGATCGAGGCCACCAATTTCGTCCACTAAACCTACTTCTTTTGCTTTTTGGCCGGGCCAAACACGTCCTTGTGCTACTTCGTGGATTTGGTCGCGTGTTTTGTGGCGGCCAACGGACACTTTTTGCAAGAAATCCTCATAAGTGGCTTCGATGCGCGATTGGACAATTCTGCTTTCCTCGTCGGAAAAATCGAGGAGTGGCGTACCAAATGCGGAAAACTTACCTGTTTTAACCGTATCTACCGTGATACCGAGGTTCTTTTTCATCGTTTTTTGCAAAATAGGTATCATACCAAATACGCCAATAGATCCTGTAATGGTGCCCGGTTCGGCAAAAATACTATCAGCCTGACAGCCAATATAATACCCACCAGAAGCGGCTACATTGGACATACTGACGACAATGGCTTTTCCTGCTTGTTTGCAAAGCATCACTTCGCGGAAAATATTTTCGCTGGCCAATACCGATCCACCTGGAGAATTGATGCGCAAAACCACTGCTTTGATTCGATCGTCGCTGCGGATTTTGCGGAGAATTTTCACGTAGTTGCCATCGGTAATGGTATTAGGTTCGCTACTTTTGCCATCGGTGATAGTACCTTCTGCATATACTATGGCAATTTTGTCTTTAGCCGTAGATAGATCAATGCCTTTGCCTTTGGCCACGTAATAGTCGGACAAAGAAATTTTATTGAGTTTGTCTTTTTCGCCCAATCCGATACGCGTTTTCATAGCATTAAGGGCAACATCTTCGTGTGCGATGCGATCAATGAGTTTATTTTTCAAGGCCAATTCTGCGCTATAGCCTTCGTAGCGATCGGCAATTGCACGCAACTCTGCTGGTGCAACGTGGCGCGAGCGAGCGATGTCATTGATAAAAATATCGTACAAAGCGTTGAGGTATACCCGTGTTTGCATCCGGTTTTGATCGCTCATTTTGTCTAAGCGATAGGGCTCAGTCGCACTTTTGAACTGTCCTGCATAGAAAATGCGGAGTTGGATATCCAATTTGTCCAACATTTCCTTGAAGAAAGTAATCGTGGCAGCATAACCTTTAAATTCCACGGCACCTACTGGATTGAGGTAAACACTATCGGCGACAGATGCGATATAGTATGCAGATTGGGTATAAAAATCGCCATAAGCAACGATAAATTTACCCGAAGTTTTAAAATCTTCGAGGGCTGCGCGGATATTGGCGGCACTGGCTTTACCGGTAGCCACCATTTCGGGGTGGAGGTAAATGCCTTTGATATTGCCGTCTTCCTTTGCTAAATGGATCATTTTGACCATATCGGTAGCCCCAACGACATTAGATTGCTCCAAATCGAAAGGATCCATTTCGGTATTGTTTGTTTTTTCGGGGATCATCGAACTGAAACGGAGATCGAGTACGGAGTTTTCTGTTACGGACACGGCTTTATCCTCGGACGCTGAACTGATCATACGCGCGATAGTGCTGAAACCTATGAAAAATAATAGTCCAAGTGCAAGGGCTGTACCTAGACAGGAAGCGAAAAGATATTTAAGAAACTGTGGCATAATTATAAATAGTTCGAGATGATTCGATTTTTATGGATGGTAATCTTTAGATTGATACGTTACCAACAGCAAATGAACACCAACTAAAAGCAAATCGTTTCGATATTTAGATAAAGTCCGCGAATTGCGGGACAAACCCTTATGATTAGTCCGATTACGAACACTTTCATAAAAATAAAAAATAAATGTAAAAAAGCATCGTTTGGGCATGTTTTCGCCTCTTTAGAAAAAATTCACGCAAGTAGTGATATAAATAACATAAATCAACTTACTTTTATGCCATAATTTTTAATCCGACGACAAATCAATTTTCCCTGCTATCTCGTGTTTGGTGTTTATTAGCGTAAACTATTTAAAAGAACCTTTGATAAAAATTACACCATCTCCATTTTTATGAATTATAAACTGATTACTGCCACAGCTTTGGGACGCTTGTTGGGCGTAGTATTACTTATTTGTATCTCCCCAAAAGTAGGTTTTAGCCAAAGTTTGCAGGCTACTGCTGCTAATACACCCGCGTTTACACCGCAAAATCTGATCGAAAATGTATTTCTTGGTCAGGGTGTTGAAGTATCTAATATTACCTACAATGGCGATAATGTTGCTGTTGGGTATTTCACCGGAGGGCAAAACTCTGTTGGTATTGACCGTGGTATTATAATGACTACGGGTAGAGCGGCCACACAAGGCACCAATTATGGGTGCAATAGTGATGGTGCAGATTTTGCGAATTTCTCCAATTCTGGTGGCTCAACGGAGCCAGATCTTGCCCCCTTGATCTCGGTTGGATTAAATGACGTAGCGGTATTTACCATTACATTTATTCCAACTTCGGATACATTGCGTTTTCGTTACTGCTTTGCATCCGAGGAATATCCTGAATTTGCATGTAGCCCATACAACGATGTTTTTGGGTTCTTTATTCAGGGGCCAGGTTTCCCAACGCCTACAAACATAGCCAAAATACCCAATACTAATTTGCCGGTTACCATCAATAATATACATCCGAGCAACCCTGCGTATTTCCCTTGTCCAGCCAAAAATGCACAGTATTACAATGGCAATAACACCACTAGTTTACAACCTACTTATGATGGGTTTACTGATGTTTTTATTGCACAGGCCATTGTAACACCTTGCCAAGAATATACGATCAAACTGGCCATTGCTGATGCTAGTGATAGTGCTTATGATTCTGGCGTATTTTTAGAAGCCAAAAGTTTTGGAACGGGTTCTATTCGGACGGAGGTAAGCACAATAAGTCTGGATGGAAGCGTAAGCGAAGGGTGTGCCAAAGGGACAGTTACTTTTGAATTGCCTAATACAGTTACTCAAAATTACCCTTTAGACTATAATATATGGGGCAGTGCCACCAATGGCGTTGATTATCAACCCATTCCACTTAACCAGTTTATCCCTGCTGGTTCTAAAAAGATTTCCTTTGATATCGTTGCACTGGAAGATTTGTTACCAGAGGGTGTTGAGTTTATTGCTATTGACTATAAAAAAGACCCTTGCAACCGTGATACGATATATCTAAATATTCGCGAAAACAGCCTAATGCCTCCCATGCTCCGTCCTGATACCAGCATTTGCTCTGGTGGTCAGCCACTTAACTTGGACGGCACTTTATCTATACCTGTTCCTCCGCCATTTGTATTTACAAACACCACGGATTTATCCATAGCACCCATCAATACGCCTGTCATTTCGACCATTTCGGTCAATGGAGTAACCCCTCTTTTATTAGATTCGGGGATGATCCGTTCCGTTTGTATCAATGTAAATCACAATTGGGTGGATGATTTGGATGTTTTTTTAATTGCGCCAGGAGGTAAGTTTATAGAACTCACTACCGATAATGGAGCAGATGGTAATAATTATACACAAACGTGTTTTACGCCTTTGTCCACGTCACTCATCAGTTTTCCAGGGCCATTTGCACCTGCTTCGGCTGCACCTTTTACAGGCGATTTTCAGCCGGAAGGTGTTTGGAGCGATTTGTGGGGCGGGCCAGTCAATGGCGATTGGAAACTTCAATTTGTAGATGACCAAAACGGAATTGTAGGTGCATTATTGGATTGGTCTATTACGTTTGAGCCCAGTTATAAAGTAAACTACCAATGGAGCCCTGCTAATGGCCTCTCTTGCGCTACATGCCCTATAACAGATGCAACCCCGCTCCAATCAACTTTATATAAGTTGCTGGCCACCGATACTTATGGTTGCGCAGTAAGTGATTCCGTTGATTTAAAGGTGAATCCTGCACTAGCGCCACCCGTAATTGATTGCGGCAACTCCACTAAAAGTAGTGTTACATTTACTTGGCCTTCCATTAGTGGTGCTTCTGGGTACGAAATAAATACAGGAAACGGATGGATTCCACTACAAATGGACACTTTTTATACCGTCACGGGTTTACTCCCCAGTTCGGTAGTGAATGCACAAATTAGAGGTATCAATACGTTCCAACTTTGTGGTGCAAATATTGGAACTGGCAGTTGTGTCAATTGCTCACCACCAAGTGTTAGTGCGGCTACGACTCCGGTATCTTGCTTTAATGGTACGAATGGAACAGTAACGATAACGACAGATAATATTAATCCCCCCTATTCTTTCCGGGTCAATACCCTTTCGAATATGACGGGTATTTTCAACAACCTATCTGCTGGCGATTATGTAGCGACCATTACCGACGGGGTAGGTTGCGACACCCTCCTCAATTTCAATATAGGTACTCCTCCTGCATTATCACCCACTATATTCAACACTCAAAATGTCTCGTGTTTTGGTGGCACCAACGGTATCTTATCCGCTGCAATAACTGGAGGGACTATGCCTTATAACTATTTATGGAGTAATGGTGGACAAACGACCTCTTCGGCAAATAACCTTGCCGCTGGCACCTATGCTGTTACGATTACAGATGCCAATAACTGCTCTATTACTGCTCCAGGAAGTATAACAGCACCGCCCTTACTCGCCGCAAGTGCTACCTCCACTCCCGTAAAATGCAATGGTACGCCTACTGGTCTTTTGAATGGTTCAGGCACTGGCGGTACGCTGCCTTTTTCCTATCTTTGGAGTAATGGACAAACAATTGCAACCGTCAGCAATGTACTTGCTGGTAATTATATTTTATCCATTACAGATAGTAAAGGCTGTGTGGATACTGTTCATGTTGCACTTGTTGAACCCGCACCATTAACTGTTTCTATCACGAATATATCTGCCACTTGTAGCAATAATTCGGACGGTACAGCCACTGCGTTTCCATTAGGAGGGACAACTCCCTTTTCTTACAAATGGAGTAATTCACCTACCCAAACCACCCCAACAGCCACTGGTTTATCTGCTATAATTTATACTGTGACCATCACAGATGCTAATAATTGTACCGCTACATCTACCACAAACATTGGGTCACCTCCTCCGCTGACACTTACGGTTGGGTTTACACCTGTCTCGTGCAATGGAGGTAACAATGGAACGGCTACAGTAGTACCAACTGGTGGTAATGGTAATTTCAAATACACTTGGAATGCCAGTTCCCAAACTACTGCAATGGCGACTGGACTAAGTTTTGGACAATACACGGTTACTGTTACGGATATTAAGGGTTGTAGTAGCACGATTAGCATAGGCGTGACACAACCAGCAGCCTTATTGCCCAATATAACAACGGTAAAAACAAAATGTTATGACTCAGAGGATGGTTCGGCCAAAGTAAACCTCATAGGGGGAACTATACCTTATACTTATGTATGGTCATCGGGTGAAATAACACAAGGGATTGATAATAAATTTGGTGGCAATTATACAGTAACAGTTACAGATGCAAATAACTGTACCGTTACGGCATCTGCCACTATTGCGCAACCACTTAAAATATCCTCTTCTTTAACCCCTAAAAATGTACTTTGTTTTAATGGGTTTAGTGGGAGTATTACAACTCAAATTACTGGTGGTGCTGGCGGTTATTCTGTTGTTTGGTTTGGTCCAAATAATTTTATCTCTACTACCCCTAATATTGATACTTTAGCCGCAGGTAATTACCAAATTACAATTACAGATGTATCTGGCTGCTCAGCAACAGCCAATACAATACTGAACCAACCTCTAGCACCGTTACAATTAGTGATTCCTTATATTTCGGATACTGTTTGTTTTGATGCATCTACAGGTGCTACAAAGGTATTCCCGCAAGGAGGCACTACACCTTATAGCTACCTTTGGGATGATCCCAATGCACAAACAACCCAATCGGCGATTAATTTACCCGTTGATACCTACCGGGTTACAGTGACCGATGCTAATGGATGTACTACAGGGGATTCAACGTTTATTTATCAAAAAAATCCACTTTTTGTCTATGTAACACCTCATTTGCCCCGTTGTTATAATGGTCTGGATGGCTACGCAACCGTGGACTTTGTCTCTTATGGATCAACTCCATTTGATGCAGACCAATTAACATACGTTTGGGATACTGATCCACCTCAGTTTGGCAAAGTAGCAGATAATCTTAGTTATTCTACTATTTATATGGTTACGGCCACTGATAATAAAGGGTGTACGGCCACTCAAATGGTACCGATTGAGAACCAAGCAGAGTTAACAGGATTTTTCACAACGCTAGAAAACATAGAATGTCATGGTGCAAATACAGGTACCGCAACGATCAACGGGAAAGGCGGAACAGAACCATACGCCTATTTCTGGGATCCTGGTGTATCTAATCAAACCGATCCGTTTGCCACAAACCTCAAAGCGGGCGATTATAGGGTAACGATCACAGATTTCAGAACCTGTCAAACGGTTGTATTGCTCACGCTAACCGAGCCTACACCACTAGAAAACCTCCTTAACCCTAAAGATGTGCCATGTTTTGGAGCACCCACTGGACAAATCAGTGCTGTACCAAGTGGCGGTGTAGCACCTTATACATTCCTTTGGGAAAATGGCCAAACCAGCAAAATACTCACCAATGTTGTAGCAGAGACCTATTCAATTACACTGACTGATGCAAATGGGTGTACCAGAGTGGATTCTATGGAAATCAACCAACCTGATAGAGGGATTGGTGCGGCCATCGTCAAGCAGGATGCTACTTGTTTTGGGAGTGCAAATGGTCGTTTAGAAATGAGCAATGCCTCGGGCGGTACACCTCCTTATTTATATACATTGGATAATAGGCCCTACAATGGATCGCCTTTGCAAATTGGTCTAAAAGCAGGCACTTATATCCCGCGCATTAAAGATGCCAATGGGTGCATCACAGAATTACCCGCTGTGACGCTTACAGAACGGCAGGCCATTGAGATCGACCTAGGACCCGAAATCTCGATAGAACTAGGCAAGCAGACCCAACTCACCGTTGATGTGATGAACGCTCAGTCGCCATTTAATCTAAAATGGAATGCAGAAGATAGCCTTTGGTTGAGTTGCCTCACTTGCCCTAATCCTTTTGTAGATTCGTTGTATCAGGAAAACACATTTGAGGTATATGTAGTAGATGCGCTGGGTTGTATCGGCGAAAACAGCATTACCGTAAAAGTACTCAAGCCCCGCCGGATATACGTCCCCACGGGTTTTACGCCCAACGATGATAATAACAACGATATTTTACTTGTTCATGGTCAAGAATCTGCTAAAATCCTAGATTTTCGCGTTTTCGACCGATGGGGAGAAATGGTATTCCAATCCAAAGACTTTACGCCCAATGACGTAACCGCGGGTTGGGATGGCACTTTCCGAGATAAACCAATGTTGCCCGATGTATATGTTTGGATACTTGAGGTGGAATATTTGGACGGTTACAAGGAAGTGTTGCACGGACAGAGTACTATTATACGATAAAAAAAAGAGGCTGTATTGTTGAATAATTTAACAATACAGCCTCTTACTTAAGTATTTGGACACAATTAATTATCATTTTGAACTTGGTCTTTTCCGCCTATATTTTCCCATTTTTTCGTTAGATAGTGCCGCGTCTGCTGCGCAGGTTCCCGCCATTCAAAGCAAGATTTACTTGCTTTTCATTTTGGTCAGGCCTTAAAAATGGCTCATCTAGCCGAAAAATACCTGCGTTCAATTATGCAATTAATTGTGTCCAAATACTTAATACTTAAATTACTTCCACCCAATTACCCGGGGCACTTGCCCTCAATCGGTTATCGTACATACCTTCCACCGAAGTAGTAGGCAAGAAGAATCGTCCTTTATAGGCAGCGTTCAGTTGCACTTTAAAGGTTTGTGATTGCCCTTTATTATTATACCCATTCAAGTCAAAATAAGTCAATACGCGATCATCACGTACATCTTGGTAATCGAAATACGAACCATTGTTATTGGTTACAAAATTTCCCATCCTTGAATTGGTAATTTCCCAACCTGAGGGAAATATTTGTGTCAAAGCAAGTTCATTGAACGGGAAGGTAAAGGAGCTGTTTCGACTGATGGTCACTACTGCTGTAAAATCGCTACCCTGAGTAAGTTTTTGAATATTAACGGGTTGCCCTTTGGCATTTTCGTATTTTACTTCAATATTCAGGTTGGCTGATGGTGTCGCTATTTCTGTTCCTGGTTGACCTTGTCCTGCTACCACCAAACGAGCATATAAGCGGCTAGAGCCAGTATTTTTCACGCCAATTTTACCAGATGCCAGTGCATTATAATCAACATCAGTGATAGAGATAGGTTTACTCATATTGCCATCTTTGTAAGTTCCATTACCTGTTTTATAAGCGAAACCAGTCCCTGATACACTATTTTTGGTGGCATATTTGCTCAAGGCGCGTAAGGCCGTAGCCAGTGATTGCGTATTCCAACTCCAATTATTCTTCTCATCCGTAAGTAATTGAGCGATATACTCAACCATCGCCTGTGCGCGAGGCTGATCGCCGATCATCGTATATGCCTCGAGAATAAGGGCTCGATCGCGTAGATCGGAGCCATAGGTGTAGCCGCACCATTCATAGGTATAGCGTTCACGCCAAGGTTTATTAATAAGTTCTTTAGCCACCTCTGGTTTGCCCGATTGCCCATACGCCGATGCCAACAAATAAGCAGTTTCTGAATATAAATTCTTGATTTCACGCAAACGGTTCATATCCGCAATAGCTGGTTTTCCTGCAATGGCTAAAGTCAACAAACGATAAGCTTGATTTATTTCACCATCATGTACTTGCCAATTTTCTTTGGATTGGCTAGCATTCCAAGTACGGGCAGCCTCGGTTTGAAAACGCACCCAATTATCAATTACATTATCTGGCACAGCATAACCCTTTGCTTTGGCTTCGAGCAGGAAATGCCCCGCATAAGACGTACTCCAAGGTTCGGGTTGACTACCGGGCCAATAACTAAATCCACCCGAAAACTCTTGCCTATTCTTGATTTTTGTAATCGCAGCGCCTATATTTTTGGTAATTTCCTCATTTTGTTTGGGCGAAAGCGGAGTTATTAAATCAGCATACAATTGAGGAAAAGCCGCCGAAGTCGTTTGCTCCAAACAACCATGTGGGTAACGGATTAAATACTGCAAGTGCCTGCTAAAATTCATTGGAGGCAAGGCACTTACTTCCAATTTGGCTCCTTCTATTTCGCTATATTTCGAAGCATCAAATCCCGTTTCCCATTCTTTCCCCGCTTCTACCGTACCTTGCCAAACCTGTGTAGTTACGGGCATCGGATTACGAATCAAAATATCAATCTCGTCGGTAGCAGACTCTCCGCCACCTTGTGCTTCAAATGTAAAATGCGCAGCCCCTATTTTATCGCCTATTTTAATCTCGTAATAGGCCATTTTATCACCCGGTTCGCTAAAGGTAAGTGTTTGGGTAGGCGTACCCGTCAAGGTTACTTTTCCTGTAGTTTCCCGAATCCTCAAGGTAGCACTCCGCACCGATTTTTCCATTGCAAATACCTGAATCGGGACGCGGACTGTTTCTCCTGGCCCTAAAACACGCGGAAGCGTTGGCAGGATCATCAGTGGTTTGCGAACGGGGCAGGTTTTTTCTGCGGAGCCGTATGCACCTTTTCCGGATGGTGCAGGTGCCGACATCACCGCCATAACTCGTACTGAACCCACATAATTATCAATTTTCAGGGTATGCGATGCGGTTTGGCCTTTTTCCAAATAGAACGGCCCAACGTGTATCACAGCTGGTTTAAACCTATTGACATTAGCGGCTCTTTTGGCTTTTAAATTATAAGCATCACCACCAATACTAAGGATATGATCCAAAGCAACACTATAAGCACCGAGTACATAATCGTAAATATCCCAAGTTTTAACACCCAAGGCTTCGCGGGCGAAAAATTCATCGTGTGGATTTGGTGTTTTAAAACGGGTCAAATCTAATAACCCTTCATCCACAATTGCCAGCGTATAGGCACAGGCCTTACCGCCTTGCTCGCTTAATTTCACCGTGAAATTTTCGCTGGGTTTGAGTACATCAGCCATTTCAATAACGGGTTGCAAACGAGCCGCTTCGTTTTCGACCAAAATTGGAACAATGCCATACATCCTAATTGGCAAATCATTTTTAGTTTGTGCGTGCGGTTGCAATAGGCTAACATGGGCATAAACCGACGGCGCCATTTCTGGTTCTGCTTTGAATGTCAATATATTATCGCCCGGTTTGGTGTCAAACCAAAGGTGTTTTACAACGCGTTGGCCATTTTCCAAGGTGACCAATACCCGTCCTACTTCGCTGGATGGCACTTTGATGGAAACCGTTTCGCCTGTATTGTATTTTTCTTTATCTGCCGTTAAAGGCAACATAGCGGCAGCATTACGGGTGTATATATCATCTGCTCGATCGGGGTAACCACTCCAAAAGAAATCGCCTGCGGCATGGCCTTCGTCGCCATCGGTAACGCGTACGAGATAGCGTCCCCACTGTGCAGGGCTTACTTTCCACATAGCGCGGCCATTTGCATCGGTTTTTACAGTAGCGCGATTGACCGCATTTACATGGGTTGCAGAGTTAAAACTACTTACGTCAGAGGCGCGGTCTTCATCCCACCACCAGCGCCAGTCACAACGGTACAAGCCCACTTCCAATGATTGATTGGCCAATGGTTTGCCATTATTGTCCACACACGTAAACTCAACAGCACTGGTATTGCCACGATCTAATTGTTTATTCCCATATTTATCTTTTGCTATTTTAACACCCACCATGCGCTTGAACGGATAATAATCAATAGACGCATTATCGGTACTAAAATCGCCTCCTTCCTCAAAAGCGCGGATTTTGAAATTAGCGATCAGTTTTCCAGGTGCATTCTCGTTAATATTGACCGAAAAAGGCACTTTTGCTTTTCCCATATCATCAATAGTACCATCGAAAAGTGTTTGTTCTTCGCTATAAAAACCGCGAGCAGGATCTTCAAAAACAAAATCTTTAAAATTCGGAAAGGTGGTGACTGCAGTACGCAATTGCATATCTACTTTCGCCTTTAGGTTTTTGGCAATAGCACCGTGTAGCCAAGTGACCGAAAGTGCAGCATTCAAATCTTCGTCGTCAACAGAAATATTCTTTTTGGGGAAAGCAAAATCAATTTTTAACCGATTGGGCTTTACCGTTTCGATGCGAATGCTTTTGTAAAATTTCGCACCACCAACATCTACTTTTGCATTCCAACTACCTGTTGGCGCATCAGGGCTGGTTACAAAATGAAGGGGATAAACACCATTAACACTTTTTGTAACGACTGTTCGGTAACGCATTGTGCCATTTACATCGGCAATTTCAAAATTGACAGGATGGTTGGGAGGCAATTTACCCGTCTGGTCTTCCAATACAAAATTAAGGAATACACTATCACCTGGCCGCCAAACCCCGCGCTCGCCATATAGATAACCTTTGAGACCTTTTTGGGGTTCTACACCTGCCACATCAAATCGGCTGAGCGACAATGTAGCACCATCGGCCATGCGTAGATAACCACGGCGGTTGCCTTGTTTGGCCATCATGATAAATGGTTTGTCGCGTAATGTAGTCAAAATAGCGATACCTTCACTATTGGTTTTAGCGGTAGCGATGGATTGTAATTGGTAGTTAAAAAACTCCAATTCCACATTATTTACAGGTGCTGTGGTATGTAAATCGGTGACAACAGCAAAAGCAGAGCGGTCTTTACCAACTTTTGCGGTAAGGCCAAGATCGCTTACAAAAGCGTTCCGTTGAACAAATTTTTCGCTATTATAGTATTCGTTTTTGCAGGGATCTTCGCGGTACTCGTAGTTATACCCCTCGTCATAATACCAACTTTCATCTTCATCCCAATAAATACCCCTATAACCACCCATCAAGGAAATTAGATTACCATATTCGTCTGTTTTATTGAGCGAGGCCTCTGCGCTGGTATTTTCGGTATTGGGTGCGCTGGGTCCTCCGCGCTGTTGGTCGTTATTGTCCACACTAGCCATATCTCCACATTTCAAATTGGCCACATAGGATTTTCGAAAAACAATACGCACTTGATAGATCGCTAAAGGATCTTTTTTAATCATTTCTTTAAGATCAAGCGCGTAACGTTGCCACACCTTGGTAGATGCCTTGGCATTGAGGGTATTTAGGTTGTGTTTTTTCTGATAAATAATTTTGCCTACACGTCCTAATTCTTCACTACCTTCTATTTCATTCACCTGCAAAAATTGTAGTATATTGGAATTATAAATTTTAAAAATTTCAACATCTACTGCAGTTAATCCCACTGCTTCAAAAGGAAAAATAATATTTCCAGCGTCGTCTCCTGGGATAATTGCTCCGCGTCCAACAAGGCGCACACTGGGTTGAAGATCTTCAAAATTGATCAATTGGGTAAATGGGGCATTCAAAGCAACGTTAGCACTATTGCGGATGCCAATTCCAACACTAAATTCGTGTTCTCCAACGATCCGTTCGGCAGGATAAATCCGCAAAAAATTACCATCCACCGAATACGTGAAAGTCCCGCCATAATCGGCAACAAGCACCAAACCCTTAAAATCTTGGGTATTGGAAAGAGGATCAGAAAAATTAACGACTATACATTGGGTTTCCTTTTGTTCCAATTGAACGGAAAGTACCTTAAATTCATCTAAACCAGGCACTGGAATATCCGTGCTGCCTTTTTTTCCCACACCGATTGCACTACCGTCCCAAAGGAGTTTCACGCCGGAGCGTTTCATATCGCGTTCTACACCATTCACTACAAAATAGTGCGATTTATTCGCATCCGTATGATTCCAAGTGACATTGAGGTTTTTAAGGCTTTGGGTTGCAGAGAGCACTTTCTCGAGCAGTGTAGCATCTACGGTTTCGCTGGAACGTACGAGACCTACTACTTTTTGCTGTCGCAAATTATTTGCATCAGCGGCAGAAAGGCCATCGGTAACGACTTCAAACGTGAGTTCGCGTACATGAAAATCAAAGTCAAAATGGCGTACATTACTGGGTGCTTCGCTATAAATGCGGCCAATAGCAACGTCACAGTTGTACTTTTTGCCGTGTTCAAGGGGCGTTTCGGGTTTGAGCAAGATGGTGCGGTCGTCTTCCCATACAGCCAGCCCTTTTACAGCGGGACTAATCGTAAATACTTTAGGGTTAACGGGCTGCCCTATTTGCTCAGCACTAACTGCAGCATTGACAAAGCGGATACGAATGGGTTCGGTTTTACCAATATTTCCATTGGTAAAGGCATAGATATACTGTGCCAGTTGTTGGTAATACGCCTCATTTTTAATAGTCCGACTACAGGAGTGGAGCACCAAAAAGAGGGAAAAAGCGAAGGTGGCAGCAATTGCTGCGGTGGTGAATCTAAAGCGCATAGCGTTAGTGGTTTTTTTATTTATTGTCACAAATTTAGGATAAAATTAGTGGAATAAAACCCTTACGCTGCGTATTAACTATTATTCGGTGCTGGGAATTGATTATTTGTTGGTTTCTGGTGGTAAATCGGCCAAAATGAATTTGATATAAGCAAGATCATAAGAGTATTCTTTTGCGATTTCTTCTGGAGTCATACGCAAGAGTTTATACGAAGAAACGATTATTTTTCGCTTACTTTCCTGAATTATGGCCTTTTCTTCTTGTATCGTGGCCTTTTCTTCTTGTATCATGGCCCTCTCTTCTTGTATCGTGGCCCTCTCTGCTTGTATCACCTTCCCTTTTTGTATATCCGCCATTATGTCTTCCTGGGTTTTCCCAAACATAGCTAGATAGTAAGCGTCAAGAAGATTCTTGCGATCTGCCTCCGCTTTTTGGGCATGGCTTTGTTTTTTTGCTTGTGGTTGGGCTTGTGCTTGCTTATCCATAAAATGTACTATTGTTTTTTCTTCTTCTGGTGGCAATGTGATAAAATACACTGCAAAGTTAAATATATTTCTGACAATTTCATAAGGAAAATTACTACTTGCTATGTGTTTTAGTAATTTACGTTTGAGACGCGCCCTCAATTCTATATTACCTTTTGATTGTATAACATATAGATTAGCCAATATAACCAGTGCAAATGGATTATCTGATTGTAATAATTCCATTTCCGACTGTGTTGCCACGCTAAAAGTGTTATATTTAAACTTGCATTCCGTTCCAAAACAATCTATACTATATGAGTCCAGTGGTTTAACAGGCTGCTCCCCAACAAAAATAGCCAACATCGTTATGGGTGTATTGCTATATTTAAGAATAAGGCGAAGAAAATACTCAAACATACGTTGGGGAAACGTAGCGGTAGGAAACGCTTCCGCTTCTACGTGGAACAATAGATAATGATCGGTTCCATTGAGTAATTTAAATCGAAACAACTTATCTGTACGCTTCACCCGCCCTTTTTTCCGCACATAAAGATTGCGTAACTCTTGCTCCAAAGAGATATAATCTATGCTCCAATCTACTTGTTGGTGCAACGCGGGTAAGAAAAAACGAGTGGCAGGTTCAATTAAGTCGAGTATCTCTTTCCAGTGGGAATCAAAATCAACCCCGAAACCTTTGCCTTTTGAAGATTTGGTCATATTTATTTCGATTTGAAAGGCAAAGGTAAAACGTGCTTTTTAATAAAACAAAATATTTGACAAAAAAAGTTTTAAAAATCAACGCTAAAATATTTATTCACATCCTCAGTTCTTTCGCATCTTTGCGGTACCAACTTGCGTTATGTAATAAGTTACTATGCTACACCACAAGTTTTCTGTCAGATTGATACCTTTTTATGCATAAATACATCATCATTTACCTGCTTATTTGCAGTGCTTGTCAACATACCAATGCTCCCCTCAATGTACCCGAAGATAAAGTAGCCAAAATTATCGCCGATTTGTCTATCGCTGAAGGTAGTGTCACTATGCTAAGCGGTTACAAACGCGATAGCCTTGCCCACGCCTATTATAAGCAGGTATATGAAATGAACGGCATTACGCTGGAAGAATATGAAAAATACCTCCGTATTTTGGTCATCGATACCGACCGATTGGAGTCTGTATTAAAAAAATCAGAACAATTAATAAAAGATCAGCAGCCACCTGTGGACTCATTGGCCAAGGATTCCCTAAAGATCAAAATAAAATGAACAATACGCCAAAAATTGTGATTGTGGGTACAGGAAAAGTCGCTTTTAGACTGGCTAAACGACTGAAATCCAAAGGTTTACCCCTATCACAGGTCATAGGGCGCAGCGCAGATAGTGCGGCTTTACTCGCCAGCGAACTCCATTGCCCCTGGACAGATCGATGGGATGATATACTCCCCGATGCAGATTGGGTATTGGTGGCAGTAAGTGATGATGCGATTGACGAAGTAGCCGCCCAATTGTTCAAATATATTCCCGATGTACTGGTAACACATACCTCTGGGGCTACCCCAAGCGATGTTTTAGCCCCCTATTTTAGTCGGTTTGGGGTTTTTTATCCGCTGCAATCATTCACCAAAGAACGACAGCCTGTTTGGTCCAAAATTCCATTTTGTGTAGATGCTTCTACCCAAGAAGACTTGATGTTTTTGAAAAGGATGGCTAAGGTTATCGGCAATCTGGTGTATCAAGTCAATGACCAACAACGAGCCGTATTGCATGTCGCTGCTGTCTTTGCCAATAATTTCACGAATCATTGCTTCGCAATTGCAGAAAAAATATTGGAAAACGCCGATTTGCCCTTTGAAATGTTGCACCCTCTGATGGAAGAAACTTTAGCCAAAGCAATCATCGACTCTCCCGCTAAAATGCAGACTGGCCCCGCAGTACGTGGTGATGAGGAAACGATAGGCCGACACCTGATTTTGCTCGAAAATCATCCAAACTGGAAGACTATTTATGAAGATATTTCTAATGATATTACTGAATTAAATGGATATTGATAGCACGCTCAATCGGTTGTATCATTCTTAAAATACTATTCACGTGATTCTATTTATTATCGGCGTTTCTGGTTCTGGAAAAACAACAGTTGGGCGTTTGCTTGCATCTGCATTAGACCTCCCTTTTTTTGATGGAGATGATTTTCATCCCGCTGCCAATATCGAAAAAATGAGCAAAGGGCTTCCACTCAATGACGATGACCGCGCTGGGTGGCTAACATTACTTCACGCAAAAGCACTCGACTGCACCAATACAGGCGGTGGCGTATTTGCTTGTTCGGCATTGAAAAAAGCCTACAGAACAATATTGGCAAAAGGCATAGCAGACCAAACGCATTTTTTCTTATTAAATGGGAATTACGAATTGATTATGAGCAGATTACAAGAACGAAAAGGGCACTATATGCCAGCTGCTTTATTACAATCTCAATTTGATATTTTGGAAGTAACCGACGAAGTAATTGAGGTAGACATATACCTTGAAGTATCGGAAATTGTGGCATTTATAGCCACAAAGGTATCACACCGTTAGTCGCCTCCATCGGTAGGAGCGTAAATACCAGATAGCAAGCCCAAGCATCAAGCACCAATAAAATACTTCTGCCATCCATATCCAAGCGAGCGACAGTTTCGTATAATTAGTAACATAAAAAACATAACCCAAATAAAGCGCAATACACCCAGTTTGCATTTTTAAACCAAACCAAGTTGCTCCAGTTCCTGCCAACGCGTTAAACGAGACGGATCCAAAAGAAGAAAGTATAAGCAAACCCATCAAAACATAAAAAACCGGTTGCGCTTCTACCAATATGCTCATATCAGATTTTCCGAGTAAAGGGTACAAAAACACGCCTGGCTGGACAAGTACTGGAATGGAAAGCAGCATGGTAACAGCAAAACATAATTGCCCTGTTTTTAGGGTAGCAGGCAATACATCGCGGTACCTGTTTTGACCAATCAAATTACTAATCATCGTATTAGCACCCGCAGAAAAGCCCCAAAGCGGTATAGATAACAATAAATAAACCGTGCGTACCAAATTGGAAATAGCCAATGGGCGCTCCCCTAAATTCTCTACCATTCCAAAAAAGAATACCCAACTGCCCTGACCTACAGCCGCTTGTGCCACTACAGGTAACGAAAGGCGTAATTGCTGGCGCGTCAATACCCAATCTGCCGCTGGCAAAGAAAATATCTTTAATGGTCGGTTCTTTTTATCTAAAATAACATACAACACAAAGATCACAAATGCGATCCCCTCGGCAATAGTACTGGCCAAACCCGAACCGGCAATCCCCATTTCCGGCAAACCAAATTTACCAAAAATAAGACCATAATTGAGTACTAAATTGACGATAGCCAAGATGATCGTATCCACCAAAATAAACATAGGGCGCGCTATACCAGTGTATAAAGACACAAAAGCAACACCTGCATAACTAAAAAATATCCCGTACGAACGGTAATTGATATACGCCAAACATTGCTCATATACCGCCGGACTGTGGTCCAAGAACCATTTAAAAAACCAAGCCGATCCATAACGCATGAATAGAAACATAACAATGGACATGAGTACCTCAAACAACAACATCGTATGGAAAGTATGCCCTACTTTATCCGGGCGACCTTCACCCATCCGCCGCGCAATCATAATTTGTCCGCCCCTCGAAAAACTATACCCAATAGCCGCAATCGTGATGTAAAAAACGCCAACAAACCCAATGGCAGCAAATTCCACTTCCCCGCGATGAAATAGCAAAAAAGCATCGCTCAATGCAATGACATTTTGGGCTGCTGAGCCCAACATGATTGGAGCAGAAATCCTCCAAATATCGCGGTATGTAATGTTAAGTTTGATGGTGTGGTTATGGTTAGGTATGGATTATTTTAGAAGACTTTCCATGGTTTCCAATTAGAAGGAACAATTTGGAAATGCTGTTTTATTTTGTGGTCAGGATTAAAAAAAGCACAAGCAAAATGACCACAATCAATCGTTAGTGTTACTTTCTCTTGTTTTTTTATCATTTCCCAGGCATTTTCCATTCCTTGGGACCAATGTACATCATCCCAAATAAATACAGTGTCTTTATGTGCCTTGTCCAAGCAAATTTGAAAATAACTTAACGTTGGAGCGGCTTGATGGTTGCCATCAAAATAAACAAAATCGAGTTGGGGCATATCCTGTACTGCCTTTTTTAAGTTTTGCTCAAAACTGCCCGCCCTTACTTCTACGTTTTTTACGCCCAATGTACGGAGGTTCAAACGAGCAATTTCAGCCGAGTTGGGGCAACCCTCTAAACTAATAAATTGCGCTCCGGAACGACCACCTTGCGCTATATACAAAGTACTCAACCCTACCGATGTACCCAATTCCAAGATATATTGTGGCGCGTACAGATCTGCCATTTTGAATAGCATTTCCCCTTGCCGTGGATCGCTGCCCGCACCCTGTACGATCTTTTTCAAAGTAGTATTACGAAGGGTAGGCTCGTTTTGGTTTTCAAAACGAGCACTTGGCCCCGCACCATAGTCTAATACCGGAATCGGTGTATGACTAGCGAGCATTTTAGCGCGCAAAGCATCAATAGCACCAAAGGCATAGTAGTGGCGCTGGTCTTCCAGCACATCGGTGATCCATTGAAAAACAAAAGGAGAATGTACCTGATATTTTGTTACGGCATTCCAATAAAAGCGCCCCCAAGCGATAAATCTAAAATAAAACTGCTGAATTTTTAGCATGAACTAATCCCACAATGCACTTTTCCCACGACGGATATAACGGCGTAGATTGACCCAAAAAGCAATCACCAAATAAACGATCAAAGGAGATCCCATTCCTATAAATGAGGTATAAATAAAGTATTTTCGCACCTCAGATGGTGACAAATGCATCTTTTCCCCCAAATATTGACAAACCCCAAATGCGTGCCTTTCTACTAAGTCCTTGAACCAATTTCGTAGCATATTGTATATTTTTTAAATGGCCATCACGCAAAATTAAGGTTTATTTACCAACACACTTTCTTTTTTTGTAAAAAAAATTTTGAAAACCAATAACAGACTTTACATTTGCCCTTATGAACAAGCATCCAAAGGCACTGCCTTATTTATTCCTAACCGAAATGTGGGAACGTTTTGGTTATTACCTTATGATTGGTATCTTTCTTTTGTACATGACCGACACTCAAAGTGGGCTAGGTTTTGAACGAGGTGTAGGTGCCGATGTATTTGGTACTTTTATTGCCTTGGTTTATATCACCCCATTTGTGGGTGGTTTGTTGGCCGATCGCATTCTTGGCTTCCGGCGTTCCATTGTCATTGGTGGCGTACTGATGGGTATTGGTTACCTTATGTTGGCTATTCCGCACAATTTAACCACATTTTACGCGGCTTTGTTCGTAATGATCTTGGGAAATGGCTTTTTCAAACCCAATATTTCCACCTTGCTCGGCAATTTGTACAACGACGAACGTTATAAAACCTTAAAAGATGACGGATACAGCATTTTTTACATGGGCATCAATGTAGGCGCATTGATTTGCAATTTTATTGCCGCATTCTTACGCAATAACTATGGTTGGGGCTATGCTTTTGCCGCCGCAGGCATTGGTATGTTTATCGGTGTTGTGGTCTTTATTTCAGGCTGGAAACACTATGCAACAGCCGATGTAAAAAGCCAGGTTGCACCCTCCGAAGCCGGCGTGGGCGTGTTGCTTTCTTCGGTATTACTGCCTGCGATTGTTACGGGTATTCTAGCATGGAAAATACCTGGCAATATTTTTGGTTCCGACTCCACCGATGCGTTTCTCTTTGGAGCATTGCCTGTTATTGGCTTTTTTATATGGACACTTATGAAGGCTTCTAACGACGAAAAGCCGCGCATCCGGGCGTTATTGGCCGTTTATGCCATTGTAATTGTCTTTTGGGCGGTGTTCAAACAAAATGGCACAGCACTTACTACTTGGGCCGAATTTTACACCGATCGTTCGATGGTACCTGCGTTGGAATCCACAGCAAAGGCATTGGGGGCAACCCAAACGATTAAAATGGAAAATGGTACGTTCCCAATTTACGATAACCAATTCCGAACCCATAAAGATGCCGATGGCAAAATAGCGAAATCGACGGATATTATGAACCCATATTTTATCAATATTCCTGAAAATGAGCGTCCTGCGCCAGGAACGGAAGTAAAATTGGTCTCCACAGAGATATTCCAATCGGTCAATCCATTCTTTGTCATCGTACTAACACCGGTCGTCATTATGGCTTTTGCGTGGCTCCGAAAACGCAAAAAAGAACCTACTACTCCCGGAAAAATCAGTTGGGGACTCATTATCACTGCCTTGTCCACCCTTATTACGGTATGGGCCGTGCACGCTTGTAACAATGGCGCCGAAAAATCATCGGCTTGGTGGATCATTGCCACTTATTGCGTCATTACTTTTGGCGAACTTTGCCTAAGTCCCATGGGTTTATCTATGGTTTCCAAAATGGCACCACCTCGTATTGCAGGTTTAATGATGGGCGGATGGCAATTGGCCACTTCATTGGGCAACAAATTATCGGGGGTATTGGCCAAAATGTGGGACAACTACGACGACAAAGCCAATTTCTTTTGGGTCAATTTTGTACTGCTCTCTATCGCTTCATTGGTGTTGTTGGCTATGATGAAATGGCTCAACAGGATCTTTAAGGAATCAGGAGTTTATTAGAACAATAATTTGGACACAAAAACTCACATACACGTAATTCATTTCTTATCACTCATATAACAAACTATATCATGGCTAAGCAAAAATTTACAAAAGAGAAGCAAAAAGCAAACGATGCCGAAGACAACAGGAAGTTTTTAATGATTGTGATCATTGCAACCGTCGTTTTGGTCGCATTGATGTATTTCATTTTTAGTTGATTGAATACACTGTAAAATAAATTTATTTATACTTTCTAATTGGTTGTATTGTTCAAAGAAATCCAAAGCGATGTCCAAATTGCCCAATGCGGTTTGGATTGAGCCGATCGGTGCAGAACGAAGAGCCATTAGGCTCGGATCATATTGTAGCGGCGGATTTCAATCCGCCACAATGTTACGAAAATATCTGAGAGCCGTAGGCTCGGCACATATTTTTTCAAATCTTCAAAAATGTATTATTCGTCATAATATACCTTGGATATCTAAAAAAATATGTATCGAGCCAACGGCTCTCCATAATTTTTTGTGCATCTGTTCAGCGGATTAAAATCCGCAGCTATAAGATGATCCGAGCCTAACGGCTCTTATATCGTGTGCTGGCAGGTTTAAACGCGGAGTCACGCCGACACTAAACTCAAACATCGAAAGGGTTTGCTAATGGCGTTCAACTAAATATACTGTAAAATAAATTTAGCCAATACATAAATAAATTTAATTTACAGTGTATTGAACGCTAAGGCGAACATTTTAAATGTTTCACTGGTATTGCACTTTATCTCAACTCTAATACCAACACTGAATTTTTTTCTAATTTTAACGATTTTAGATCCGAAATCGTTTGCCCGGTGGTGATATCTAACGCCGATGTACGCCCTTTTATCATTTCTGAAAAACGCCCTGTGTCCACCGTCCGCTCTTCATTCGCCGTATTCAATACTACCATTACAGGATGGTCCTTTTCATTGTACCGAAAGTAAACATAAACACTGTTTTCCGGCACAAATTGCATCATTTTCCCTGTTTGCAACACTTCATGGGTATTGCGATAACGGATCAATGTACGGGCATAATTATAAGCGGCGGCCTCTTCTGGCGTTCTTCCAGCAGGCGTAAATTTGTTCACTTTATCACCCGCCCAGCCGCCAGGAAATTCCTTGCGAATGTTACCGTGCGAAGGCCACTCGTTGCCACTCCCCAATAATTCGGTCATATAATAAATCTGTGGAATACCGCGCATGGTAAGCAAAAATGCCATACCACTCTTGTATTTGCTGTAATTTTCTTGTACAACGGTATAAAAACGAGAGACATCGTGGTTGTCGAGCATAATTAAATTTCGGGCAGCATCTTCATAAAAATTGTCCTTTGCCAACGTATAATAAATCCTACAAACGCCCTCTGTCCAGCCCTGTTCGCGGTTGAGCGCTTCATGTATGGCGTACATCAGTTGAAAATCCACGACACCTGGCAAATTGGAATCAAAACCCGTTTTTTTCAGCGGCTGATTATCTGCGAAATACCCTTGGATACTCACACCGTGGTCCCAAATTTCGCCAAACATCCCAATTCCCGGATATTCCCGTTGCAATTCGGCGCACCAAGTGGAACAAAACTGCTGATCGGAGTACGTATAAGTATCAACACGAAGTCCATCAAAACCCGCGTACTCTACCCACCAAATGGCTTGTTGGATCAAATAATTGGCCAAATGCGGGTTGCGTTGGTTCAAATCGGGCATGTGTGGCACAAACCAACCATCGCTAAATAATTTTTTATCGGCTTGCGATGCGTAAGGATCCACCAATGTAGGTGCCCGATAAGTGGTTTTGGTCAAGGTAGGCCACTGGTTGATCCAATCTTTGGTAGGCAGATCATCCATCCAATAATGCTTGTTACCGATATGATTCAGCACCACATCGCGCACCACTTTGATACCGCGTGTATGCGATTGGTCGATAAGTTCTTTTAGTTTTTCGTTATCACCAAAACGGCGATCTACCCTATAATGATCCGTAATAGCATAGCCATGATAGGACTCAATATCTTGGTCATTTTCCAGTTCGGGATTGAGCCAAAGCGTAGTAATGCCCAAATCCTGCATATAATCCAAGTGATTGATCACCCCTTGCAAATCGCCACCATGCCGCCCCACCAATGAATCGCGTTGCAGCCCTTGGTACATCCCTTTTACATTATCGTTGCTCGGATCTCCATTAGCAAAACGATCAGGAAACACCAAATAAACCACATCTTTACTAGAAACACCTTGCGGTTTTTGGGTTTTTCTGGCTAAAATTGGAAAAACATGCGTAAAAGTCTCTTTGGTTTGCGCATTTTGGAACACCAGCGGCACTTTTTGTGGCTTGGCTTTGGGTGAAATGCTCAGCGTGACGAATAAGTAATTTTCGCTATCGCCACGTTCTGTTTTTAGGATTTTGATACCGGGTGCTTTGGCCCCAAAAGTTACGCCCATTTTGGCAATATCCTTTTGGTGGAACAAAATTTCAACAGTATTGTGTACCATTCCTGTCCACCAATTGGCAGGTTCCACGCGTAAATCTTTGGTGAGCGCAACAAGGCGTGTGGGGGTAGCAACGGGGTGCGGGTTGTGGCATGACCCCGTAAATGGCAGTACAAAAAGTACTGCGAGTAATCGAATCGTGTTTGTAAACATAGTTGTTAATTAAATTATTGGGCAAATATAGGTTGTATCGGTGTTCGTAGGTACTCCATTTTACCGATGTATTCTTTTTCACCCAATCTCACTTATCTTTTCCAACGCCACCCCTATCAATTTCCCCACCGATTTTGCAGGATTTTTGCTAAATGTACCTTTACTCCGATTAGCCAATATCACACTCAAAGAAATGGCCTTATGCCCCAGCAAATGCGACAAACCCAAAATAGCCGCCGTTTCCATTTCCAAATTAACGATCTTTTCTCCTTGATAATCAAACTGTTGCAACAAATCGAGATAACCCGGAAAACGCACAGGAGCACGCAACTCCCGACCTTGCGGGCCATAAAAACCAGCATTAGTGGCCGTAATGCCCCGATGAAAATCGGATGGAACCAATTGCATTAAAGCCTCATCCCCAGGGGCAAAATAAGGCGCCAATGGAAAGTCCCACTGACCCGCACAGTGCGCGCGCAACGCCGCTACCGCAGCATGGTTGCATAACTCCGGCGCATCATAAAACTGCAATAATCCATCCAAACCAAAAGCCCCTGTACTGGCCACAAAACTATCCACGGGCAAGGCCTCCTGCAATCCACCAGTAGTACCTAATCGAATGATTTTCAAAGCAGTAGGTATTGCCACTGGCTGTTTATTTTCAAAATCAATATTCACCAAAGCGTCCAATTCATTGAGCACAATATCAATATTATCGGGCCCGATACCCGTCGAAATGACCGAAATTCGATGGCCACCTAACCAGCCTGTATGTGTTACAAATTCGCGCCGCCGCACCCGATGCTCCACGCGATCAAAATGACGACTCACTTTGGCTACCCGCTCGGGATCGCCCACGGTAATAATGGTATTGGCCAATTGCTCGCGGTGTAATCCCAAATGGTAAATACTGCCGTCTTTGTTGAGAATAAGTTCTGCGTTGTTCATGATTTATGTTTGATTATTGTATTTTGTTACGATGACTTTCTACACTGCACATTTTCTTAAAAAAGTAGTCTTACTCACTTACAAATTTCAAAAAGTCGAAAATGAGTATAAAAAGCCTACTTCTTACTTTTTTTAGCGAAAAAAAGGTATGCGGTCAAAAAGTGAGGGTATATTAGTTTCTTTTAGCAATGATTGAGGCCAAAGAAT
>JAYUKX010000115.1:0-11262 GCA_043764095.1 Chitinophagales bacterium
CGTCCGATGCGCTGCATCGAACTCAAAAAAGTGGCTCGTCTGACCAAAAATTGCCTACTTTTTTGACTCGAAACCGTTGGGCTAAGTTTTTACAAAAAAATATAGCGATCACGACTAATATAAAATAAATTAATTTTTAATATGTACGGAATTGTAAATAAAGCCATTGAAGAATTGGTTATTGCCAATTTTGGAGAGGAAAAATGGGAAGCCATCAAAGCAAATAGTGATATCGATGTGGATTATTTTATCAGTAATGAACCTTACGACGACGATATCACCTATAAATTGGCAGGAGCGGTCTCACAGGAAATGAAAATGACCGTAGCCGACGTGCTGACGGCTTTTGGGGAGTGGTGGATACTCAAAACATCGAAGGAGAAATACGGATCTTTGCTTTCAACGGGAGGCGAATCGTTAAGGGCATTTTTGATCCATTTACCCGATTTTCATACGCGGGTGATGCTGATGTACCCCAAATTGACCCCTCCTGAGTTTAAAATAACACATGTTGAAGAAAACAGTGTGCATGTACACTATTTTTCAAAAAGGGAGGGCTTGCAGGAATTTGTTAGGGGATTACTACAAGGGCTTTCTAAGTTATATGAAACAGAAACACAAATCGAACTGTTGCAAACTAGAGACGAAGGCAGTTCGCATGAAATATTCAAAGTAACTTGGATATGATTGGACAATACCTACAGTTTTCATGCAAGGAAATGCAACGGCTATTTCCCTTTTTTATGCTCATAAATGATGCGGGTGTCCTCCGGACATGTGGCTCAAGTATGTTGAAAGTACTTCCAGACTTACAAACAGATGAGCCTTTTTTTGCACATTGGAGCATTGTGCGACCTAAAGCAGAGGATGGTCAACCTTATCAAAACTTGAGCAGCCTCACCCAAAAACTAGTGGTGGTAGCACACCATTCCAAGCCTGATCTACATTTTAAAGGACAATTTGAGCTATTGGAAAACGAGGGGCATTACTTATTTTTGGGGTCGCCTTGGTTCAATGATACAGACCAACTAATAGAGCACCAACTGACCATTGGCGATTTCGCATTTCACGATTCCATGACTGATCTGCTGCACGTACTGCGCAACAATGAAATTGCTAATAGCGAACTCAAAGAGGTCGTTAAAAAAGTCAATTACCAAAAACAGGCCTTGGTAAAATCCAATGAACAACTAAAACTTTTTCAAAGCTTGATCAACAACTCTTCCGATGCCGTACAAGTATCGTACGAGGATGGTCAACTTTTTTATATTAATAATGAGGCGAGTGAACGTTTGGGTATTGATTATAATGTTGTAAATCAATACAATGTAAAGGATTTTGAAAAGATATTTGAACAAGAAGGACTCTGGCAACAACATGTTGAGGTACTCAAAAAGAACGAGTTTTTAACGATAGAAGGAAAAAATGTTAACCAATTGAGTGGTGAGGTGTTTCCAGTGGAAGTCACCGTAAAATACCTAGACATTGCTGGAAAGGGTTATGTGATTGCTAATTCCAGAGATATAACAGATCGTAAAAAGAATGAAAAACAACTACGCATACAAGAAGAAAAGTACCGTAATATTATAGCAAATATGAATCTGGGGCTATTGGAAGTAGATAATGATGATTTTATTCAGTACTGCAACCAAAGTTTTACGGATATTTCGGGCTACAGCCTTGAGGAAATGAAGGGTCTCAGGGCTGGGGATGTTTTTCTCTCCGAAGAAAGCAAAAAACAAATAAAAATCAAGAATAGCCTTCGCCTAACAGGTACTTCTGATAGTTTTGAAATCATAGCCCGCAATAAACGGGGAGAAGCGCGTTGGTGGTTGGTTAGTGGCGCACCCAACACAAATGACCAAGGGGAAATTATTGGTTCTATTGGGATTCATTTGGATATTACAGACCAAAAAAGATTAGAAAATGAATTAGAAAAGGCACTTTTGGCTGCCCGCGATGCTTCGGAAGCGAAAGAAGCATTTTTGGCTAATATGAGCCACGAAATACGTACGCCCCTCAACGGTATTATAGGTATGGTGCGTGCATTGGGGAAAGAAGACTTGTCTGTGCGACAAAAATCATTCCTTGATAGTGCGGCAAAAGCATCACAACACCTACTGTCCATTATTAATAATATACTGGATATCAATAAAATAGAAGCAGGAGAATTACAAATAGAGCAAAATCATTTTAGTTTGCACGAAGTACTCAGAGATATTGCTAAAATACTTCAAATACAAGCAGCAGATAGGTGGATTGCACTGCATATAGACATAGCAGATGGCCTCGCTCCAGCATTGGTAGGTGATGCCACAAGAATTCGCCAAATACTCATCAATTTGGTGGGCAATGCGATCAAATTTACAGAAAAAGGATTTGTTCGTATCCATTGTTCTGGCACAAATATCAATCGGTACCACCAGAAAGTGGTGATTGCTATTGAGGATACCGGTATTGGTATGGATGCAGGATTTGTCAAACGGGTTTTTACCAAGTTTCAGCAGGAAGACAAGTCCACCTCCCGTAAATATGGCGGAACAGGCTTGGGATTGGCTATTACCAAAGAACTCATTGACCTAATGAATGGCAATATAGACGTGCAAAGTAAAAAAGGAGAAGGTTCTACGATCACAATTCAGATCCCTTTATTAATTGGAGATCCAGCCAAAATTGAAACAGTTGGACAAATGATCGCCCCCGAAGTGCTGGCCAATAAATCAATATTACTCGTAGAAGATAATGAAATGAACCGACTGGTGGCTACCAATGTGTTGTCGCCTTACGGATTCCAAATAGTAGAAGCTGAAAACGGTGCTGTGGCCGTAGAAATATTAACCACCCAACGGTTTGACCTCATTTTGATGGATCTTCAAATGCCCATTATGGGAGGCTTGGAGGCTACCCGCGTTATTCGCAATACACTTCATTTGGATACGCCCATCATAGCACTTACTGCCAATGCCTTTAAATCTGAAATAGACCTTTGTCTACAAGCAGGCATGAATGACTATGTCGTAAAACCATTTGAGGAAAAAATACTCATTAACGCGCTTAATAAATCTTTATCTCATTACCAATTGGAATACTTAGACAAAACAGGTGCAAATACGGCGAATATAGATGCTTCTCAATTGTACGATTTATCTAAGTTGAAAGAAATGAGCCGTGGAAATACGCCATTTGTTGTCAAAATGCTCCAAATATTTGTCAGTTTAACCACAAAATCAATAGAGGATATGCAGGTTGCATGGGGTAATAAGGACATAGATAAGTTGCGGCAAATTGCACATAAAATAAAACCGTCTATTGATGATATGGGAATTCAAATACTCAAAAATGATATTAGGACGATGGAACAATTTCCAGCCGACCAAGAAGCCGATATGATGCAACCGCTCGTGCAAAAAGTGACTAATGTACTCGAACAAGTGGTACAAGCCGTGCAAAATAAAGAATTATCAGAAGGTAAATAGGTTTCCATATTTTGGAAAAATAGTCTAAAATTTGGAATTTCTTACTTTTTTTTTTTATAAGTAATTGATAATCAAATTTTTAAAAGTAGGCATGAAATTCGTCTATGGTGTTTGAACATTTAAACGTTATAACATGATCGATCTTAAAATTTTTCTTGTGGACGATGATACTTATTATCTCCACATTTTAGAGCAACACTTGCTCAACATTGGATGTCAAAACACTCAACTCTTCGAAAATGGCACAGACTGCTTAGATCATTTGCAAGAAAAACCAGATGTAATCTTTTTGGATTACCAAATGGACACCTTGACGGGCTACGAGGTTTTGAAAAAAATAAAGCGCTTTGATCCCAATATTTATGTGGTGATGATCTCAGCTCAAGATCAAATAAAACCAGTAGTGGATGCGCTCAAACATGGTGCATTCGACTATCTACAAAAAGGAGACAACGAACCTCAAAAAGTTAAAGACGTACTCCAACGTATCATGGACATCAGAGAAATACTAGACCGCCCTGCGCCTAATTTTCTTAAAAAAATATTTATGTTTCTTTAATAATGCGTTATATATTCTGTTTATTAATGGTTAGTCTTTTGCTCTCCTGCAAAACCACTAACTTACTTACTGAACCCCCGTCCAAACGCCATTCGGAAGTGGCTGGCTTGGATTCTGCGTTTTTTTTTAACGCAGCATATCAGTATCATATCAGAAAAGACGATAAAATAAGTATTAGTGTATGGGGGCAAGACGAACTGAGTGTGGGTTCTGTGTATGGTATCTATAATTCAAATGAAGTGTATGGGAAATGGCTGCTTGTTGACGCAAACGGACATATCGAAATACCAAAAGTAGGCACTACACAGGTAGAAAATATGACTATTCCTGCGCTAAAGGAGTTACTTAAAACTCAATTTGCCAAGTGGGTGGTCAATCCAATTGTGGATGTAAAAGTACTCAATAAAGAAATAACAGTACTGGGCGAAGTGAGGAATCCACAAGTGATTCAGGTGGACAAAGACCGCAATTCGCTGTTGGAAATGGTGACGCGAAGCGGTGGATTTGATTTTTATGCCAATTTAAAATACGTTAAAGTACTGCGCCAAGAAGGCCCAAATGTACGAGTGGCCAATATTAATTTGACAAAATCGGGTAGTTATTTAAAGCGAAATATTCAATTGTATCCCGGTGATATTGTGATTGTTCCCTCCAAAAAGAATAAGGAATTTGACAAACGCGTATCTACTATTATTCCTTTCACTACCACCATTACAGCAGCAGCAATTCTGTTGGGTGCATTTTAATACGCGGTATGGAAGAGAGCCTAAAAATACTAAAACCTTATTTAAGGGGTTTGCCCATCATTATATTGGCCATGGTGCTTGCTATATTGTTGGCCAAAAAATACCTCAATTACGTAACGCCAATGTACGAAAGTACCGTAAAACTCAAATTGGCCGATTCCAATGAAGGTGTTCCCGATAATAACTTATACAAAAATTTATATGTATTTACAAGCTCTAGTAAAATAGGTGGTGAAATAGAACTACTCAAATCTCAAGTGCTATTGGATAAAGTATTCGATGCCATTGATTTTGATCTAGAAATATATCGGGTAGGCACGCTGAAATCCGTCGAATTGTACCAAAATAGCCCTATTCATATCGCCTACAGCCGCGTTGCAGATAAAGGATATGGCCAATCATTTGGGTTGCAGGTCGTAAATGAACAAGAGTATCTATTGCAATTGCCGGGAAACGATATGATAATAAAGGGCAACATGGGCGATACACTGGTAACGCCGTTGGCTACTTTTTGTATCACCCTGAACGATACATTACTTCGTATGCACCCGCAACTTGTGATTGCAGATCAGTACCAGGTTAAGTTGATTAGTAGAAATCAGTTTTTTAACCGCCTGACCAAAAATCTCGATATTACATCGGTGGATAAGGATATTGCAGTATTACGCATAAGTTATAAAGATGCCAGTCCCAACAAAGCCGCTACTTTGGTGAATAAATTGGCAGAAGTGTATATTCAAGATTATATTGAAACAAAATATAAAGCGGCCCATGTGACTGTTAATTTTTTGGATGACCAAATCAACGGTACAATCGAAAAATTGACCAATGCTGAAAATAAAATTCAAGCCTATCGCGATAATAAAGAAATTACCAATATTCGCCAAGAAACAGAAACCGATCTGCGCCGTATATCGCAACTCAAGATACAGCAAACCAATTTGAAAATGAACCTGGAGGCGATGGAAGACCTGGAGCAGTATATCAAAAATGGGAAAGGCCGTTTTTTAGAACTTGCACCCAATTTTGAAGCATTTACAGACCTACTTTCTACCGAAATTGTAAAAAAAATAAAGGCACTTGAAGCCGAGAAAAAAGACCTACTCATCACTTATACCAAGGAAGATGAACGCGTAAAAGTGATAGATAACAAGATGGCCGACTTGACGAGTTACCTCACTGAAAGTATCAGCAATACGCGTAAAAATCTAGATATTAAGTACAGAAACCTGAATGATGATATTGACGAAGCCGAAAAAGTTTTTATTGGTGTGCCAGAGAAGGAAAAAATGCTCAATATACTGGATCGCGAATTTCAGATATACCAGCAGTCGTATAATTTCTTGAATACCAAGCGAATAGAAGCGGAAATAGCACAGGCTGCTAAGATGGCATTTCACCGTATTTTAACACGAGCACAGGTAGCAAAGGAGCCAGTTTCGCCCAATCGGACTATTATTATTATCGTTTCAGCGATACTGGGTATGTTTTTGGCGTTGCTGTTTATCTTTATCGTCCATTCGATCAAAGCAAAGGTAAATGATATCCAAACCTTGGAAAGCAACGCGACTATTCCGGTAGCCATGACGACCCCCAAACTCAAAAATGCCGCATCGGAAGAAAAATATTTCCTTAAAGAAGTCATTCAATTGGAATTAAAAGGACTTATTCCTAACCACGGAATACTTTGTCTTAGTTCATACCGAACGCAAGAAGGCGCTGCCTACAATGCCTTGCATATCGCAAGAGCATTGGTGATGCAGGACAGGAAAGTGCTTTTAATTGATGTAGCGCACCAGTTACCAGTACAAGATGGATCAAAGGGTGAAATTGTGGCTTTGCAGCCTGATTTGTATTATACCACCATGACCTCATCGTCGTTCCACAGAAGTACCAAGGCGGGTATGGAAGCGCATTTAGCACCGTATAAAACACAGTATGATGTAGTAGTGGTATTGAATCAAACCCTTGATAATGATAGCATTGCGTTATTGATGATGAGTATTGCAGCGGTCAATATAGTTGTTGTAGATGCAAGGCTTACGCCCAAAAAACGTATTGTAGAGACGACGCTGCTACAGGATGAATTTAAATTACCTTCAATGTATTTCTTGTTGAATAGGTATGGTTATACGCCAAGTTTATGGCGCGAAATCTGTTGTTTTTCCAAGAAAAAAATGCTAAAGCCGCTAACCCGAATTACACCATGATAACGGCTCTGCTGCGGAATAAAAACGTATTAGCATTAGCGGATCAGGCCGTGATGAGTGGTAGTAGTTTGGCATTGACCATCCTGCTGGCGCGTACCTTGGGTGCTACTGCATTTGGGTTATTTGCCACGTTATTGTTGGTTATTTACCTGTTGGTGAGTGTTTTGAATGCATTAGTTGTACAGCCATTGCAAGTATCACACGCACGTATGGATGACCAGTCGTCGTATATATCGTTTAGTTTTTGGAGTCAATTGGCCTTAGTAGTGGTGCTATTTTTGGTAACTAGCCTACTTTTTTCATTTGATCAAGTGTCCAATGCCGTTGGTAGAACACCTAATATGGGTGAAATGCTATTTGTCGTTGGTTTTTTGATGCATGATTATTTCAGGAAAGTGCTGCTTGCAACAGGAGCGATCACAAAAGCATTGATTTTGGATAGCGTTACCGCCGTTTTTATGTTAGCAATGGCGGTGGTGGGCAGTAGGGTAGGGGGCCTAGGGGGGGCTTTGGCCTTGTCTTATTTGCCAGCATTTTTAATAGGTATTCTTTTCCTAAAACCTTTTCATTTTGACCGCATTAGTTGGGCTAATTACTTCAAAATGCACTGCTCACAAGGAAAGTGGCTGGTGCTTACGGCAGCGGCTCAGTGGTGGTCGGGCAATTTATTTGTGGTTGCTTCTGGTGTTTTTTTAGGTGTTGAAGCATTGGGTGCGTTTCGTTTGGTGCAATCTTTATTTGGGGTACTGAATATCTTGTTGCAAAGTTTTGAGAATTACGTGTTGCCGGAAGCCACACGGCTCTATCTCACTTCGGCATCGGTGGCGAAAGCTTATCTCCGCCAAATTAGTACCCGTGCAGCGTTGGTATTTGGTATCGTATTAGTACCGCTTTTTGTATTTGCTAAAGGTGTGATTTGTTTGGCAGGTGGAGCCGATTACGCCCCTTATGCCTATGTGGTGCGCGGAATGACCTTATTGTATAGTCTTATTTTTATCGGTTATCCGATACGCATCGCGATTCGGATGTTGCTGCTGAATAGTCATTTTTTTAATGGATACTTATTGTCGTTGGTGTTCAGTCTGCTCTCTTTTCAATACCTAATTAGTAATTGGAACCTTGGTGGTGCTATATCTGGGCTAATATTATCACAATTGATTGTGCTGTCATATTGGTCTTTTGTTTTAAACAAGAAAAAATTCGTGCTGTGGAAATAATACATTTAATACTAGGTAAAGCCAATCCTGAGCGGATGAATGGCGTAAACAAAGTGGTTTTTCAATTGGCCAGTCAGCAGGCAGCCGCTGGGCGTAAAGTAGCGGTTTGGGGCATCACCAAAGATACTACACACAACTACGACGCACGTAATTTTGAGACCCAACTTTTTAACGCTGCTGCTGTTCCATTTGTCTTAGATAAAGCACTAAAACAAGCGCTTTTAGCAAAAAAAGGCCAAATTGTGGTGCATTTGCATGGTGGTTGGATCCCTACTTATGCCTCGTTATCCTCTTTCCTCCTGCGGCATAATATTCCTTATGTACTCACGCCACACGGTGCTTATAACACGATTGCGATGCAGCGGAGTGCATGGATAAAAAAAATCTATTTCCATCTTTTTGAAAAAAAACTACTCAATGGGGCCTCCCGAATACATGCCATCGGACAAAGCGAAATTAAGGGCTTGGAGGCTATTTTTCCCAACCAAAAATCATACCTCCAGCCGTATGGTTATATTGGACCGGATATAGCATTGGTTGGCCATCCTGAATCATCTTCATTTATTATTGGGTTTGTAGGTCGGTTAGATATTTACACCAAAGGTTTGGATCTTTTGCTGGAGGCTTTTGAGGCATTTCAGTATTTGCACAGCAATGCCCAGCTATGGATTGTGGGAGATAGCAAAGAACGCGCTGAATTGGAGCAAATGGCAGCACAGCGACAAATTCAAGATAAAGTAGTGTTCTGGGGTAGTAAATTTGGGAAAGAAAAATTTGATCTCATGCAGCAAATGGATGTATTTGCTCATCCCTCGCGCAACGAAGGGCTTCCTGCATCGGTACTAGAGGCTGCCCAACTGGGTATTCCTTGTATCGTGAGCCAAGCGACCAATATGGCATCCTATATCGAGACCTACCAAGCAGGTATTGCAGTAGCAGATGAAGATGTGGATGGGCTGGTGCGCAGCATGGAGACCTTGATCGGTCTAAAAGCAAATGATCACCAAAAAATAGGGCTAAATGCACAAAGAATGGTAAAAGATGCTTTCGGTTGGGAACATATAGTGCCTGCTTTTGACCAATTATACCAAACCGCATGAGTACCGTTATAGACCATACGGCTTTTTTAAAAAAGACGAATACCTTATTGTTGATCATTCTGTTTTTGATGGTGGGTTGCTTTTTCACCTGGAGTGAAAATATCAATATCACGCGTGCCATTAAAGTAGTTGGGCGTTTGGGGGTATTGTTTGCTTCTTACAAGGTATATCAGCGCATCATAAAATACGGTGCTGTGGATGCGCTCAAATGGCATAATGTCCTTTCGCCGCTCCTGTATGTGCTGTATTTGATACTTGGATTTGCTTCTTTTTTATGGAGTACTAATGTGGGTTATAGCGCCTTGCAGTGGTTTATGACCGCTCAAACACTTGTTTTTTGCTACTATTTTATCAAAAGTATCTATTTGCTGGATGCTTTTTTTCCAGGGCATCCTATCCGATTGTACAACTTGATCGGTAATGCGTCATTTGGTCTTATACTGATTTTTGTGATCGGTATGTGGGTCAACCCCGATGTGTTTTTTCGCCTGACACATGGTGGTGAGGAAGCGCGATTGGGTGGATTTATGATGAACCCCAACGAACTGGGCATGTTGGCGGGTATAGGAATAGCAGGTTTAATTTTTGATATTTTTAGGCAGCACAAACGCGTTTGGACGATTATAAAATTACTCGTATTATTTTACGCCTTGTATGCCACTGGCTCGCGGTCGTCGCTGATTGGTGCGCTGCTCATTATCGGATTTCACGTAAAGCAATCGTCGAATGTACGCCTCAAACTAGCCATTGTGCTGGCCATGTTGCTGGTCGTACCGGTAGCAGTAAATAAAATTATCCTAAAAGACGGCGACAGCAGCCGATTGGAAGAGGTGATGAGTATGACCGGGCGGCTACCTTTTTGGACAGCATTGATCAATGAAGGTTTACCTAGAGAACCGCTATTAGGTTTTGGTTTTATGCGTATCGACTACAAGGAATTTTTTCAAAGTACGCATACGTATCCCGGTAAAATGACGCATAATACCTTTATGCAAGTATTGATGAACCTTGGATTTGTGGGGTTGGTGATTATTATATTTCAAATGATCTTCACCATGCGCGGTATTGCCCGATCAGAGACAGAAAAAAGGCACATGCTTTTTTGTATGCTGATTCCACTGATGATTAATTCTTTTACCGAATTTGGGATATTCGGCGAATCCAATTATGGCATTCTTTTTTACCAATTGATATTTTTTTATATCGCGTTTAAGCCTAATAGTCTTATTACCCGTCAGCAGCAGTTGTATTTACGTCGGCGAAGGCCGGATCTTTTGGGGAGCATTATTTAATCATGCCATTCAAAAAATTGTTTTTTCCCAATTTCTACACCTGCATCGTCGCAAAATTTTAAAAACTCCTCCTTAAAAGTTTTTTGACAATGATGCTCTTTTTGATTTAGAATGTACTTGCAGACGATGTCTACTTGCGACCGGCTATGCGAAAATGCCCCGAATCCATTTTGCCAATCAAATTTATGGGGAGATAATTTTTCTGTCCTAACAAAATCGTTTGTTTGTTTTTTTATTTCCAGAACGAGATCTGAAATAGTTTCTGCCGGTTTTTGCCCGATAAAAATATGAATATGATCCGGCATGCCACCGATTGCCAGCATTTTATGACCTCTGGTTTGGATAATTCCTGTGATGTATTTGTACAATCGATCTTCCCAACTGGGATGAATTAATGCTTGACGGTGTTTAGGTGTAAAAACTAGATGGATATAAATTTGTGAAAATACGTCTGCCATTATTAAAATATACGGTTTGGATAGTGATATGTTACGGATCGGATATTAACAACAAATGTCGATACAAAATATTTTATCTTGGTAATATTTTCCATTTTTTTTTACAAATGCTACAAATGTTGGACTTCTCCGAAGTCGATTGGAGTTGTGTGTCTTTTTACAAATGTTGGACTTCTCCGAAGTCGATTGGAGTTGTGTGTCTTT
>JAYUKX010000116.1:0-11210 GCA_043764095.1 Chitinophagales bacterium
GTTAATTATACAGGATCGGCTACTTACTGTCCTGATACATTGATATTGAACTGCGACATTCCATCTTGTACCAATATCGCCACCACCCCAACCCCAACAATTGACCCGAACGATTGCTGCTACACCTTGAGCGTCAGTGGATTACAGGCTGGGCAAACCATCAATACGGTTGTTTTGACAGGCGGTAATGTGACGGCGAGCAACTTGGCAACAGGTTGGTCGGTAACAGGTAGCGGCACCAGTACGGTGACACTCACCAGCACCACAGGAGCAGTCCTGAGCAATATTGTACAAATTTGCCTTACTGCATCGGATAGTATTGTCGTTAATTATACAGGATCGGCTACTTACTGTCCCGATACACTAATACTCAACTGCGGCACGCCACCTTGTACCAATATCGCCACCACCCCAATCCCAACAATTGACCCGAACGATTGCTGCTACACCTTGAGCGTCAGTGGATTACAGGCCGGGCAAACCATCAATACGGTTGTTTTGACAGGTGGTAATGTGACGGCGAGCAATTTAGCAACAGGTTGGTCTGTAACAGGTAGCGGCACCAGTACGGTGACACTCACCAGCACCACAGGAGCAGTTTTGAGCAATATTGCACAAATTTGCCTTACTGCCTCGGATAGTATTGTCGTTAATTATACAGGATCGGCTACTTACTGTCCCGATACATTAGTCTTGAACTGCTCGGATACAACGATGACATTGGGTGGTTGTGTAAAAATTATTGGAGATGAAATAAACTGTTTAAACGGTAGCCCGCAGTTTACATTTTGGATGAAAAACGAATTGAATTATCCAATTCAAAGCATTGTTATTGATCCAAGCAATACCGGTCTGCTATTGGTTCCGGGTGAAATAACAATAGCACCACCAGGTATTTTGCCCAACCAGACAGGAGGTCCATATACTTTGAATATGACGGGTACTACCACACCAGGGTTGACCTTCTGCTATACGGTAGAGGTACACGAAAAACCTTTGGCTCAAAACCCTTTATTCATCCACAGAGATACGATAGATAAAGGTTGCCGCACGATGCCAGAATGCAAAGATTTGCAAGGGATTTGCCTTGCGCCAACCGGCGATAGTTTGTTCTGCGATGACGAATTGAGGTTACAGTACACCTTTACAGTGACCAATCCATCTACCAGTAATATATCTATTAGCCACATTTATTTCCAAACTTACGATGATGACGAGTTGGAGTTTGTGGTACAGCCCTTAGCGTTGACACCTGCTTTGGCTGCGGGACAAAGTATTACATTAACAGTACCAATATTTACATCGGGTATTCCAAACCTTGGGGATCAGTTCTGTTTTGACCTAAACGGTTATAATAATCCAGTACTACTTCCCCAATCGTTGAGTTGTAACAATACTTGTTTAGATATTCCATCGTGCGCTTGCCATACCTGCGACACTTGTTGCACGATCAGCAATATCGAACTGCATACTGGCCTTAGCCCTAATGGAGATGGTTTCAATGATGTTTATCAAATTGAAACAGGGGGTAAAGACTGTGGAATCATCGAGTTCACTGTATTCAATCGTTGGGGTAATGTTGTTTTTAAATCCACGGACTACCAACAAGATTGGGCTGGCACCAACAAGAACAACGAGGAGTTGCCGGAGGGTACCTACTTCGTACTCGCTGTGGTGAAAAGCGCGGGAATTGTCAAGACCACTTTTGTGGATTTGAGGCGGCAATAGTACGTTCGTTGGGGTAGGTTTATGGGATAAATACCAATAAGCCTACCCCAAACCCAACGTTATTATCAAACACAACGATCATTTACTATTTAACACAATCACATTATGTTGTCCTTAAAAAAATACATATTCATTTTTATATTAGTGTTCTTTCGTCTCGCTATTCAAGCCCAGCAAGAAGCGATGTTCACTAAGTACATGTTTAACTCTTTATCCATCACGCCTGCGTATGCGGGCAGTCATGAAGCCTTGCGGATGTCGGGGCAAATTCGCCGACAATGGTGGAATTTTAAAGGAGCACCCCTTACTGGTTTGGTCAGTATAGATGGTGTAAGTCGCGATACACGAGCTGGCTGGGGCGCATTAATTGGTTACGAAAAAATAGGTCTGTATCAAACCCAAGAATTGCACGGTAATTATGCCTATCGTTTTGAAATGGGCGAAGGAAAAATGGCTATTGGTATCAGAGCAGGCGGTACCTTGTATCAAAACAGCCTTACCGATGCCGATTTGGCTGACCCCGGCGATGTAGTTTATGCATCAAATACGTCGTTCTTTATTCCAAAAATGGGGGTGGGCGCATATTATCAAGACGAACAATGGTATTTTGGTGTTTCTATCCCAACGGCAGTATCAATCAAATCGGGGCGGCAGTTTTCCGTTTCCGACGATAAATCCTACCTGCGCCGCCACTATTTTGCACATACCGGATTCATTTTTGAGGTAGATAAAGGCTTATTCCTCAAACCCTCTTTGCTGCTCAAATACGTAAAAGGTGCGCCTGCTCAAGCAGATTTAAATATACAAGCCTATTTTAATAATCTGCTTGGACTTGGGGTGTCCTATCGCACCAATGATGCCGTTGTTTTTATGGCCGAGGTGTATCCAATGCCTACCCTCAGAATTGGTTATTCATACGATTTTACGACCAGCCGACTGCGTTATTACGGTGGCGGTGCACATGAAATTATCGTGAGCTACGAACTCTCTAATGAAAAAAGGTCGCGCTCTATGCGTCCTGGAAAATCAAGAATGAGAGATATAAAACATTTTTAATTTTACAAGTCTATCAGTCACCACTAACTTTACAGTAGCAATGACCAAAAAAATTATTATACTATTGCTCATCAGTTTTCTGGGTAAAGGCCTTCTTGCCCAAGTAGAAAAAGGCGACGAAGCATACGAAGAATTATCGTATTTCAAAGCCATTGAATATTACGAGAAATCTTTGCAAAAAAAGAAAGACCCCGCTGTAGCGCTGCGATTAGCACACAGTTACCGTTTAACTAACAATACCGAATCTGCCGAGCAATGGTACGAATACGCCATCAATAGCGGTCAAAACAACCCAGAAGATCGACTTTTTTATGCAAAAATGCTACTATCCAATGGCAAAACATCTCAAGCCCGCTTACAAGCGGAGGCATTAACGGCCATTAATGCCAATAATTTAAACGCCCTCAATATTATTAAGGCTTGCGATATCCGAGATATTCTGCTCAAGGCTGGAGATCAGTATATCGTTACGCCCGTTGCTTTTAATGCCCCCGGTGCCGATTTTTGTCCTACCTATTGGAACGACAACATCGTATTTACCTCCGATCGGGGCGAAAGTGAGGAAAAAAGCAAATGGACAGGTAAAAATTTTACCTCTATTTTATACACACCAATCACAGGTGGGGGCGAAATAGAACTCTTGAAAGGCGAAATCAATAGTAAATACGACGATGGCGCCGCTGTTTTTTCTGCAAATGGCGAAACAATGTATTTTACCACGCAAAACACCAATAAAGGCAAAACCAGATACAGCAAGGATAATACCAATCAAATGATGATTGCAGGTGCTCGTCAAATCGGCGGTACTTGGAAACTGGAGGATCTCTTTCCTTATAATTCCACAGAATTCACCTCCGCTCATCCAGCACTAAGCCCCGATGGCAATACCCTGATCTTTGCCAGCGACCGCCCCGGCGGAATGGGAGGGATGGATCTTTGGAAATGCGACTGGTCGGGAAGTACATGGGCTATACCAGTTAACCTCGGCCCAACAGTCAATACATCGAGCAATGAAATTTTTCCTTTTTTAGATGCCGAGGGTACGCTTGTTTTTGCATCCACAGGTTGGCCCGGTTTGGGCGCATTGGATATTTTTATCAGCAAAAACGATAATGGACAATTTGTCGAACCACTGAATGCGGGCGCTCCCATCAATTCCAGTAAAGACGATTTCGGGTGTATCACAAAGGATGGAATGAACAGTGGGTATTTTTGCAGTAATATCAACAGCCCGGATGGACTAGAAGATATTTACCAATTCAAGCGTAAACCAGTCCCTGCCCCTGTCTATAATTATAAAATGAGCGGGGTAGTAGTGGACAAATTTACGCAGATTCCATTGCCCGGAGTAGTAATAACCTTAGAAAATACCAAAACTGGTAAAACGGAAACCACCACGACGAGCGATAATGGCCGCTTTGAATTTGCACTGAAACCCAACTCTGATTATAGCGTTAAGGGGATTAAAAACAACATTAATACGGATACTAAAATCGAGACAACCGTCGGCAGGGGAAGCAATGCCTTGGTATTTACGCAACTAGAGCACAACGACCCCCGATTTACCCTCCGTGGCACCGCTATTAACCGAAAATCGGGACAACCAGTGGAAGATGTGGACATTAAACTGCTCAATATATCCAACTTGGCCGAAGTGGACGCTAAAACCGATGCCAAGGGAAAGTTTTTCTTTCAGTTGGAGCAAAACAGCAATTATACCATCACTGGCCAAAAAGAAAATGTGTTTACAGGGGTGAAAAGTGCTTCTACCCAGGGACTAGACCGCAGCACCGATCTCTATGTACAACTTACCCTCAACGTCGATATTATAGAAATTGGTAAAGAAATTGCCTTGGAAGATATTTATTTTGACCTAAATAAAGCCGATATCCGGCCAGATGCAGCAAAAGTGATGGATAATATTTTGGATTTTCTACTCAAAAATCCAACAGTGGAAATAGAACTCACCTCACATACCGATGCGCGCAATACACAGGAGTACAATCAGGCACTTTCGCAGCGTCGCGCCGACTCAACGATGGCGTATTTAATAAAAAAAGGGATTGACGCATCGCGATTGAGCGCAAAAGGCTATGGCGAAACCAAACTGGTCAACCGTTGCGCCGATGGCGTCAATTGTTCGGAGGCTGAACACCAGCAAAATAGAAGAACTGCATTCAAAGTATTGAAAATGTAAAAAACTCAAGTGATGTCTATATAAGGAACTTTCAGCCCATTTCTGCTGTTTATTGGCCATTCGCGCAACATTTAGCGAGCAATAAAACACATATAAAATGGACAAGAAAACCGTACTCATCATTGGTTTGGAAAAACAAGACGTACAAGCGATCAAGCAACATGTAGGCTTAGGTTTCATTATTTTGCACTACGAAATGCTGCCCAAAATAAAATTGGTATCTGGTACATTATTCGTGGAAAGCCTTTCGGTTACGGATAAGTATTTGCCTGTTGATAAGGTGATTTTTCACGGTATTTTTGAAGATGATTTTGATCTACTCACTATGCTTACTTTGTGGAATGGCCCGTGTTTGCCCAATGCGCAAGGTATGATGGATCTTCGCCAAAGGATACCCGGACTGGCGAGGGCATTGCAAATAACAAAATTTGGGGGAATTAAAAGGGGCATGGTCATCGGTGCTCAAGATTGGTTCAGCCACGAAGAAGTAGTGGCTAAATGGGGTATTTGGCATTGCGGCGACGATAAACATAAATTTAAGGACACTTGGACAAGCACCGAAACTTCGGTCATTGAGCCATTTATTACTGGGGAAGCGGTGCGGATTATGATCGTTGGCGATCAATATTGGCAAATCCAACTCACGGGTGATACTTGGTTAAAATCTATTCATAATGCAGGTGCCAAGGAGATGGAACTCGACCAGGAATTGCTGGAAGACAGCCTTGCTATTGCGCGTCATTTCAAACTAGAGGCAGTTGGAGTGGATTATATGGTAGGCAATAATGGAGAACGTTATCTGTTGGAGGTCAATCATATCCCCAACGTAACGGTATTTCCGTTTGTCAATGCGGCGTTTAAGGATTTTGCGGTGAAATGGGTGGTGTTGTAAAAAAATGTAAATTCAAATGCTGTATTTGCAGAATTGAGTAAGATTGCCTAAATTTGCAGAAAATTATTTACAATGAATATTCAAACTGTTAATAATCAAATCATTATAACACTTCCAGCAACAATTGACTTGGAAGGGGTGCAGCGGCTGATCAATTACCTGCTGTACAAAGAAGCGACCAAGGATAGTAAGGCCAAACAAGAGGATGTGGATAAACTTGCTCGAGAAGTCAACAAACAATGGTGGCAGGAGAATAAACATCGTTTCTTGCCCGAATGAAGTTTGTAGTTGATACCAATATTGTTTTCAGTGCAATCTTGAACACTCAAAGTAAGATTGGCGACCTGATTATGAATTCCCACGGGATATTTGAATTCTATGCCTGTGACACCTTAGGGCCTGAGTTAAAAAGACACCGAACCAAACTATTAGAATTGTCTAAACTGTCTCTTCAATCAGTAAAAATAAAAACAATACAATTGGAAGATCAAATATTTTTTAAGAGCTATACAAATTCATCGGTTATTCCTTCCGATGAAATCCTTATTACTGAATTTCAAAAAAAGAATCCTCATTGTGAGGTAGAAAAAATAAAAATACTAAAACATGATAACAGCGTTCTTGTCTATCAAGAACGAGAACAACTTCCCATAAAAATTGACAGCAACTTTAATAACTGTTTCCGTGTAGTTGAGGGAGTTGAAACTACTTTTATACATGGGGCTAAAAATGGAAGCAAACCTGGCTTTTGTAAAATATCTATTAAACCATACTCAGAAATTAGCTCAATTTTAGTTTCTAATAACTTTACAAATGGTGAAAAATATAAACAATCAATAAGCCGATTTGAAGAAAATGCTGAATATCAGAAAACTTTGAGATGGGAAGAAATTCGCTACTTTCAATATTTGGCGGAAGTAATAATTAAATTTTGCAATGAGTATAAAATAGTTGAAACACAGTTTGCAATCGAAGACCTAAATCATCATGTCATTGATACCAGTCCGAGTAAATATGGTTATTATTTAGAGAAAAAACTGGTAGAGTTGTTTGAAGATAATCAATTTGAAAAAGTCAAAACTGCATAGCAGTTTTGCAAAAAAACAGTGTCAAGTATCGTTTATTACAGATAGAATATGCGTGGTACCCCCTCCACCACCACCTACTTCCGCATAAACACCACCGCCATATCCCCCATAGCCCCCACAATTTCCCCCGGAATCACAAATGCCCGATCTCTAAAAATTTCTTTTAATTCATCCGGGTCATGGACATTTATTTTAGTAGCAAATTTTTCTACCTCTATAAAACACTGTTGTAATTTGTCCAGTACAAATTGCACATCATTGATCCATAACACACTATCCGGCGGGAGAATCGACAAGAGCGGGGCTTTTTGATCCTGCCGAAACCGCGTATTCAAATTTGGAATAATCCGTACAGCCGTCAATTGTTGTTTGCTGGCCTGTGTCGTCACCTCAAAAGTACGGATGGTTTCCACTTCATCATCAAATAATTCGATACGATAAGGTAAGTCGTTGCCGTAAGAAAACAGGTCGATAATACCGCCGCGAATACTGAATTGACCCGGTTCATACACAAAATCGGTGCGTTCAAAGCCGTATTCGATCAATACCTCGATCATAAAATCGCTATTGAGTTTTTCCCCTTTCGTAATATCAATACGGTGTTCCTGCAAAGTAGCCGGTCGTACTACCTTTTCAAATAATGCCTCGGGATAAGTAATCAAAACATGGCCTTTGCCAGTAGCAGACGTAAGTTTATTGATGGTTTCGCTGCGTTGGAGCATGTGGGTCGGATTCAGGTCAGCATAAACCATAGGCCGTTTGAAACTATCTGGGAAAAACCACGCTTTGGTATCGCCCAATAAACCACTAATATCATTGTAGAGATAAGCGGCCTCTTCTTTGGTCTCGCAAATCGCCACGTGGAGGCAATCTGTGTTCGCCGCAGTAGCGGCCAAAACCAAGGCGCGTTGCCCTCCTTTTAGTCCTTCCAATTGCAGTCTGGGCAATGGTTGAGAAAAAGCGCTCACAATAGTTTGGACTTGTGAAGATTCGCGGTATTTTTGCAGCAGATAACCAATATTACTCACCGCGCAAAGATACACCAAGTTTCTATGTTTTGGAATAATTCAAAAGACATGCAACTCTATTACAACGAATGGAGCGTTGCGAATCCTACCGCCGTTATTGCAATGGTACACGGCCAAGGCGAACATATTAACCGCTATCGGCATGAAGCGGAATGGATGAATAAACAGGGCTATGTATTTATGGGTTATGACCAACAAGGTTTTGGCCAAAGTGCCGGTAATCGCGGTCATGCAGCCAATTTAGATGCTTATTTAGATGATATTGGCAGTTTTTTGGCTTTAACCCAAGAAAAATACCCAAATACTCCAATCTATTTATATGGCCATTCGATGGGCGGAAATGTATGTTTGAACTATATTTTACGCCGTAAACCCAATTTTTTAGCAGGCGCGATCATGACTGGCCCGTGGATTCGATTGGCTTTTGAACCACCCGCGATAAAAATATGGGCGGGTCGATTAATGCGCAATATTTGGCCTTCATTGGCTTTGCCATCTGGGCTGGATACCAATTTTTTAAGTACAGTACCCGCTGTCGTGGCCGCTTATAACGCAGATCCTTTGGTACACGATAAAGTAAGTGCTGCTGCCGGAATGGATTTAATGGACGGTGCCGCATATTTGAATGCCTATGCTGGCGCATTACCCTGTCCATTACTCCTCATGCACGGTGGCGATGATAAAATTACCTCCGCTCCCGCCTCAAAAGAATTTGCCGCAAGGATAACAAGCCCTGTAAAACAGGTGGAATGGCCAGGAATGTACCATGAAATCCATAACGAACCAGCGCAAGAACAGGTTTTTGAGGTCATTGCGCAATGGATTCGCGCAACCGTAAGAATTTAATACTTATTTTATTGTAAACGATAAAATCAACTCATATCCTTCAATATATGAAACAAAAAGATCTAGGTTACCTCAAATACGAACTAAAAAACTTTGAAAAACTACCCATCAAAATTTGGGAAGACGCACTAGAAGCCTCCAAACACGTAGCACGTAGTATCGCCTTAGCCATTCGGCAAAAGCAACAGGATGGTGAACAAATTGTACTGGGACTGGCTACAGGTAGTACGCCTATACGGGTTTATGAAGAACTCGTACGCATGCACCGCGAAGAAGGATTGAGTTTCCAAAATGTAGTTACCTTTAACCTCGACGAATACTATCCTATTTCCCGAGAATCCCGCCAAAGTTACTGGCGATTTATGCACGACTACCTTTTCGATCATGTGGACATTAAACCAGCCAGTATCCATATCCCAGATGGTACGCTCTCGATGGAGGATGTGTCACACTACTGCGAGCAATACGAAAAACAGATTGCATTGGCAGGTGGCATTGATATTCAATTGCTCGGTATCGGGCGTACAGGGCATATTGGGTTCAACGAGCCGGGAGCATGGGAAACCTCGCCTACTCGTATGGTGCGCCTAGACCACCTCACCCGACACGATGCAATAAAGGATTTTGGATTGGAAGATGATGTACCGTATCGCGCTATTACTATGGGCGTCGGTAGTATTTTTAAAGCCCGAACAGTTTATTTAATGGCTTGGGGCCACCACAAGGCCAGTATCCTTAAAGAAGCGGTTGAAGGCCCTATTTCTACGGCTGTTCCGGCATCTTTTTTGCAAAAACACCAAAATATCAAGGTGATTATTGATAGAAGTGCCGCCGAAGAGCTCACCCGTATCAAATCACCGTGGTTAGCAGGTATCTGCAACTGGACAGATGATCTTGTGTGCAAAGCCGTTATTTGGCTGGCTCAAAAAGCAAATAAACCGATCCTCAAACTCACCGACGAAGATTACCACGAGTACGGATTGAGCGATTTGATTATTGAACAGGCCAATTCTTACGAACTCAATATTCGAATCTTTAACCACTTACAACATACTATAACTGGCTGGCCCGGAGGAAAACCCAACGCCGATGATAGCCACCGACCTGAACGCGCCAAGCCTGCCAAAAAACGGGTCATTTTGTTCAGCCCGCACCCCGATGACGATGTGATCTCAATGGGTGGTACTTTCCAGCGTTTAGTGGATCAAGGCCATGAGGTACATGTTGCTTACCAAACTTCGGGCAATATTGCCGTACACGATTTTGACGCACTCCGCTACGCCGAATTCATGTACGAACACGATAAAACGCAGAGTTTGATCACGCCAGAGCAAGAGAAATATTACCAAAAAGTGATCAAATTTTTGAATAAAAAAGCACCAGGTGATATTGATATTCCAGAAGTACGCTCTATCAAAGGTTTAATTCGCCGTGGAGAGGCGCGTGGAGGAGCGCGGTTTACGGGTATTTCCGATAACCAAATTCATTTCTTGGATATGCCGTTCTATGAAACAGGTGGTGCCAGAAAAAAGCCATTGGGCGAAGACGATGTCCAAATTGTAGCCGATTTTATCGAAAAAATAAAACCTCATCAGGTGTATGCTGCGGGTGATTTGGCCGACCCACATGGTACCCACCGCGTTTGTTTGGATGCTATTTTTGAAGCATTCCGCCTATTAGCACCCAAGGATTTTATGAAAGATTGTTGGCTATGGATGTACCGCGGTGCTTGGCACGAATGGGCCATGCACGAGATTGAAATGGCAGTCCCAATGAGCCCTCAGCAATTGCGTAAAAAGAGATTGGCCATCTTTATGCACCAAAGTCAAAAAGACCGTCCCCCATTTCCAGGTGATGACAGCCGCGAATTTTGGCAACGCGCCGAACATCGCAATAGAGAAACGGCTGAAATGTACCGCGCCCTAGGACTAGCAGAGTATGAGGCAATGGAGGCTTTTGTACGGTGGAAAGGTTTGTAGATCAAAAGAATCAGGTATTCCATAAGTACTTTAACATTGAAAATTTAACGTTTAGAATTTAAAATTAAAACATTTTAAATTTAATTAATTTTAAACATTAAATTTTCAATGTTACGTTACTTGCTACCGTACACTTTTATTTTTGGTAATTTACTTTGAGATTTGCCATAAAGTACAGTCCCAAGTGTGGCAAAACCGGCCTTAGAAAAATGCAGGTTTTGCTTGAGTGGAGGCGGATGAAGCCAAAAAGTGTTTGAGCCAAACGGAACTTACGAGGCGCAGCCTCCGCTGAATGGGACGGCGAGTTTTTTTTGGCGCCGCCGGAGCGAGGGAGCAAAAGCACCGCATTTTTCGTCAGCCGAAGCGTTTTTTGCTTACTTTTTTTGTATGCGGTCA
>JAYUKX010000117.1:0-41029 GCA_043764095.1 Chitinophagales bacterium
CCTATATCAAATATCCCATTTTGCCCAAAAGATATCTACTCTGCTAACCAACGAAATTTCAAAGTTGGCTCAAAGGGGGTTAGTGCAAAATTGTCGGGGCAGGGGGTATCGCCCCGACAATAGGCACATTTTGTTGTTGGGACACTTGGGCGTAGTCTATGGGAGCAAAACCTCAAATTCGACCAAACGGCTATTCCAAATATGGCCAAACACACATTTCAAGGCAAAAACAATAGTTTTTTTGCTAAATCTTGGTTACATAAATTTCCGTCACGCAACCCAGCATAATCTTTTGCCGAAGAGTAAGGCCAGTCAACCGATTTTGTAACTAGGTTCGCCTTCTTAGGGTTATCGTGTATATAATTAAAACAATTAAACCCGTATTCATCATCAGGGAAAGCCCTAAAATCGCTTGAACCCTTTCGATATTTATCCACAGTAATAAACTCATCAATCCACCCTGACTTTGCTTTGGTCTCTTCTCTAAAAAGCGATCCGCTTCTTTTTTGCACTTTATTAATTGCACGAGTATAAGAGCGCAAACAAATACCAATAGATTCATTTAATGTGCGCAATTTAGGTTTTTTTGCAGGTGTTGAAATGTACAATAAATCCTCTTTTTTATGCAAAATTGGCAACAACAATCCCTCTGGACTAACTTCTAATACCGCATGTTTAACATATACTAACCAATGAAAATGGTTGGGCATCAAGCAGTAACACAAAAAATCCGCATAAGGACAAACATACTCACGCATTTTTTTCACGAAGAAATGGTAATTATCAGCACCAAAAAATATTTCCTCAGAATTGTTACCCTTATTATAGATATGAAAGACTAGCCCTTCTTCAAATTGCATTATTTAAAAACTTATATTTAATTAATGATGAAATAATTGTCCGTCTATTTGCTCAAAAGTTACCATCCTTCGCAGTACTGCACCGCTCGGTCGTCCCTCCCTTCTCTTTTACAGCACGGCTCCGTATGCCGTTTCCTTGGCTCCGCCCTGCTGCCTGTGCTCATGGGATACATCAGCCACCCACCTCACTGGAGGCAAGACAAAGGCGAAACCCAAGATTGTAACTGCTGTCGCTAGGTTGCCAGCGATAACGGGACGCCACGCGGCAGCCCGGCGGAGAGTCGTTCCAACCGCCGCCGCGACCCACGCGGATCGAGCCATAATCAGGCCCGAACGGGTTTTTTACTATGCCTTTTTTAGTGCAATCGCCATAATAATTTTTATCAAACCAATCCTGACACCATTCCCACACATTGCCACTCATATCATATAGCCCAAGTTTATTCGATGCTTTCATGCCCACCGGTTTTAGTTCCTTATGACTATTGGTAGTAAACCAGCCCACTTCTTTTAATTTATTACTGCCAGCATATTTAAAATTTTGTGCTACACCTTCCTTACCGCCGCGTGCGGCGTATTCCCATTCTGCTTCGGTGGGCAGGCGGTAGCCTTTGCTGTTGGGGCGGATAAAAACATCATCAAATACATAGTCACCGGTGGTTTTGCCAAATAAGTATTGGAAAGCGGCATCTGCATAATAACAAGGCTGCAAATCCAGCATTTCGTTGAGTTTATTACAAAAAACAGCCGCACCGAACCAAGAAACTTGCTCCACAGGTCGGTCATCGCCGATAAATCTAGCAGGGTTTGGGTTATCCATCACTGCTTTGTACAGCGCTTGGGTGACGGGGTATTGGCCAATATGAAAGGCATCTAGTTCTACGGTGTGTTGGCCTTTTTCACCATACCAATCCTCCGCATCAGGGTCATCGGCAGCGGCCCCCATGGTAAAAGTACCGCCAGGAACGTGGATCATGGTGAAGGCCGTATCACTATTGGGCAATTGCTGGGTAAAATTGTGCTGTGGAATTAGTAAACTCATGGAAGTAATAGTTTTATACGGTTCACTACTTCGAGCCACGCGGCATCCTTGTCGTCATAGGTGGATATAGCCGTTCCTTTTGACAAAATATTCACCTCGGCTATATTCGAGAACAGAATTGAAAAAATTTTTATCTGCATTATCCTATTTTTTTAAAAAATCAAAGGCTTCCCCCTGTTATCCCCTATTCAAACACGCCATACTTCGCAGCACTGCACCGTTCGGTCGTCCCTCCCTTCTATTTTGAAGCACGGCTCCGAATGCCGTTTCATTGGCTCCGCCATGCTCCCTGTGCTCATAAGATGCATCAGCCACCCACCTCACTATAGGCAAGACAGAGGCGAAACCCAAGCCTTTCAGCGCGGTAGTCAGGAGGAAAGTTGAAGCGATAATCTACGCGGCAGAGCCGAGGATCACCGCCCCAACTGCCGCCACGGCGCACGCGGTACGAACCATTATCAGAACCGAGCGGGTTTTTTATTGTGCCTTTTTTAGCACAATCGTTATAATAATTTTTATCAAACCAATCCTGACACCATTCCCATACATTGCCACTCATATCATAAAGATCAAGTATGTTGGGAGATTTCATACCCACCGGTTTGGTTTCCTTATGGCTATTGGTATTAAACCAGCCCACTTCTTTTAGTTTATTACTACCAGCGTATTTAAAATTTTGAGTTACACCTTGCTTACTGCCTCGTGCGGCGTATTCCCATTCTGCTTCGGTGGGCAGCCGGTAGCCTTTCCTGTTGGGACGGATAAAAACAGCACCATCATTAGGCAATTCATAGCCATTGGCAGTTTTCCCGAACAAATATCGGAAAGCGGCATCGGCATAATAACAAGGCTGCAAATCCAGCATTTCGTTGAGTTTGTTGCAAAAAACAGCCGCATCGAACCAAGAAACTTGCTCCACGGGTCGGTCATTGCCGATGAATCCAGCAGGGTTTTGGTTATACATCACGACTTTGTATAGGGCTTGGGTGACGGGGTATTGACCAATATGAAAGGGATCTAGTTCTACGGTGTGTTGGGCTTTTTCACCATTCCCATCTTGAGCATCAAGATCATCCTCGGCGGAACCCATGGTGAAAGTACCGCCAGGGACATGAATCATGGTGAAGGCCATATCACTATTGGGCAGTTTCTGGGTGAAATTGTGTTGTGGAATTAGTAAACTCATGGAAGTAATAGTTTTATACCTTTCACTACTTCGAGCCAAGCATCATCCTTGTCATCGGAGGTGGATATAGGTGTTCCTTTGGAGGGAAATGCGTTTAACTTGCTGAATACCAAATCTTTCCAATCGCAGGGGCGCAGTACAATGGGTATAATAATGGCTTCACCGCGTTCGTGCCGCTCCATAGCCGTTTTTATTTCTACTTCCCAAATATAATCGGTATTCAGGAAATCGGGACTCAGGAGCAGGAATATAAGGTCGGCTGCTGCCAAATTTTGCTTTATGGCAGCGTCCCATTCTTCGCCACCTTTTAGTAAATGGTCTTCCCAAGCCTGTATTTTTCCATTTCGCCGCAGCGGAGCGAGATGCGACAAGAAGGCATCCAAATAAGCGCGGTCTTTTTGAGAATAAGAGAAAAAGGCTTTTTTAGCAGTACTCGGTGCTTGTGGGGCAACGGGCGGTGGGGGAAGGGGGGCAGGGGCTACAAATGGTGGCACCACAACAGTAACCGCAGGTGGCGCAACGGGTGTCGAGCCTCCTGTTTTTACGCCTTTTACCAAGACCAATACATCGGGATTGGGCAATTCGTTGTCTTGCACCGCCAAAATACCCGATTGAAAAGCATCCTCTACCGAATACCCTGATACCAACGCCTGATAAAAACCCCTTGCAAATTCAATAGAAGTAGCATCGGGTATAGGATACCGTGTACCTACTATATATGGAATATGTTTGGCCAATTCCAGTGCGATCTCCAACGAATTACAGGCATTCAAAATGACACATTGTGTATTGGGAGAAATTTTTAATATACCCAATAATATCGCACCCTTCAATTGACCATCTTCCAATAAAATGCCTTCTGTTGTGCCATGTCCGCCATAATGCACAATATGCGGGCGATCGCTCAACACAAAATTTCGAAATTGTTCCTTTGTAATGCCTTGTTGCTCAATGAGATGGAAGCGTTTTTCTTCGTCAAAATACTTGATCAAATCCTTAAATCGGCTTTCTCGCCCTGTATTAAGTTGCCCATAAGCAATAGGTGATGCGGCCAAATACAATAGACTGATTTTACCTTGAATATTGGGAAATGGTATAAAATTCCGGCTATTGGCCTCCATTTGCACTTCCATAATTTCTGCTATTGGTGCTATAGGAATATAGCCAAGATCTGCAAGATCGCGGGTTGCATGGAGACTATCTTCACCGCCAAACTCTTTTTCATGCCTAAATAAACCCTTAAAATGCGACAAATCAAACCATTGTTCACGCCATTCAACCTGCTTCGACTCCTTCGAGGATTCCTGTTGCAATTTTGCAAACTTCACCGGACCAATCATTTTTTGAGGATCAAGGGCATCAGATACAGCAATTTCTAATGTGGGTGTATTATCTATATTCTTCAATACATCCAATAATTCGAGTGCAAAATCGGAGTAGCGAGTGGCACTTCTGATCGTGATATTTTGTGCTTTATGATCGCAAACGACGTATATTTCTTCTTTATTTTGGTGCAATACGATACCGTATTTCCAATATTCGTCTTTGGCCAAATTACCATACCGACAAATAAATCGGCTGATAATAGAACGCGGCAAGAACTCAGGATAATGTAGTACCAATTGATATGGCAACCGTTCGAGCAGGTTATTTAAGGCTTTTTCGCTCAGGTCTTTACAAGTTTCGGGCAAATATTGTGGTGCAATAAATTGATCGGGCTGGTCTTTTTTAGCAAAAATCAATTCAAATTCTTGCATTAATTCTATCCAAAGATTAGCATCCGAAAGGTCACTGCGCTCCTGTTCCAAGACGGAAATAACGTGTTTTTTATCAAATTCGCCGTATTTTCCAAGCGTTTTTTTATCTAAAATTTTATAAATCGTCTCTGTTACCCACCCCGGATTGATGAATACATAATTGTCTAATTTTTCGCTTTTTTTATCCTTTTTAAAACGATAACAAATCAAGCAGCCCGTTTCGTGCAAAAAATCGGTGACTTGCTGAATATTAGCGTCATCCTGCATAATACGAGCCTCTGTTGTATCCGCCGAACGGCACAATGCCTCAAAATCGATAAAAGAAAGCACCTTTTTTTCCGTTTTTATACGTTTTACTTCCGTTCGGATATCGTCATATACTTTTACAATGGGCTGCGCCATATAGTCCAATTGAGGTAATTCTTCCAGTACTTTTTCTTTCAATAAATCCACATCCAAATTGTACTGTTGCAGGCTGCGCGGAGCATTATCGTTTCGCAAGGCCACTTTATACTCTTTTTTAGACGCATCAAAAGCGGCTGCATCACTGGCCTTATTTTGTACGTACAGAATAGTATGTTTAGGGGCATAGTGGGCGATATTATCGACCCAATATTTGCGCGGATAATCGCCAGTTGCCTCATTGGAACGATCAGTAGCGGTTTCCCATACCACCATATATAATACGTTGTCGCTGAGGAAAAGGCGATGGGTAGCGTGGAAATACTCCTGTCCACCAAAATCCCAGACATTGAGCAGGATTCGTTCAGGTTTGCGGAGTATTTTTCTATCGGGATGCTCTTGCTGATATTTTTCAATGGCTATTGCTATTTTATCTTGCAGGTTTTGCGGAAAATCTTTTTGGTCAATGGCCCATTCCCATACCAAAATACCGTGGGTACGTCCCTCTGTTTTTTCAAATATCCCTTCTCTGAGTTGTTTGGACAACGTGGTTTTGCCCGCTTCTCCATTGCCAAAAAATATAAATTTTGCTTCAGCATTCAGTACTTCCCCCGATTTTGTCGCCTCAAAATAGGTCTTTAATTCCTGACAACTGTTTTTGTGTTCTTTATAAATGGCCGCAGGCACACCCGATAATTCGCAATCGCCGAGGTACAAATATTTAAGACTATTATAAATATCAGGCAATGCCAAGTCTTTTATTTCATTGCCACTTATATCTATATGTACCAAAGCGGGCATCGTAGTTTTGGGCAATTCCAACTGCGTCAATTTGTTCCTACTTGCATCCAAATACTCCAATTTCCGCAATTCGTCTGGCAGTACCAACGCCTCTAGCGCGGCATCGCTCACATCAAGGCGTTCCAGTGCTGTGGCGGTGCGCGGTAGTTTGAGGCTGCGAAGGCTTGTACAATCACTAAAATCCACAAAACGCAGTGCTGTGAGTTTATCCGATAATTCGATGGATTCAAAAGCATTATCGCTCAAGTTGAGGGCTTGCAAGTGTGTAAGTTCGTTCAATTGAGACAAAAAACTATCGTCCAACGCGCAGTCGCAGAGGTTTAGGCCGATAATATGGCCGGAGGCATCCAACATACGAGATGCCTTGCTTTGGTGCCGCATGAGCAGCACCATATCTGTTAGGATCGGTAATTGATGTATTTCTATGCTATTTGCCATTGTCTTGTGGTGGGTTATATTGAAGGGACAAATATATTTAGTATAAATGAGATAAAGGGTATTTTGGGTGATGAAATATATGCCGTTCCCTTGGCTCCGCTTTGCACCCTGTACTCATGGGACGCATCAGCCACCCACCTCACTGAAGGCAAGACAAAGGCGAAACCCAATACCGTCATCGCGGCGGCCGGGGAGCCAGTAATAGCGGGACGCTACGCGGCAGTTCCGCGGATTGCCGAGCCAACCGCCGCCGCGTCCCACGCTGCCCGAGCCAAATTCAGGTGTATCCACCCAAGCAGCACCATCATTTTTAGGGGCATTTTCATAAGAATCGTGCCAGTCATCTTCGCACCATTCCCATACATTGCCGCTCATATCGTATAATCCAAGTACATTAGGCAGTTTTAGCCCCACAGGCTTGGTCTCGCTGTGGCTATTTGTATCAAACCAGCCTACTTCTTTGAGTTTGTTGCTGCCAGCGTACTTAAAGCCCCCTTTACCCCCTCGTGCTGCGTATTCCCATTGTGCCTCCGAAGGCAGGCAATACCGCCATTTTGCTTGTGTACGACCTGTTATTTTGTTGAGGACTTGGATAAATTGCTGCGCCTCATCCCAAGAAACCCGCTCTACTGGTCGGTCATCACCTTTAAAACTAGAAGGATGCGCTCCATCCATAATGGAAGCGTACAATGCCTGCGTTACTGGAAAACGGGCCATACAAAAAGAGGGTAGTGTTATGGAACGAAGGGGCTTTTCTCTTTCATAAGCCTCATCGTCAGCACCACCCATGGTGAACGTACCACCTGGTACCCATAGCATATCGTGGTGCGGGAGTGCTTGCTCCAACTCGTGGAGTGGCCATATATCTGTGGGTGGTGGAGTACCTGGGTGCATGGTATGTTTTTTGTGGGCGTAAATATAGGGTGGAGTATTGAGTTTTATGTTTAAAATTGAATATTTGATATTTTTGGGTTGGTGTGAGGTGGAGGGGATAGCAGTCATCAACACAGAGTACAAGTGAACACTTTTCTAAACATTCCCATATTGTCGGGGCGACTCCCCCTAACCCCGAAAATTTTGCACCAATCATTAGTTGCCCATACACCAAACCCAAGTGTCCCAACAACGGAATTGGCCTATTGTCGGGGCGATACCCCCAGCCCCGACAATTTTGCACTAATCCCTTTTGAGCCCACTTTGGTATTTTTTTAGTAAAAAGAATACATGTTTTTCGGCAAAATGGGGCTTAACGTCAAATCTTTCAATCTCGACAAAATTGTCGGGGTGACCGAAAAAGTCGCCCCGACAATAGGCACATTTTGTGGGAAGGCACGTTAGGAATTCGTGAAAAGGATACTTTCGTGCATTCTATATTTAGTATTAAAATAGTATATTCTTCTCAAATCCAAGTGAACACTTATCGAACATCAGGATACAAAAATCCGCCCTTCAAACGGTCGTAACAACCTAGGAATCCCCTCCGAATCCTCCACTTAATAGTTCCCAATGCACGTTTTCCACCTTTGTTCTTTTACAGCAGCAGGCAATAAAACGGCTTGGTTTTCGCTTGAAAAATTGCCAAGTATCAAAACCTGCTCCGCTCCTAAAGTACGGGTAAAAGCGTAAACATGAACATCATCGGGTAATAGATCGCAATAAGTTCCGTAGGCCAAAATAGGGTTTTGCTGACGGAAATGTATCATTTTTTGATAAAAATGCCAAATGGAATGCGGGTTTTGACGCTCATCTTCAACATTGATCGTGTTAAAATTGGGATTGACTTTGAGCCAAGTTTGCTCCCCTTCCGTAAAACCTGCGTTGGGAGCGTTGCGCCATTGCATAGGCGTACGCGCGTGGTCGCGTGCGATACGATTGCATACAGCCAAAAACTGCTGTTCATCGCCACCTTGTGCTTTGATCAAGACTTGATAGGCGTTCAAAACCTGCAAATCGTTGTATTCCGCTACCGCATCAAAAGGGCAATTGGTCATACCAATTTCGTCGCCTTGATAAATACCCACAGTGCCACGTTGCGCCAGTAGGATCAAAGCCAATAATTTAGCAGATGCTGCATGAAATTCAGCCGTATTGCCCAATCGCGAGACAATGCGCGGATTATCGTGGTTGCCAAAATACACATTTTGCCAACCGATGTCGCCCAAGGCCGTTTCCCATTTGCCAAAAATGGCTTTAATCTCGGGCAACGTAAATTCAGGTTCGGGTTGCAAAAAACAATGCTCGTAACGCGGCACAGCGTGGTCAAAATGATAGATCATATTCAATTCTTGTCGGTCGGTGCCGACAAAAAGGTTGGCTTGTTCTGCCGATACGCCAAAACCTTCACCAATCGTCATACAATCGTAGTGTTTTAGTACCTTTTCATACATTTCTTGTAAAAACTCGTGCAACCGAGGCCCATTGGCATAAAAAGACAAATCGCCATAGCGACCTTCTGGAAAATTGGGAAAAGTAGTATCTTTTGAAATCGCAGCAATTACATCCATTCGGAAGCCGTCAATGCCTTTTTTGAGCCAAAAGTGCATCAAATCATATACTTCTTGGCGCAAACGCGGGTTTTCCCAATTCAAATCGGGCTGTTTGGTAGCGAATAAATGAAGGTAATATTCGTCTGTGGTGGTGTCGTATTGCCAAGCCGAACCACTAAAAAAGGAACACCAATCGTTGGGAGGCAATTTTTCGCCATTTTCGCCAATTTGAGGTGGTTGCCAAATATAGTAATCTCGATACGGGTTATCTTTTGATTTTTTGCTTTCTTCAAACCAAAAATGCTCATCGCTCGAATGGTTCACCACCAAATCAATGATGAGTTTCATGCCCCGTTGATGCACCCCTGTTAGCAGTTCGTCAAAATCTGCCATGGTGCCAAATTCAGGCATAATATCGCAATAATCCGAAATATCGTAACCGTTATCGGCATTAGGCGATTTGAAAAAAGGCGATAACCACAATACATCAACACCAATGCCTTTAAATAATCCAACGCACTGATGATGCCTTGTAAATCACCGATGCCATCGCCGTTGGAGTCCTTAAAACTGCGCGGATAAATTTGGTAAACAACGGATTCTTTCCACCATTTTTTAGTCATATACAAAAATTTTTAAGCAAAATAATACATAATAAATACCATACTTCCTGTCAAAACACCCGCATAAAATACATCGGATTGATAAAAAAGTCGCTCGTTATCCGTTTTTTTCCAATACCAAATAAAGAGCAGCAAAGTGAGTAACGCAGCAGGTAAAGCCGCAATTTGAGGTGATAATACGCGGCATAAAACAAGACCAATCATTGGAATATGGATCAAAGCCGCCCTAAAAATCGCTCGGCGAATGCCACCAAATTCAATCGTTAAACTTTCGGCCTCTTTACTGAGCGGTTGCTTTTTATGTAAAAAAAGACTTATAGCAACCAATAACAAAGAATCCAGTACCGTAATGGCAAAAACCCGATAAAGGAAATTGAGTGTTTCCCCAAAAGTATCGCGTACCCAACCTATATTTGTCAGCACATTGGCATATAAATAATCGCAAAAAAGCCCCACTAAAGGCGAGCCTAACAGTGCAACGACCGCCGCAGTAGGATGCGTTTTGCGCCATAAAATACCCCAAAAGAATACAACCACCAAACCTGGTTTGATATAAGAAGTCTGATTGGCGATTCGAAGAAAAAAGTTATCCGACGAATTAGGATCAAATGTTAGAAAGGCTAAAACGGCTGCAATAGCGCACATCACAAACACAAAACCCTGCCCGAAACGCACCACCCATTTGTCGGTCGCGGTAGGATGGAGGTATTTTTTATAAATATCAAAGGCCATCATGGTCGAAACGGAGTTCATCATGGAGTAAATGGCGGAGAAAATAGCGCACATCAAACCCGCCAATATCAAACCTACAAAGCCATAACCCATCGGCACTACGGTCTTAAGTAAGGTCAAAAAAGTATCATCTGGCTTGATCGAATCGGCACCGTAACGGATTTTGAACAGGTAATAAGCCGCCGTTCCTGCCCCAATCGAAAAGAAAGGGATCAATAATTTGAGAAAACCAGCCGCAATGGAACCCAAACGGGCATCTCGGTCGGTTTCGGCAGCCAAAATACGTTGCACTTGATATTGATTGGTGGTCCAGTAAAAAAAGTTAAGGATAGTCAAGCCTGTAAAAATGCCCAACCAAGGCAATTTGGGGTGATTGCTCGGCAAATAAAGGTGCATTTTCTGCGCGCCTGCCGCATCTAAGGCTAAAAGCCCCGAAAAGCCGCCAATTTCGGGCTGCATATACACCAATGTCCCCATGAGCACAACCGCAATAATCATAATGACTGTCAATATATTATCCGCGATCACCACCGATTCCATGCCGCCTAATACCGTAAAAAGAACGGTAATGCCCGCAATAATCATAATCCCTTGCCAATAGGTAATCTCAAACGACGAACCGCCCAACAATAAACCCAAGGTGCGGCTACCGATATAAAAACCGCCAATCAACTGAATCATAATGAACGTAATCATTACAATCGTATAAGCCAAACGCGCATTGGCATTGTAGCGGGATTCAAGGAATTGCGAAAGGGTAAAAAACTGCCGTTTCCGATACAATGGAATAAAAATATAGGCCAAAACGAGGATGGCCGGCACCGCCCACACTTCATAATGGCTTTGGACAAATCCAATAGAATAGCCGATGCCCATCATACCGATAATTTGTTGGGCATGAATATTTGTGCCGAAAATTGACCCAGCCACCGAATACCATTTGAGCGAGCGACCAGCCATAAAGTATGTTTCGGCGTTCTTTTTTTTGAAACTCGAATACAAACTTGCCACCACAAGAAAGAGCAAAAGTAAAACAACGACTATTGAATCAACAAGACTAAGAGACTGGAGCATAATGATGTAGTTAAGAAGGATGGACGAATAATGTTTCCTATGCTTTCAATGCCCCAAAAGTAAGCGGCGTTTCGGGTATTTCGCGGGGTGTTCGCCCCTGCACGACCGATAATTTGATGTTATTAAGGTGGGGTAAAACGTGTTTTCCAAATAATTCGCACTCCTCGAGTAACGGATAACCGGAAAGAATAAACGCTCGGATACCCATATCCATATAGCGATTGAGTTTCTGAATCACCTGTTCGGGTGTACCTACAATAGCACCGCCACAGCCCGACCTTGCCCGACCGATGCCCATCCAGAGCATAGGCTCAATAAAATCATCGGGGTCGGCATTTTTGCGAAATTCATCTTGGCGCAAAACGCCCAACGATTTGGAATCTTGGGTGCGGTGTTTCAGTTGCTCGGCAACTTGCGCATCAAATTTGGACATCAATGTTTTGGTATATGCCTTTGCTTCGGCTTCGGTTTCGCGGACAATAACGTGAACCCGCAAGCCAAAATCAATGGTGCGCCCATAAGCAGCAGCCCGTTCGCTCATATCTTGCATCGTGGCATAAATACTATCTTCGGGTTCCGGCCACATCAAAAAGACATCGCAATATTTGGCGCAAACATCTTTCGAGCCTGGCGAAATACCCCCAAAATAGAGCATTGGGCCGCCATTTTGTTGATAAGGTTTTGCAGCATCAGCCCGCATTTTGAATTGATAGATATTGCCTTTGAAATCAATTTCGTCCTGTGTCCATGCTTGTTTGAGTATTTCAATCACCTCGCCACAGCGCATATACCGCATATCTGCATCTTCTTTTAAACCCGGCAAATCAGAATTGATGATATTGACCGTTAGGCGACCCTGAAGTAAATGATCGAGTGTTGCTAAGTGTCGTGCTAACATTGGTGGGTGTATTTCTCCTGTACGAATAGCAGCCAACATATTGATATTCAGCACTTTATTTGCCATAGCCGAAGCAAAAGGTAGCACCTCCTGCCCTACCACATACGAAGTTGGCAACAGAATATTAGAAAAGCCCATTTGATCGGCAGTGGTAATAATATCGCTGCAATGCTCAAAATTACTTCTTCGAGTGGGGTCAACGGTACCTAAATAAGCGGTATCACCGCCACAAAGGTCATCGAACCACGCAACTTCGCAAGCACGCTCCTGTGTACGGATATGGACAGATTTAATTGGTTCGTCTAACATAATTTTTAATTGCTTGTGCGTATGTGTTTTTATGGGCGTAAATATAGGGTGGAGTTTTGAATTTTGTGTTTAAGAGTGGATATTTGGAGTGTGTAAGTGTCGGCGTGACTCGAAATCTAGTGTCGTCAACTTAGGCGAATCCCGACCCTGCTAAGGGTCAAACTTGAATAGCCCCGAATGCAATTCGGGTTCGATGTGTAGGTGTACGTTTAACAACCCTGGAAGGGTTGAACTTAATGAAACGCGTGCCCCCCTTGATCCCCCGAATTTCATTCAGGGCTATTCACGTTTGACCCCTATCAGGGTCAGGATTCGTTTAAATTGACGACATTAGACCGTGATACATTAAAATACAAAAACGGCCGCTTTGTTACAAAGCAGCCGTTTCAATCTCACAAAGTATAATTCATTAATTAATCTTTTTGTCGGGGCGCATCACTTTTATTCGTCTTTTTCTTGTGGTTTGATTTACCCCAAGACCAACCAAAACGTAGTGTTGCCTGACCAAATGCGCCGGATAGTTTTTGGTCGTCAAAACCATCAATATTGCTATCATTGATAAAACGATAGCCGCCTTCCAAACCCAAGTGTAACCAACGGAAAACATTGATTTCTACGCCAGCAGAAGGTTGTATTGCAAAAATACGGTCTTCTTGGTTGTCAAATCTTACTTTTCCAGGGCCAAAATCGACATTAATCATAGGATGAATGGCTTTATAGGTCTGAAAACCATAACCAATAGTGCCTCCGTTCCATCTCAAATCGAAGGCTTGATCTTGTAATTCGTCCCAGTTTGGGTCACTTTTTAAATCCATGTGCGAAACACCGATCAATAAAGATTTACCAAATTCAAGTCCAAAATGACCACCACGCATATAACTTCTAGTATCTCCAAATTGTGCAACTTGGTGTTTGGAACCGCCCCAAATACCAGTAAATCCATACGTACGGAACAGCGTACGCTCCCGTTGTGCAGATACGGTGCTCACAGCACCAAAAACAAGAACGAAAAACAATAAAAATGATCGGAATTTCATAGCGATAAAACAGATATATGTGTGAAAAATATTTTATAACATTGCGATATACTGGACTTCTTGCTTTTAAGAAAGTTGCGTAAATCACTTTATCGTTAAATAGGACGGAAAGATGGGTGCTGAGGTTACAGACGTACCAAAAAATAAGGCGAATCAACGGTGTTGAACGTTGAAACCTATACTTTTGACCGACAAAGCCAAAAACTCACTTTGTTGTTTTGACATAATTTTTCACCCGCAAGGCCGCATTCTCCCGAATATCCATATAGTATAGATTGATATCGCCGATATGGTAGTTTTTGTTCTGAAGCAAAAAACTGCCGGGGAACTTGGGTTTGGTACACAGCAGTACACCACGGTAGCCTTCAGCATCGCAGATACCTGGATATACTTTGTTAAAATTCTTGAGTACAGCCCCTTTATTCAGCGATTTATTGGCGTATTGGCGTTCTTGGGTAGTCCAAGTAACTGGATTGGTCACGAAAACACTGTCTTGAGTGGCGTTTTTTAAACCAAAATTGCGCTCATAAGTACGCCAGGTACAAAAACAACCCGTTTCTGTGGGGGTTTGGCAAGGGTTTATCGTTTTGAAAGCACCTTTTTTTACGGGCCAACCTGCAATATAAGCCACGATCAATTGATTTATCAAAGGGGTATTTTCAATTTCCTCGCGGATCAAACGGATAGCATGTGCAGCACCCTGACTATGACTGGCAATGATAAATGGTCGCCCGTTATTATTATGTTGTAGGTAGTATTTAAAAGCGGCGAGTACATCGGAATAGGCCAAATCCATGGCTTTATCGGAGGACACTTTGTCGGTGGTTACAAAAGACCAATAATGGGCTTGTCGGTAGCGCGGCGCAAATACCCTACCCGCGCCGTTAAAAGATGATGCTTGGTATAAAATGGGGCTATCATCGGTTGTTTTATTGAGTTTTTTATCTTGTACATCCCCGTTCCAAACGTCTCCGTGTTTGTGTTTTTGTAATAAAGTAGTAGGGTGTAAAAAAAACACATCGGCCTGTGCTTCGGCTTGTAGATTGAGCAAGGAGGTATTGGGCGTGCGGTCTGCTCCGTCCTTGGTATCGGGGTGTGCGGCCCAATTGGCCAATTGACTGTAATCGGGAGGCGGGGGGGATTTAAGGGGGTCAAAAGTATATTTTGGGTTGTATTTAGCGCATTGTGCGCAGAGTAGCGCAAGTAGTAAAAGGTTAGAAATACGTCGCATAAGTTATGTTATGGTAAATAAAAATTTTGCAAATATAGGAACTTATTGGATTCTTGTGGCGCCACGGGGATTATGGGGTATATTTGTATAACAATATATGAATACAAAAAAAGCAAAGAATTTGTTAGATTAAAATAATTATCATAATTTTGTGTTGCTTTTTAAAAGCGTAACGTCTGAATGATTGGTGGACTGCGAAAACAGTTTTTTGAACAAACGGTATTATTCTGCGTTATTTGCATCTACTTTAAACCTAAACTAAAATTTTACAATTATGAATGCTCCAATGTATATGACCCCTGAACAGGTCAGAATTGAACAAGCGAGTTTTATCACTAAGGTATATGGATGGATGAGTTTTGCACTGGCACTGACGGGTTTGACTGCGGTGTTTGTTGCTATGACTCCCGCCTTGACTCATCTTATTTTTGGCAATAAACTTGTATTTTACGGCTTAATTATCGGCGAATTAGCACTCGTTGCATGGCTTTCGCTGGCGATACAAAAGATGTCGGCCACAATGGCGACTTCTGTATTTCTGGGTTATTCGGTGCTGAATGGTGTTACCATGGCTTCGATATTCCTGATTTACACTACATCGTCCATTGCATCTACGTTTTTTATCACAGCGGGTACTTTTGCAGCGATGAGCGTATATGGTTATACAACAAAGCGCGATTTGACTTCAATGGGTAACTTATTGATGATGGCTTTGATGGGTTTGATCATCGCTTCTATTGTCAACATTTTTATGAAAAGCCCTATGTTGTATTGGATTACAACTTATGCAGGTGTTCTGATTTTTGTTGGCTTGATCGCTTATGATACGCAGAAAATTAAGGATATGAATATTATAGGTAATGAAGGTACGGACGAGGACAGGAAAGAAGCCCTTATGGGTGCACTTTCGCTGTATCTGGACTTTATTAACTTGTTTTTGTACTTGTTGCGGATTTTTGGACGTAGAGATTAGTTAATATCTAGGCGAATAAATGGAATGGGCAATAACGATGTATTTACACTGTTATTGCCCATTTTTTTTATGCTTTACTAAATTCGTGGTGTTAGGCTTTGGGAGAGAAACAAGAGCATTCGAATAATAAATTCCATACTTTAGTTTCAGGATCTATCAAATTTTTATGAATAATACAAACAATAAAATCATTGATGCTTTACTCGGACTTGCCATTGGCGATAGTCTTGGCGTACCCGTAGAGTTTAAACCTAGGGAGATACTTGACCAAAATCCCGTTAAAGGCATGCTTGAATTTGGCACACACCATCAGTTGGCGGGGACATGGTCGGATGATAGTGCTATGGCTTTTTGTTTGGCGGAATCACTGTGTGATGGCTATAATTTAAACCAGATTGGCCAATATTTTGTGCGTTGGTTTGATGACGGCTTTTGGTCTGCCAGAGGAGAAGTATTTGATGTGGGTATCTCCACGGCTCAAGCCATCAATCAATTTAAAAGGGTGAAAGATCCTTTAATTTCTGGTAATTTTGGAGAAGATAGTAATGGGAATGGCTCACTAATGCGGATTTTACCACTTATGTTCTATCTGAGGGATAAAGAAATTAGTGAACGATTTGAAACCATATCAGCCGTATCAGCTATTACTCATGGCCATATCAGATCTATTATTGCTTGTTTCATTTATATCGAATTTGCGTTAGAATTGTTGAACGGTGCAGAAAAAATACAAGCCTATAAAAACATGCAAATAACCGTAAATAATTACTTAAAGCAATTCAAAATATGTAGTGAAGAAGAACTAAATCGCTTTCATCGCATTTTAGAAAATACTTACGGAGACTATGAAATAAGGCCCATTCTTGACTACAAGGAAGTAGAAATCAGTTCACGCGGATATGTAATAGACACTTTAGAAGCCAGTATTTGGTGCTTTCTGAAATTCGATAATTTCTCGGATTCAGTACTTAAGGCCGTTAATTTAGGTGCTGATACAGATACTACAGGTTGCGTAACAGGCGGCTTGGCAGGTCTTTATTATGGAAGTGCAAGCATCCATACAACATGGCTCAATGTACTAGCTCAAAAAAACAATATTATTGATTTGGGAAAAAGGCTTAACGATAAGTATCAGATAAATTAGTGGTTGAATCAGATTTTTGGCGATGTTGGTATCCCCGCCAACAACAATATCTAAAATCTATCTTATTAAGATTATTGTATGTATTTATATTGACGTTTACTAAACCTCGAAGGTTTAGTAAACGTCACCGCCAATAAGTTTTCAACTGGAGATAGTCATTGGACATTTCTAAGCGATCTGCTTAGCGTAAAACAACCCACAAGCACTGTGACCCGTGTTGCCCATATTACCCGCTAGGGTTTGGTAACCAGCCTTTTGGTACAGTTTATTTGCTTCCTCCATTCTTGCAATAGTTTCCAAATAAATAGTGCTAAAGCCTCGTTTTGCAGCCTCTTGTTCCAATTCCTCGATAATGGCGCGTCCTTGTCCTTTTCCACGTGCTTCGGGAAGGAAATACATTTTTTTGAGTTCGCAAGTATCCGCATCGCCACCTTTTAGGGGCGCAATACCACCGCAACCAAGTACTTGACCGCTGGATACCAATACGAGGTAAACAGCGCGCGGATCTTGGTATGCCTCAAACATGTGATCTACTTCTGGGTCTTGGATAGAAAAACCATCCCCCACCGCACCGTACTCGGTCATTACGGTGCGAATAATCAGAGCAACCTGACTATTATCGGTTTGCTCAATGGGACGCAATTGAAAGGACATAGCGTATTATTTAACGGTTTTTTCGTTATCCAGCAAATTTTCATCCAAAAGACCTTTCTTTCGCGCAGTTTCGGCGTAACCATGTAATTGGATCGGCGTCTTCGTCTTTTTACTCATCCTAATATTAAGGAGTTCAACGGACATGGAGAAGAAAATAGCAAAATAAAGGTAACCTTTGGGTACTTCACCCGTGATAAAGTGACCTAAATGCGCTGCTTCTGCAATCAAAGAGAATCCAATAAGGATTAAAAAGGTTAGCCCCAACATTTGAATGGTTGGGTGGTCGTTGACAAATTTGCTGACTGGCCCCGAGAAAAGCATCATAATAAGTACAGAAGCAACTACTGCAATAATCATAATCCACAGGTTATCAACGATACCTACTGCCGTAAGAATGGAATCGAAAGAGAAAACCAAATTGATCACAGCGATTTGGATAATGGCATTATTAAGCGCGGCTTTACCTGTTCCAATCTTTGGATCGGTGGTTTCTTCTCTACCTTCCAATTTATGGTGGATTTCTTTGGTTGCCTTATATAATAGGAATAAGCCACCCAAAAGAAGGATAAGTCCTTGTCCTGTTAAACCACCATGAATATGCAAAAAGTTGATTTCAAAAAGCGGATCCTTCATGGCAATAATCCACGAAAGGCCAAAGAGCAAAATGATACGCAAAGCCATCGCTAAAATCAAACCGATATTACGTGCTTTGGGTTGGTCTTCTTCGGGTAATTTGGCCGAAATAATGGATAAAAAGATAATATTGTCAACGCCGAGTACAATTTCGAGGAATGTTAGGGTCAATAAACTAATCCAAACCTCCGGAGAGGCGAAATCAGGCATAGAAAAAAGTAACATAGATATTTGTTAATGTGAGTGATAAAAGTTGGTCAAAATGAACCATCGTATTAAAGATGCACAAAAGTACAATGAAATAATAAATCGAAAGGCTTGTTACCGATCTTTCAAGGAAAAAAAGCGATTATCGTAGTATATTAATCGGCTGACAAGTACTGCATTGAAATGAATTTGGTTTATTGTCGTAGATATTTTAGGTCAGAACAAGTTGTTTTTGAGGCGAATAGTAGCCCTATTTAACCAGAAAACAAGGAAATTATGGCCAAAAAGACCATGAAAATATGCTGAACTAATTTCAATGACGTACTTATAAATCATGTACAAGTCTTTTCTTTTTTGGAAAACTTGAATTACCTTTGCGGCACAAATTTAAAAATCTAATATTATGGCAAATAATAAAGAAGAATACACGCCTAATAAAGGCCGCGATTGGATGATATTCGGAGTCTCTACAGTAATCATGTTGGGCTTTTTATGGTTCAAACCAGAATGGATTTGGGTAATTTGGCCGTTCCAACTTACTGCACTTGCTGGTGCTATGGGTCGCTTGTAAAAAAAATAGTTTTTATAAAAAAAGCCTTGCAATAGTAATAATTGCAAGGCTTTTTTATGCCCGCTTTGTTCCATCATTAATACTGTTCATACCAATCAAATTTTTCCTGTACAATATTCGATTTTTCTTCTTTCATATATGCTAATAACGCACTGGCTACAGGCGTGTGTGTTTTCCCTTTGAGCCATATAAAACTCCAAAGGGATTTAATCGGCAGTTCGGCTAATGGTATTATTTGTAAAGCATGGCTCGACAATTCATTTTTAATACCAATAAGTGGCATAATGGAATAACCAAGTCCCGCTAATACTGCCTGTTTTACCGCCTCATTGGAGGTAAGTTCCATTTTCCGGAATACCGGTATGTTATTTTCCTCAATAAATTGCTCCATTATTTGACGTGTTCCCGAGCCTTTTTCCCTGAAAATAAGGGGTAAATCTTTGAATACGGCTTCAATCTGCAACGGTGCTTGAAAGCGTTGATTAGTATTCCCTACTAAGTATAATTTATTTTGTAATAAATCTAATTGTTCTACATGAATGTGCCTCGGCAAAATAGAAACCAATGAAAAATCAACTTCGTTTTGGGCTAAGGTTTCAAGCACCCTACTTTTATTTGTCACATCCATAATGAGTTCGATTCCTGGATGTTTTTGAATAAAATTAGATAGAAAATAAGGCATGATATATTTCCCCGTTGATACGATCGAAATCTTGAGCCTGCCCGCAAGTTGACCTTTATAAGCCAACGTTTTATAATTGATAGCATATACCTGATGGAGGATATTTTCGGCTGCAGTAGCAATTTCCATCCCAAAGTCGGTGATATAAATTTTTCTACCAATCACCTCTGTTAATGGTATTTCAAACTGTGCCTGAAAATTTTTGAGTTGAATAGACACCGCTGGCTGTGTTAAATGCAATGCTTCCGAAGCCTTGGTTACGCTTTGGGTCTGAACAATTTTCAGAAATATTTGAAGTTGATTTAAAGTGTAGTTCATAAATTTATTTTATGTATTTCATTGCAAAGATAAATACAAATTAATGAATTGATGCTCAGATCTTTGCGGCGTTAAAAAAATAATAAATACATGACAAAAATTACTGTAGCAAAAGGTGATGGCATCGGTCCAGAAATAATGGATGCCACGCTTGCCATTATTTTAGCCGCTGGTGCTCAGATTGAAGTCGAGCATGTTGAAGTCGGTGAAAAAGTTTATTTAGCGGGTAATACTGCTGGTATTGCACCCGAATCGTGGGATATTATTCGCCGGAATAAAATCTTTTTAAAAGCACCAATTACTACGCCGCAAGGAGGTGGATACAAGAGCCTCAATGTGACTACCCGCAAGTTTCTTGGGTTGTATTCCAATGTGCGCCCCTGCATGAGTTTGGATCCTTTTGTTCGTACCAAACACCCTGTAATGGATATTGTGATTGTGCGCGAAAACGAAGAAGATCTTTACGCAGGGATCGAACACCAGCAAACAGATGAGGTAGTACAATGCTTAAAACTGATCAGCAGACCTGGTTGTGAAAAAATTGTTCGGTATGCTTTTGAATACGCCAAGCAATATGGACGCAAAAAGGTCACTTGTTTTACGAAGGACAATATTATGAAACAAACAGATGGTTTGTTCCATCAGGTTTTTGATGAAATTGCAAAAGAATATCCTGAAATAGAAAACGAACACTGGATCATTGATATAGGTGCAGCCAAAATGGCCGATACACCCGAACTTTTCGATGTACTCGTAATGCCTAATTTATATGGCGATGTACTATCTGATGTGGCTGCTCAAATTGCTGGTTCTGTCGGATTGGCTGGTTCAGCAAACATTGGAGAGGAATGCGCAATGTTTGAGGCCATTCATGGGTCAGCACCGCGGAGGGCTGGTCAAAACTTGGCCAATCCATCGGGTTTATTACAGGGTGCCGTAATGATGCTCAATCATATTGGTCAAACCGAAGTTGCAGAAAAAGTTCAAAATGCTTGGTTAAAAACGATTGAGGACGGCACTCATACCTATGATATTTTCAAAGAAGGCATTAGTAAACAAAAAGTAGGTACCAGCGAGTTTGCACAAGCCGTTATTGCCAATCTTGGTCAACAGCCATCGTTGTTGAAACCTGTTTTTTATGCTAAAAATACGGCATTAAATTTACCCAAATACAAACGCAAACCAGCCGCCAGCAAAGCATTGGTTGGGGTGGACGTATTTGTACATTGGGACGGAACTAGCCCTGATGAGTTGGCTCAAATCGTCCAAAAAATAGAAAAACCAAGTTTAAAACTGTCGATGATAACTAACCGTGGGATTAAGGTTTGGCCAGAAGGTTTTGAAGAAACATTTTGCACCGACCACTGGCGTTGCAGGTTTAAACCCACTGAAGGTGCCAACATTACAAAACAAGATATCATTGAGTTATTGTCCAATGCCGTATCCGAAAATATAGATACAATTAAAACCGAAAACCTCTATACTTTCGACGGTAAAGCAGGTTATTCATTGGGTCAAGGTCAATAGGAAAAAATATAAATAATTATGGGTAACAAACTTTTTTTAATTTGTCCGTTTTCTTGTATTGAAAATTTTATCCAAGAAGAAAAATATGGGGAAAATGTATTTTTTCTCACTTCAACTGCTGCTATTTTCAACTTTAACGAGCCTGCTTATGTAGAATCTGTAAAGGAGTTTATAGAAAGCAATAATATTGAAGAGGTCGTTATTGTAAATGATCTATCTTGTCGATTCCTCCAAAAAACACTTCAAAATACAGGGGAACAACCGCGTAATGCAGCAGAAAGGACACTTAGTCATCTATTCACCGATAACCATTCGTCCCTTACACAACAGCCTTCATTTAAAGAGCAGTTGATACAATTGGCAACACTTAATATTCAAGAACAAATACATAAAATGACGGAACTTGATGTTTTTGGGGTGCTTTTCATGTTAAATGGGATAAAACTAACTGGACTTATTAGTGATAAGTTAGATCAAAAGGTGCATGAATTTAAGATGCCCAAAGTGCATTTTCAAAATGAATGTTAACTTACTCATAGAAAACCTCACGAATCCAGCACTCTTATTTTTTGTACTTGGTATATCTGCGGTATATCTGAAAAGCGATTTGGAAGTACCGCCCAATTCTTCAAAGTTTATTTCGCTGTATTTGCTGTTATCGATTGGGTTCAAGGGAGGGCAGGAATTGTCGCACGAAACATTTACTGGCGAAATACTGTGGTCAATTTTATTTGGCCTAATGATTTCCGCAGTTATACCGATTTATACCTTTTTTATCTTAAAACGATGGTTAAATGTATATGATTCAGGTGCTATTGCGGCGGCGTACGGTTCTGTAAGTGCTGTGACATTTGTTACTGCGGTATCTTATCTTGAGTCGCAACAATTATCGTTACACGGACACATGGTAGCGATAATGGCCTTGATGGAGTCGCCAGCAATTATCGCAGGTATTATCTTGATTACGATTTTTAACAAGGAAGAAAGTGTTGTAGTAAAGAAGAGAAGTGTAGTTCATCATTCTTTGACCAATGGTAGCGTTTTATTAATTTTGGGTAGTTTGGTCATTGGCTTTATGGCGAGTGCCAAACAAGCGGAAGGCATAAAACCATTTACCAATGATATTTTTAAAGGTTTTTTGGCTATATTTCTATTGGATATGGGTATAACAAGTGGTAGGAAATTAAAATCATTTTTTGATTTTGGTTGGTTTCCATTCCTTTTTGCGTTTTTCATTCCGCTGTTCAATGGCTGTATTTTCGCCATATTGAGTGCACTAGTCACCGATGATATAACGAATCGGTTTGTTTTTGCGGTTTTAGCGGCGAGTGCGTCTTATATTGCTGTTCCGGCAGCGATGAAAATAGCAGTACCTAAGGCAAACCCTGGTTTATATTTACCCATGGCATTGGCCGTTACTTTCCCTGTTAATATCACGATTGGTATGCCACTCTATTTTTTAATTGTTCAAGGGATTTAAACTTTAAAGGCTTTACAAATAATTGGTTTTCCATTTAATAGAAACGCCTGCTTTCGTGACGAAGGCAGGCGTTCTTGTTAGTGTAATTTAGTTTCGTCGTTACTTTGAGTCACGCCGACACTACACAACTATCTAAAAATCAACAACTTAAATTAAAATTATTTTTTTGCCCACTCCTCAATAGACTTCTCGTTCATGCGGATATAATCGTTGTTTTTGGCTTCTTTAGCCAGCGCAAGCGAGCGTTGAGCGGTTTCGGTAGCACCTTTGAGGTCGCCCAATTTAGCCTGTACCAATGATTTGTGGCGCAACATCCAAAAACGTTCGCCTTTTTCGATGGCTTTATTGACATAAGTAAGTGCATCTGCCAAATTTCTGCTTTTTTCAAAGTAGTACTGCGACATAGAGAAATATTCATCTTGTGTTGGGCCATCCAATTTTGCTTTGATCTGAGCCGCTACTTTGGTCTCAAAATCATTGGTAAATGGCACGGAAACGTAAGTATCTTCCCAAACTATATCCAAAGACGCGCCATTGCTGGTAATATTTCCAATCAAAATGGTAAATGTTTCCATTTTGAAAGGTAGTGTTTGTGGCTTTACTTTTACTTTTAGTACTTCGCCTTCAGGTTTTAAATTAGAGGCACTAGAACTAAGGTTTTTGTTAAAAATGATCTCCCATTCGTCGCGACTAGGGCGTGTAGTGAGTACATAAGTACCTTTTGGAAGCCCCGCACCCATAAATGTGAGGGAATCGTTGGTGGTGAATTTGGTAGCACCATTGGCTCCTGTGCGCCAAAGATCGCCAAATGGGACTACTTCGCCAAAAATTTTGCGGCCTTTCGCGCTTGGACGGCTATACTCTACTTTTACTTCGGCCAAACCTACATTTTGTGTAACCGTGCTCGAGGGACTTGGTTGCGGCATGTTGATTTGTGCCTCGGCATTTGCACAGAATAAAGCGAGTAAAAGGGTAACAACAACTTGTTTCATAATAATTGTAATTAATATTTGAATACGGACATGCATCTAATAAATGATCACGTGCCAAAGGTTAAAAAAGTACTATAAAATCACATTTTGAATTTATATAGCCGAATTGAAACGGATTTTTATATTATTTGTTCATTTTATAGTGTATTTAAGTAAAAAAGCACTACATTTGCTGGGTACATCCTTTTATTCATTTATTTAACGAACCACTTTTATGATGAACCCTCAACGCTATACCTCATTACTGGTGCAAGCTGTTTATGTCATTTTGACCGGACTTCAACTTATTTTTGTCCCCAATATGCTGCTCGGCATGTTTGGGTTTGATGCTACTTCAGAGATATGGATCAAAGCATTAGGCATTGTGGTCCTGCCTTTGTCGGCGGTGTATTACGCTATTAGCAAACAAGGCAACCGCGAGGTGGTATTTTCCACCATTATTTCGCGGGGATTTGTGGGGATCGGTTTTGTCCTTTTGGTGCTTTCGGGACAGGCCCAAACCAGCCTTATTTTATTTGCTGGCGTTGATATTGCTACAGCAGTGTGGACTTGGTTGGAGTTAAAAAAAAGGGCTTAAGGTGATCGGTAGTTGATCAATTTGCAATAAACGAATACCTCAACTGCACAAAAAACTTATCGGATACTTTTTTTAAGGAACGAGATTTAAATAAAAGTACAAATTTGGCTTCCTTATTTCAGCAATTCTCGGTTTATGGGTAACTATTGGGACTTTGACTACAATACCCAAATTTTAATTGGGAGCGATTTCATAACTGCTTGATAAATGACCAAAAATATTTCAGTTCAAAGTTACTAAACAAAAGAAAATTCTAAACCGGGAATCGCTGCCCTTATTTGAATCTCATGCCCAATTACCCAAACACTATAATATGATTAGTATTTTCCGCTACATCCTTTTATTCCTACTCTGCTCGCTTGGTACTACCCCTGTTTTGGGGCAAACTAATTTTAGAGCAGGTTGGAAAAAATCGGATCCTGTCGCACCGGAGTCGGCACTTGCATTAGAAGAAAAAGTGAAAGCACATCGGGATTTCATTAACAGCGCAACACTTGAAAAGGACAGTTTGAAGCAATTATATGGCCTGCTTTACCTATTTCAAGACTATCTGGATGTTCATAATTATTCAGAAGCCTCTAGATACCTTTTGGAAGCAGAAAGCATTGCCAATGCCTCTGGAAATCTCGGCGGCAAGGTTGGATCACGCACCGAAAGGGTATTTTGTTTTCTCTTCTGCAAAATTATACAGCGGCCATTGTGCCTTATGAAGCAGCTGCCAAACTTTGCGGTGCTGCGGGCGACAGCCTGTGCGTAGGGGAAAGTTTGGAACAGGTCGGAAACAGTTACAGCCAAATAAATGACTTTGCGCACGCGCATCAGTATTTCCAGGCTGCTATACCCATTATTAAAAAATATGGCACTGAAACAACTTTGGGTGTGACCTTGAGCAACTTTGGAGGTCTGCTATGCCGGCAAAACCTTTCAAAGGAAGCAATTCCTTACCTTCAGCAATCCATAGACATCTGGCAAAAATTAGGGCGTCGCAATAACGAAGCCCTGGCATTGAACAACCTCGGAGTGGCGTATTTTCAAATCAATCGATTTAAGGAGAGTATCAAAATCTTCGATCGGTGTATTGGCATCAATACCGAGTTGAATCGGTCAGAGAATTTAATCATTAATTATTCGTGTCTGGCTGATCTTTATGAGCGAAAAGGAGCGTTAACCAAATCCATTCTGTTTTTGAGGAAATCTTATGATTTACGAGATAGCATTATTGGGGTTAAAACCCAACTGGAAATTGCAGATTTGGAAGCCAAATACCGCAGCCAGCAAAACGAATTGGAACTGCAAAAAAAACAAATCGAACTTGCCAAAGCACGCCTTTATTTGGAACGTGGCACTGCACTTTTTATTTTCGTAGTGCTGTTCGCTGGTTTTATATTCTGGCGCTGGCGTGTCCAAATCCGCCGTACAAATCGGAGGCAAGCACAACATCAGGAAAATCTCACTAACCTGACCCGCATTTTATTAGACAAAAATGCGCTACTAATCGATTTGAAAAAGCAGGTATTGGATTTGGAAGTCCATAGGGAACTATCCCAAGAGCCTATAGATTTTGAGGAAAACTTATACAATCAGCGCATTCTGACCGATTCGGATTGGGCAGCATTTAAAGCCTATTTTGAAAAAGTACATCCCAGCTATCTGCTCCGCCTGCGCACTGTTTATCCTGCGATCAGCGAGGCCGAGGAGCGGCTCTTCCTTTTTATCAAACTTCGCCTGACGAACAAAGAATCAGCCTTAATGCTTGGTATTTCGGCTGACAGCGTCAAAAAGACGCGTCACCGCCTGCGCCGCCGCTTAGGACTTGATGAAGAAACCACCTTGGAAGCATTTATTGGTGATTTTTAAGCATTTCTTTGCGTTGTCCCCCATTTTGTCACCCTCTGTTAAGGGATATTTTCAAGTTTATGCTTGAATATTTGCCCCATAAAAAAACTCATGCAAATTTAAAAATATGCGTATTACAGTATCATCCAACAAAACACACCTTTTGAGCAAATACAGTTTAGCCTTGATGATGTCAATGCTATGTTCTGTTTTCTTGTATTCCCAAAAAAACACCGAACCTGTTTGGTCGGAAAAAGGGAACAACAAAAATTTCACCTTTTATGAGGTTCAGCAGGACTTCAACAAGTATTGGCAGGGAAAAACCCCGCGCAAAGGCCAGGGATATAAGGTGTTCAAAAGATGGGAGGAGTATATGGCTCCAAGGGTATATCCAACTGGCAACATGACCTTGCCCTCCACCAATTATGCAAATTTTTTGAAATGGCAAGGAACAAATGGTGGCTCCGAAAGATCTCCTTCAGGCAACTGGATAGAGGTAGGCCCTCTTTCCAAACCTACTGGATATGATGCCGGCGTAGGCAGGGTTGATTTTATACATTTCGATCCTACCAATAGCAATACCATGTATGTCAGTACCCCTGATGGGGGGCTCTGGAAGACGACCAATGGCAACGCTGCGTTGCCAACATGGACCACTAACAATGATTTCTTGCCCGTGATCGGTTGCTCTGATTTGGCTATAGCACCGGGCGGCACAACTATGTACCTCGCTACGGGCAGTTGGGAATCGGATAAAAGAAGTTTGGGTATTTTGAAATCAACTGATGGTGGAGCGACATGGACTACCACTGGTTTGACTTGGATGGTCACTGATGACTATAAAATAAGAAGATTGATTATGGATCCGTCCAATCCACTAATCATGATGGCCGCAACCGATGGCGGGGTATTTAGAACAACTGATGGCTGGGCGACAACGGTGCTTAATCCTGTAGCCACATTAGATGGAAGTAATAACATACATGATATAAAATTTAAGCCTGGCGATCCCTCCACGGTTTATGCTTCAGGCAGAAACACCTCCACTACCAATGTTTTCTGGAAGTCCACGGATAACGGCGCGACTTGGTCACCAATTACTTCCGGGCTTCCAGTGGCTGCGAATGTATCGCGCATTATTCTTGGTGTAACAAGCGCAAATACAGCATATGTTTACGCATTAGCGGGTAATACAGATGGTGGATATTTGGGAACATATCGTTCTTCGGATGGCGGGACAACTTTCTCAACCCAATCAACAACGCCCAATATATTGAGCAGCTCAAGCGATGGCAGTGGCACCGGTGGGCAGGCTGGTCATGATTTGGCCATTGCAGTATCTCCTACTGACCCCAATTTGTTGACCATAGGAGGCATCAGTCAGTGGCGCTCTACCGATGGAGGAGTTACCTGGGCCATACTGACCTTTTGGTATGGTACGGATCCGTTAACCCCCGGCGGCTCGCCTGGAATAGCACCGTACCTACATGCTGATGTTCAAGCCATCGAGTATTTGCCCGGGAGCAGTACGACACTGTTTTCTACTTGCGACGGTGGAATCTCCAGATCAACCGATCATGGGGTTAGTTGGACTTATATCGCTAATAACTTAAGAGTGGCCCAAGAAACGGATGTCGCCTTGTCGTCGAATGATGCCATTCTGATAACAGGCCTTCAAGATATTGGCAGTTTGAAAAGAGATGGAGATCCTTGGACTTATATCGGTGGTGGCGATGGCGAAAGCACCTTTATAGACCGTAGCAATAACCAGAATATCGTAATCTCCGACCCAAATGGGAATCATAGTTTGTCCATTGATGGTGGTTCGGTATTCAATACATTAAATGGCAATGGGCTTCCTGTCGGAACAGAATTTTTTAGTCCTATCATTCAGGACCCAGTCACAGCAACAACTTGTTATGCAGGCGGAAGACCTGATTTATACAAGAGTACCAATTTTCTGGATGCCGCCACAAATACACATACCTGGACTTCCATAGGTACGCCAAGCGGAACGGGCAGCGTTACCCGATTTGTAGTCGCTCCCAGTAATACCCAAATCATTTATACGTTAAAAGGGGATGCTGTATCCAAAACAACGAATGGAGGCACTACCTGGACAAATATCACGGGCACTTTGCCCGTTGGGACTGCTAACATCAGAAACATAACTATATCCAATACCGATCCCCTTAAGGTATGGGTTGTTTTCTCGGGATATAATGCCGCCACTAAAGTGTTTAAAACGACCGATGGCGGTGCCACTTGGACGAATGTTTTTTCTACGGGGTTGCCCAATATTCCAATTAATACCATTATTTATCGAAATAACAGCGCCAATGATGAAGTGTATATTGGAGCCGATATTGGTGTATATGTCATTGATAATACCCTGAGTGCCTGGGTGCCGTTTTTTACAGGTTTAGCGCGCTGCACGGTCACCGATTTAGAAATATACTACCCAACCGGCAGGCTAAGGGCTGCTACTTATGGGAGAGGTACTTGGGAGAGCAATCTGTTTACGGGGCCGCAAGCGGTTTCGGTAGCCATCAAAGTGTATTTGCAAGGCCCTTACAACGTTGGAGCGGGCACGATGAACGATGGTTTGCGTGCCGGGGGGTATATTCCGACCACCGACCCAAATCCCGGTTTTGGCTTCACCCAATTCAATGGCGAAATCGAGGGCACCAATACCGCTGTATTGGCTCAGCCAGACGTCAACAACGCCATTGTGGATTGGGTATTTGTCGAATTGCGGAATAAAAATAATCCAACGACCAAACTTTATACCCGTTCCGCGCTCGTGCAACGTGATGGTGATGTGGTGGATATGGACGGCCTTTCTCCACTCCATTTTTCGAACGCACCAGCAGATAATTACTATGTAGCGGTCCGCCATCGCAGCCACTTAGGCTTTAGAACGCTTAATAGTATCGCTTTGAGCACGACACCCGCATCGTTGAATTTCACCAACAACAGTGTGCCAACTTTCGGTACAGGAGCACTCAATCTGCTCGCTCCGGGCATCTACGGGATGTACTCCGGCGATGCCAATCGTGACGGTCAGGTGAACGCCGTTGACCTGAATGCATACTGGCAATTGCAAAACGGAAATCCATTTTTCTACCTGTCAACCGCTGCGGACTTCAATCTTGATGGCGCGATCAATGCCGTAGATCTGAATGCACACTGGGTGTTAAACAACTCTTTTATTCAACAATTGGACTAAGTACACTATAAACAAGATAAGTTTATAGTGCACTAAGCCTAACAATATTAAATATCATGTACAAGAAATATAATATTATACTTTTTTTTCTGCTTCTGAGCCAATCCTCTTTTGGACAAACTTTTTGCCTTTCCTTTGGAAATGCTCAAGTTATTGGTAATGAATTTCAGTTCCAGATTTTTATGTCAGGGAGCGCACCATTTGGTCTTGGTAGCAGCAATCTGCAATTTGGATTTAACACAGCGGGACTGTCAACACCAGTACTTGTCAGTCATACATTAACGCCTTTATATGCTGTACCAACTTTGACCATGCCCGCGGCAGGGCAGGCATCGCTCAATATACAGTTGTTTGTACCGAATATGGGTATTACCATCAATACAACCAATACGCTGTTGGCCACGGCAAAATTCACCATTATCAACCCGGCATTGACCAGCAATCTCATTTGGAGCTATAACGGGGGCACGACTCAAACGGTCGTTTTTAATGCCCCACAACCAGCGACCCAACTCTTTGCAACTTCAAATAATGTTACCTGTCTTCAAGGCTTGAGTGCCGCACTTCCGCTCGAATTGCTCGATTTTCAGGTATCGGCCACCAATAAATCTATTTTATTGGACTGGTTGACCGATAGTGAAAGAGAATTATCGCATTTTGACATTCAACGCTCGACTGACGGTTATTTGTTTGGGAATATAGGCGTATTATCGGCAAAGAACGGTACAGGAAAAGCACAGTATCAATACAATGACGCGGAAGTGAAATCGGGTGTAGAATACTTCTATCGCTTGAAAATGAATGACTTTGATGGCCACTCAAGATTATCGCCGATCCGTTCATCCCACATTGAATCAAATGCAGTCATTGAGGTTTTCCCCAATCCAGTGGCAAACAAGATGAGCCTCCAGATAACGACCAATCTGGAATCGGCATTCAAATTGGTTTTGTATGATGAAAACGGAAAGGTGGTTCTGACCAAAAAATTTGAGCAAAGTACGACGTTGAATTTGGAAAATCTACCTGCTGGGATATATTTTTACCGATTAGAAAGTGAATCCGCGGTGAAAAACGGGCGGATTCTTATTGGAAATTGATTTTGATGGCAACAACTCAGTTGCGATAACATAGACTATAAAAATGGCGAACCGGATATTTTAAGATCATCCCGGTTCGTCATTTTTTTTTGCGATACCCGTAAAGACTTGGTTGGAGTTAAAAAAGGCTTAATGGTGATCGGTAGTTGATCAATTTGCAATAAACGCATACCTCAACTGCACAAAAAACTGATCGGATGCCCTTTTGGCGGATTTTTTGAAAAACAAATCGTATCCAGCGCTCAGCGAAAGATGCCCCATGCCAAAACCAATTTCGGGACGATAGTACCAACGGGGGGCGATTTTTTCGCCCTCTGTATCTTTACCAAATTGAGCACCAAAAGTAGTAAGATTCAGTACAATAGGTGCGTTCAGTTGGAACACACTGAAGGAAATATCATTTAAATTACTATCCAGTTTTCGGCTGTAAGCCAAAGCAAGTGCATTGAAATTAAATGGTTTATGGCGAAAAAACTGATCCTTTTTATGGGTCGATGGGGCCTTGAATCGCAGCTTATAATAAGGTGAAATTGTTCCAAATGGGGATATACTACCACCCAACCACAATCCGCTCCTTTGCCATGCATGCAGACTAAGCATCACCCCTTTTTGATCGGTTTTGTAGCCGGCAGCCTTTATTTTCGCAAAATCATCCTTAAATATTTCAGTTTTGGGGGCTACTTTATGTAAAAATTCGTAACGATTTTTTTGAACAACAAGATCGCAACTCGGGCAGGTGCGAATGGCCTGTTCGTAATCCGCTAATATGGTCAATACTAGGCTATCGCGGATAGGCTCTTCCCAAACGAATTTGTGCCAATACTTCCTGTCTAAACGTTGGTTCATTTTTGCCCTACCAATATAAGCCATTGCCAAAACGCGGTCTTCCGTCAGTTGCCCAGACGCAATTAAATCTGATAAAGGTTTCATTTTCTGCGTATTCCTAACCTCTTTTTTGGCCGTTTTAAGCAAATCTTCTTGGCTAGTTTGGGCTTGCAACCCAATAGAATAGATAAAACACAAAAGTAGAATGTAGTAAATTTTTTCAATATTCATAAATTAAAGTTGTTTGTTTTTCTTAACGTATGGGTGGTTGTTTTATTTTTTAACCGTTTGGCACCTGTTCTTCTTTATAGCAATAAATTGTTTTGCTTTTAGTGAATCACCTCAAATCAAGCATTCCATTCAACGTATTTTTATAGGTGCAAATAACACTATTTCGGTTGCACGATCTCGATTTTTTTTCAAGAAAGTCTTTTTGACAAAAGTGTGTTTGCGCCTTTTTTTTAGTTAAAATTTGCTATATCGGGCGAAATGTGCATAAAAATAGGCACATTCCGCCCAATATAGCAAAAATCCAAGCAATTGCCCACCCTCACAACCCCTCCACCACATCCCGATATTCCCGCCCGATTGGAATAGCCACGCCTTGTATTTCCACCATTTCGGAAGTATAAGATTCAATTTTATGGATAGCAACGATAAACGAGCGGTGTATCCGTTTGAATTGGTGTGCAGGTAAAATACTCCCAATTTCGTGCGTACTCATCTTGGTGGTGTATTCCTTTTGAATGGTCACAATTTTGATATATTCGCGTTGGCTTTCGATATAAGCGATCTCGGAAAACAGGATTTTCACCTTCTTTTTTTGTACCATTACGAAAATAAAATCCTTTTCGGGAGCGGGAATTTCCTGCTTAATCGGTACGGCTGGTTGGGGTGGTTTTACTTTATTAACGGCCTTTAAAAAACGCTCAAAAGCAAATGGTTTTAGGAGGTAATCGGTTACGTCCAAATTAAAACCTTCTACCGCATATTGATGATAAGCCGTGGTGACAATCACCGCTGGCGGATGTGTCAACGATTTTAGGAAGTCCATACCTTTCAAACGAGGCAAGTGAATATCGAGGAAAATCAATTGGACACTATTATCCCGCAGGTATTCGGTGGCAAAAATCGCATCTTTAAATGCGCCCTGTAAATCCAAGAAGGCCACCTGAGCAATATATCCCGATAGCACTTTGACCGCCAAAGGCTCATCTTCAATAATGATACACGTTATTTTAGACATGGCTATTGAGGTTGATGTTCAACAAAGCAGTGAATACGTCTCCATCCTGCTGGAGCGAAATACGATATTCTGTGTATAGCAATTCCAATTGCCGCCGGAGGTTAGAAAGACCAATATTTTCTTTGGTACTCCATGCCTCGGAGGATTTATCGCAAGAGTTTTTTACCTTAAATGTCAATTGCTCTTGTTCTATCACCAACGAAATATCCACCAATGGCCGATTTCTAGTTTCCGAAGCACCGTGTTTGAAAGCATTTTCGACCAATGGAATAAGCAACAAAGGCGGAATGGGTTGCTGGAGGTTTAAAATATCGAATTTGAAATTGACTTGTAAGGTTTGGTCGTAACGCAGTTTTTCAAGGGCAATATAATCGCTGATAATTTTGACCTCCTGCCCTATTTCGATATACGCATCATTGGTTTCATACAACATAAAACGCAAAATATCCGACAGCCGCAGGATAGATTCTGGGGCGAGATCGGATTTGTCTTGCGCCAACGCGTATATATTATTGAGCGTATTGAACAAAAAATGTGGATTTGTCTGCGATTTGAGGTAATTCAGTTCCGCTTCCTGTTTTTCGATACGCAACTGCTGAGCGGTTTGTTTCAATTGAATATGGTCGTGTATGTGCCGAACAATAGCAAAAAAGAAAAAAGAAACGACGCTATATTGGAATTGCTTACAAACGCCATCGGTGAATGAAATGGGGGTATAAAAACTGGTGTAAATATGCAATTGAATACCCAACCATCGCCATGCGTACAAGCCAAAGGAGTACACCAAAAACTGCAGCACCAACAGAAAGACGGATCGAAGTATCTTTTTCTTACTAAGACTGGGCCAAATATGTTCAAAAAAAAGAAAATTGGCGGCAATGATATAGGGCGACAAAAAAATATAATTGATTAATTTAGCACAGCGGGACTCTGGATTCGATATTATATCCAATAACCATCCAAAAAGTAGAAAAGCCAAGCCGATCCACGCAAAGAGCCTTAACCGTTTGGAGTCGATAATGGTCTTTGATGTACTATTGGCTTGATAAGTGATTGACATGATTGCGTTGTTTGTTTACCCCGTTCCGTTGTTTGTTGACGCGTGTACTTTGGTCGCTTTTTGAGCGGATAGTTTTGCGCAAAATTACTTAATTTATGAAAAAGAACGTATTTATTATCGCAGCCCTGCTTATTTTGGCGGTGCGCCTTTCCGCTCAGGTGGAACCTACGGCAGGCAATTGGAACACTTGGTTTATCCCATCGGGGAAAGCATACCGACTACCGCCTCCGCCCACCAACAACAAAGAGGAACTCAAACAAATACTCGCGCAGCAACAAAAAATGGATGCTGCTACCTTGCAAATGATCGAGTATTGGAATGCTGGCGATCCGAGTTACCGTTGGCAACACATCATGGCAGATGCTTGGATGGACGATGCATTGGGCAATGGCATATTGGCCAATATGCTACTCAGCGTCACCACCTACGATGCGATGGTAGCGGCTTGGGACACCAAATACGCCTTTAATCGTCCACGTCCATTTGCGGCCAATAACAAGATAAAATCGCTCGCGGTGAAACCCGATAGTCCTTCCTATCCTTGTGAACACGCTGTGGCGGCGGGAGTAGCGGTGACGGTCATCTCTCATTTTTTCCCTGCTTTAGCCGACTCTATGAATCGTTTAGCAACCCAGTCTATGGCATCGAGGGTGGCGGCAGGTGTGGCCTATCCGAGCGATACAAAAGAGGGGTTTGAATTGGGTAAAAAAATTGCCGAAAAAGAAATAGAACACACCAAAGGTTTTCTAAACAACCAACCATGGGACGGAAAGAAACCAGATAAACTGGGGTTATGGAACGGTAATTTTGCCATGCTTCCTTATGCGGGTAGCAGCAAAACAGTGGCTTTAGAAAAGGGTAATCAGTTTAGACCCGGCCCACCACCCGATTTTGCAAAAGACATGGCCGAACTCAAAAATTTCAAACAAACAACCAGTTCTAGGTCCAACGCGCTCTATTTCAATGGCCAATCTGTTTGGGGAGATGTGTTAGACAAAAAAATATTTGAATACAATATTCACCTCAATCCACCACGGGCAACACGGATGTATGCGCTTGCAGCCATAGGTATTTACGATGGTTTTGTGGCGGCATGGGATGCAAAATACACGTATTGGGGTATCCGTCCGGAGCAGTATGATACGACCTATCATGGACTACTTAAAGCCCCTCCTTTTCCTGGGTATCCTTCGGGTCATGCAGCGATAAGTGGTGTCATGTGCGGCATATATTCTTATCTTTTTCCGGCAGAAAAAGCATTTTTTGAGCAAAAAGCAAAAGAAGGTGCTGAGTCGCGGTTCCACGCAGGTATTCATTTTCGTACCGATAATGATGTAGCACTGGTATTGGGCAAAAATGTAGCGGCGGCTATTGTCCAAAAAGTAAAGGGCGATGGAGCGGATAATGGTTTGCTGTTGGGAAAGATGGAAAGGGCGCCGTTAAAGAAAAAGTAGATATTTTAAACCCAAGTACCTGAGATTTAGCATAGGATAGTTGCTGAGGACGGGGAGGATCAAAATACAATAAAATTAAATAACATATAAGTCACGGAGTGGTTAAAATTGAATAGCCCTGAATGAAATTCCGGGGGTATGGCGCGCGTTTCATTATGTTCAACCCTTCCAGGGTTGTTAAACACACACTTACGCATCAAACCCAGAATTGCATTCTGGGCTATTCATGCTTAACCCCTATCAGGGTCAGTATAAGATCAAGTGGACGATATTAGGTCTCCCGTCGCCGACAATATCCAAATATTCATTGCTCGGTAGGATTTGGATCTAAAAGTCAAACCATCTTTTTTGTATGAAAATTAGAAATTGAATTGCATTGTGTATTTTAAGTATTGAAATCCCTAACTAATGAAACCACCGCCTACATTTCAAAAAAAGTGCATTATCTTTGTACCACAATAAGCAAGTACGCTCAATTACTTGCTCATTTGTTCAACACAGATCATCAAGCCAATACACCATGCGCTATTTTTTCTTTTTCCTTATACTTTTAAATACGCCCCCCACCAAGGCACAAATCTGTAATTACTTAGCCTACGACGCTTTCGATTACCCCGCCAATACGCCCCTCGAAACCTTACAAGGCGGAACAGGATGGTTGCGCCCTTGGAATGTGCAAAGTGAAAACAATACTGTTCCTGGGTATCAAATTGCCAATGCAGCCCCCATGAACTGGCTCGATCTGCAAACCCAAGGGAATTATGTTTCGGGCGGTTTGGCTTACCTCACTTCAGGTAGGCGGCTCAATACCGCCGCAAACGGCCCTTTTCAAAATTGGCTCAATAACGATAATGCCATCGGCAAACCGGGTACTGTGCTGTGGGCGAGTATTTTGTTGCGCAAAAACCAAAACAACGACCAAACCGTAGCCGCTACTTGGCACGAAAGCGACCTGCAATGGTGCGATAATTGCACTGGAAATAAAGTAGCCATAGGGTATTTTGGCACCAATTCTAATGTAAACGGACAACGCCGCTGGTCGCTCCGTATCGGCGATGCTTATTTTCCTACTTCGGTGGCGGTAGTACCCAATGAAACGGTATTTTTGGTGGTAAAACTGGATTTTCAACAAGCGGCAACCGTCGTTTCCCTTTTTGTGAATCCATCGGCTTTGGGGAATGACACACCAGCAGCAACACCGAATTTGGTACAAACCAGCCCCTCCCCTCTCGCAATCCGAAGTCTCGCTCTGTACCTTGGAGATGGCGCTGCCAATGGACAAGCCGACGAATTGAGGATGGGCGAAACATACGCCTGTGTCGCCCCCGATGCCTCTGTGATGGTGAACCAACCGCCAACTGCGGCTTTTAGCAGCAGTCCATCATCCGGCATTGCGCCGCTTAATATTACTTTTGATGGGTCTGCTTCTTCCGACCCTGGCGGTAGTGTAGTGGCTTATAACTGGAACTTTGGTGACGGGTCTCCTAATGTATCGGGTGCTGTGGTGACGCATACTTTTACGGCAACAGGAGTGCTTACGGTTACACTTACGGTTACCGATGATTTGGGTTTGCAACACAGTCTTTCCAAAAAAATTACGGTATTTAATAGCACTGGTTCGTTTAGTTGTCTTTTAGGATTGGTCAACGAAAAACTAGCCAGTTGCACTGGTAATGATGGCCGTTTTATCGTAACCAATTACGATAATATTCCACTACAATTAAAAAACAGCGTGGGGAATACGATAATCCCGACCCCTGCAAACCCCAATCGTTTCGATCAACTGGCACCGGGATTGTATCAACTTACCGCCAATGGCGCGAACGGTTGCCGCGATACCTTTGAGGTGCATATACAACGCGATAGCAATACTTGTCCGGGTTGGACACCCGACCCTTGTGCCATGAAAATTGGGGTGGGTATTGAGGGTTTGGCCTATTATACCAAAAGTCGACCGTTCAAGGATTTTTTCAAATCTTGCGGTGGTTGGATTACATACGACCCTAATCCGCCCGGCGGTAATTTTACATGGAACACCGAAAACCAACAATATATCCCTACCGATGCTGATGGTTACGCTACAGTAGTACCTTATACTGTACCCAATGGAAGTGGGCAAAATGCCTTGCGCGGTATCATTTCCGCCCTTGGTTTTATCCCAATGGGCGTACCGCTCCGACTGTTATACGATGGTGTGGGTACTTTGCAAATGCAGGGCGATTTAACAGTGACAAATTCAGCACCCGGGCAGATAGATTTTGTAATCAACAACGAGGATAATATTTTTTTCAACCTCACCGCGTCCCAATTGGGCAATCACGTGCGCAATATTCGGGTGGTGGAACTGAGTAATATCGATACCTATTTATCGCAACCCTTCCGACAAGGTTTTTTGGACAAATGCGCCGAATTTAACACCTTGCGCTTTATGGATTGGGTGCAAACCAATGGCAGTAAACAGGAGCAATGGGCTAACAGAACCCGCCCAACCTATTATTCCCAAGCCGAATCTACTTATGGCGGCGCAGCCTACGAGTACATTATCGCTATGGCCAATCAGTTGGACAAAAATATATGGATATGTATTCCGCACAAAGCCGATGACAATTATATTACCCAAATGGCTACTTTGTTCCGCGACCAACTCAAACCCGGTATTTCGGTGTATATCGAATACAGCAATGAGGTATGGAACTGGATTTTCCCACAGGCCAATTGGGTGGCTGAAAATGGGGCTCAAAACATCAGTTATCCAAGACGATACGCAGAACGGGCCACCCATGCATTTGACATTTGGATGTCGGTATGGGGTACACAAAATACGCGCTTGAAACGGGTACTTGGCACCCAAAATGGCTACGATTGGATCACAGAAGAGATACTCGCCCAAGCAGATCAAACTAAGTACGACTATATATCGCCATCGTGGTATGTGGGTCTTAATCATGGCAACACGGGTAATCCTAATCTTCAAGTATTGGGCGCAGCGGCCACGCCTGAAGACGTACTCGAAAACGCCAATAATGTATTCCTCGATTTTTATCCACACTGGGAAATGGTGTATAAAACGGCCAAATTATACGGAAAAAAAGTAGTCAACTACGAAGGTGGGCAGCATTTCACCGATTTTTCGGTGCCGCCATATATCCAAGCCATGTACGACGCGCAGGTGCACCCGGGCATGTATGCGTTATACGATAGGATGCTCGATAGTTTGCGCATTTTAGGGAGCGAATTGCCTTTGGCCTTTGTGTTGGTAGGGCCTTGGCAAAGCATTTATGGCTCTTGGGGGCATATTTTTAGCGACGATGACCCAGCACCTTGGACAGATCGTCCTAAGTTTCAGATATTACTGGATCAAATGGCACAATGTGTCGAGACGCCTTCAGGTACCGCATCACCAGCGATTACTGCGCCTTATTCGCTTCATCTGTATCCTAATCCGACCAATGGCCGTTTCAATATGGACATTCCTGCGGATTGGATGGATCAAAACCATCGTATTAGGGTATTTGACATGTTGGGTCACCTGAAAATAGAGCAAACTATTTCCAGCAATTCGATTGATTTAGGTAAGGCATTGTCCAATGGTCTGTATATGATTGAAGTGGTGGATAAGTCGGGGCAGAAACTGGCGTGTGGGAAAATTTTGATGGTAGAGGATTGACGTTTTATGAGGCAAAGTCACTATTCAATTACGATAAATTCACATAAAACACAATGCGCAAAAAACTAATTCTATACATTTCCACCACTTTAGACGGTTTTATCGCAAAACCCAATGATGACCTGAGTTTTTTATCCATCGTTGAACAGGAGGGCGAGGACTATGGTTACGCTGATTTTGTAGCATCCATCGACACTGTCATTATGGGAAGAAAAACCTATGATTGGGTAATGACACAAGTGTCGGTATTTCCACACGCCGACAAAACCGCTTTTATCATAACAAGGACGGCTAGGCCCAGCATTGGAAATACGCATTTTTACACCGGAAACCTTAAAGCATTGGTGCAAAAACTTAAAGCAGAACCAGGCAAAAACATCTATTGTGACGGTGGTGCAGCCATTGTACACGAACTGTTAAAAGATCGTCTTATCGACGAATTTATTATCTCTGTCATTCCTATTTTGGTCGGTAATGGCACCAGATTGTTTAATAACGAACTACCCGAACAACAACTGACCCTGCTTTCCACCAAGCAGTTTGACAAAGGATTAGTGCAACTGCATTACAAATATGGGGAGGAAAAGGGGCCATAAATAACAAAGATTGATAAAAATTGCACGCTATCCGCATTATCAGGTAGCCTCGCAACTGGTCCATCACCCAATTACAACTTAAGGAAATACCTCCACCGCCAATGCCATACTTCTACCAAAAGCAGACCGATCAATAGGTAAATCGGCCATAATTTCATCGAAATAATAGATCATGTTTTCGGTGGCCATATTACCTGTTAGGTCGTCTTTGGCCATCGGGCAGCCACCGTACCCTTTTATGGCACCATCGTAGCGGCGACAACCGCTCTCCCACGCCGATTGTATTTTTTCGCGCCAATTGTGCGGCTGCGTGTGTAAATGCGCGCCAAACTCAATATCGGGGTACGCAGGGATAAGATTGCTAAATAAATAGGCTATATTTTGTGGGTTGGAGCAACCAATGGTATCCGATAAGGAAAAAATACGAATACCCAATGGCACTAATTGATTGATCCATTCATATACAATGTCCACATTCCAAGGATCGCCATAGGGGTTACCAAATCCCATAGAGATATAAATGACCATTTCTTTGCCATGCTGCACGCATAATTCCTGTATATCCTTCGTGCGCTCTATACTCTCGGCAATCGTAGCATTGGTATTCCTGATTTGGAATGTTTCGCTGATACTAAATGGATAGCCAAGGTATTGAATTTCAGAAAATTGGCAAGCCTGTTCTGCACCCCGCTGATTGGCAACAATGGCTAATAATTTCGTAGAACCAACAGAAAGGTCTAACTTTGCGAGCACTTCGGCGGTATCACGCATTTGGGGAATCGCCTTGGGGTTTACAAACGAACCAACGTCGATGGTATCGAACCCAACGCGCAATAATTGGTTTATATAGTTAACCTTGATATCAGTGGGAATAAAATCGTGCAGCCCCTGCATGGCATCACGCGGGCATTCAACTAATTTTACTTTATTTGACAGATTTATAACAGACATTTTTATATGAACAAGTACAAAAACGCGGGCATGATACTCGGTTTCGCCCTTATTATTTTTGGTTTAACCAGTCTAATTCTTACATTGGTCGGCATTCATTGGTATTTTTTGGGTTGGTTGGAATATTTTGGCCGTCTTTTTGCCTTTGTTGCCAAAATAGTGATGGTATTAGGTGGTACAGTACTCTTTATTCTTTCCAGAACCGATTGGGAACGGGAGCGTGCAGAGTGTCTTTAATAAACATACTTTAATATTTAAAATTAAGCGTTTAATATTTGAAATTAATGTTAAATATTAAACGCTTAATTTTAAATATTAATTACAAAACAGTCTCTAAGGAATGGTGTCGAAATAAAGGTACAGATTGATGCACATCTTTTGCCCTCATATTCCCTCTTTTTCTACTTAAATAGGTAGGCTATTCGCGCAAAAAA
>JAYUKX010000118.1:0-40646 GCA_043764095.1 Chitinophagales bacterium
TCTACTTAAATAGGTAGGCTATTCGCGCAAAAAAACAGAAAATCTGAGACCAAAATCTGAAGCCTGAATTTGTACCTTTATTCCAACACCATTCCTTAACATTGGTTTTATTCCGACAAATTGTGGGGGATAAAACCTGCTAATTCAATTTTAAAATGTCATTAAAATACCTTTACATACTTGCTTTTTTGTCCCTTTCAACGGGACTTTTTGCTCAAGATCCCGCCGATGATTTATTGAGCGGTTTTGAAAATAAAGCGACCCGCGATTACGCCACTAATGCCTTCAAATCGCCACGTGTGATCAATGGTAACAGTATCGAAATGCTACCTTTTGGTGTGCTTGATTTTCGTATCCTACACCGTTTTGGTGAAATTTCTGGCGGTGGTTACGAACTCTTTGGACTGGATCAAGCCTCCATGCGTATGGGTTTGGACTATGGTTTTAACAAGAATCTTATGGCCGGTATTGGTCGTAGTACGTTCCGTAAAGAGGTAGATGGTTTTGTAAAATACCGTATCCTATGGCAGTCGAAGGGTAAAGTTAATATCCCTATTTCGCTGATTTGGGCCAGTGGTATGATGATTAATGGCCTAAAAGAGCCTGTACCGAACGTAGAAACGACGTTCAGTCGCCGTATTTCGTATTACCACCAGTTAATCATCGGTCGTAAATTCAGCGATCGGTTCAGCCTGCAAGTTTCACCCATTTTGGTACACCAGAATATCGCACAGAGTATTGTTGATCCTAATGATATTTTCGCCGTGGGTATCGGTGGTCGGTGGAAATTTACGAAACGCGTGGCACTTACCTGGGACGGTTATATCACTACCAACAAATTCGCAAATGACCTAAAACGTATCCCGCTTTCGTTGGGCGTGGATATTGAAACCGGCGGCCACGTATTCCAATTGCATATTTCCAATTCCACAGGTATGAATGAACGCGCTTTCTTGCTTGATCAAAATGGCGATTGGACAGCGGGTAATATCCGCTTGGGCTTTAATATTTCGCGCTGGTTCCAAATACAAAACCGAAAAATTTAGGGGTTTTCGGTTGTACATCCTTCGTTCTTTATTAGACATTATTTCGACTCCGTTCCTTCGTTTTGTGTAATGCCTACCATCATCAAACTATTTACCAATTTTATTATGCGCCTCCTTTCTAAACGCTTATTGCTGCTGCTTGTACTGGGTACTTTTCTCTATTTCGCTTGTAAGCGCGAACCAGTACCTACTTTACCCGAAAAAACACAGATCGTCATCACACCTGATGGCGATACTATTTATATCACCAATACGGATACCGTTTATATCAATAACCCTCCGCCACTTACCGCTCATCCTTGTAGCCCTGATACGGTTTATTTTGAGCAACAGCTACTACCGATGCTTCAATCCAATTGCGCATCGCCGACTTGCCACGATAATATAACGCACAAGGAAGGTGTATGGCTTACATCGTATGAGTTTACTTTGACGACCGGCGGCGTACGCCTCACTAGCCCAACACAGAGTAAATTATATACTTCTACTTCACCCAATGCGTCTGAACGTATGCCACCGCCTCCACGGGCTGCCCTTACTACGGAACAGCGTGCCCTTATCCTGAAATGGATTCAGCAAGGTGCTCAAGACCTCCACTGCGATGGCGAATGCGATACAACGCAATACACTTATACAGCGGTTATTAAACCCATTTTGACTTTGCGTTGCAATGGCTGCCACGGTGCAAGTGCGCCTTCTGGCAATATCAGTTACGCGACTTACGCTGGTGTAAAAGCCAATGTGGATAGCGGTAAGTTTTGGGGCAGTATTGTGCATTCCAATGGCATAAAACCAATGCCTTACCCACAGGGCAGCGCTCAAATTCCAGACTGCGATAAGATAAAAATCAAAAAATGGATTGATGCTGGCGCGCCTGAAAACTAGGGCGGGCAGGTTGACTTAATAAACACGTGTGTAGTTGCTGTTAACTATGAAGATTTTGAACAGCAACTACACGCGTGTTCTCCCTGTTGGGTAATTAAATGGTAAGTGCTAAAACATCCCATCATGGGCATTAATCCAAGCCACAAAATACATTTTAATAGCAGCGTCTTCATTGCTCCAAACAAGATCTACCTACCCAAATGAATCAGCAGTACACTCACATCTGAAGGGCTTATGCCCGAAATACGGCTGGCTTGCCCAATCGTTCGAGGGCGCAATTTGTTGAGTTTGAGCCGCGCTTCCATGCTCAAGGCCGTTATAGTAGTGTAATCTGTGGCATCGTTGAGGTGGAGGTTTTCCAAGCGGGTCATTTTTTCCACCATTTCGCGCTCTTTTTGGATATAGCCGTTGTATTTCATATTAATTTCGGCCATTTCAATAAATTCCTGATCGTAGGGTGAAAGGAACGATTGCAGTTCGGGGAGCGCGTTGGCCATGCCGTTAATATCGGCTTGTGGGCGCAAAATGATATTATGGAGTTTGGTTTTTATTACCGTTGGCGCAGAACTCATCGCCTCCAAATAACCATTGATATCTTCGGGTAATACCGATGCATTTCGGAAAAAGCCATCTATTTCGGTTGCCGCACGGTTTTTGGCGTGTACGCGTACCATGCGTTCCTCTGCACCGATAAATCCAAGTTGGTGCGCGATAGGCGTAAGGCGCAGATCGGCATTGTCTTGGCGGAGTAGGATACGGTATTCGGCGCGACTAGTGAACATTCGATACGGTTCTTCGGTGCCTTTGTTGACGAGATCGTCGATGAGGACACCGATATAGGCATCGGCGCGGCTCAGCACGAGTGGTGCTTGCTCTTTAACCGCCAATGCAGCGTTGATACCAGCCATAAGCCCTTGGCAACCCGCTTCTTCGTAACCCGTGGTGCCGTTGATTTGGCCCGCGAAAAACAAGTTTTTTACCAAATGCGTTTCCAACGAGGTTTTCAACTGGGTAGGCGGGAAATAATCGTATTCGATGGCATAACCCGGACGGAACATTTTACAGTTTTCGAGGCCAGGGACTTGTGTCAATGCCTTATATTGTACATCTTCGGGCAGCGAAGAGGAGAATCCATTGACATAAATTTCGCAGGTATCGCGGCCTTCTGGTTCAATAAACAATTGGTGGGCAGTTTTTTCTGCAAAACGGTCAATTTTGTCTTCAATACTTGGACAATACCGCGGTCCAAGTCCTTGAATACGGCCATTGAACATGGGCGACTTGTCAAAACCGGTACGGAGTGTATCGTGTACTTTTTGGTTAGTATGGGTAATATAGCAGGGCATTTGGTCGGTGAGTGGCGGCGTATCCGTATAGGAGAATTTGCCTGCCGGCTCGTCGCCCGGTTGTATTTCGCATTTGGAATAGTCGATAGAGCGGCCATCCAATCGAGGGGGAGTACCCGTTTTCATCCGTCCGGCTTCAAAACCCAATTCTACCAATTGTTCAGTAATGCCTTTGGAAGCAGATTCGCCCGCACGGCCACCGCCAAGTTGTTTTTCACCGATATGAATAATACCATTCAAAAAAGTACCGTTGGTCAAAACGACTGCACTGGCCTCTATTTCGAGCCCCATGCCCGTATGGATACCACAAACGCGGCCATCTTTTACGATCAAGCCCTTTACCATGTCCTGCCAAAAATCGACATTAGGGTGTGCTTCCAGCATTTGCCGCCATTTTCGGGCAAATTGATTGCGGTCGCTTTGTGCACGGGGACTCCACATAGCGGGGCCTTTGGAGCGGTTGAGCATCCTAAATTGCACCATAGTATGGTCGGTAACGATACCCGAATAGCCACAAAGAGCGTCTATTTCGCGCACAATTTGGCCTTTTGCAACACCACCCATGGCAGGATTGCAACTCATTTGGGCAATGGTCTGCATGTTCATCGTGGCCAGCAGCACTTTACAACCCAAATTGGCCGCACCCACAGCGGCTTCACATCCGGCATGCCCGGCACCTACTACAATGACATCGTATTTTGGAAACATAATTACGTTTTTTGCGGCGCAAAGGTACGTGAAAAAATGGAAGCGGTGCTTGTAAGTACTTAAAATCACATTAATCAGATCATTCACCCTATCTTTGCGGCTAAGGAACGACAAAACAATAACTTACCCCTTTTGGCTGATTCCTTTCCGCTCATCCCGCCTATCTTTTTGTTTAAATAGCCCCACTATTCGCACAAAAAGATACATGTCTGAGCAAAAACTAATCTAACCAAAAGGGGGAAGTTATTATTTCGTCATTCCTAATGTCAACCATGAGAAATTTATTCTATACGCTGCTAATGAGCGTACTTTTTGCTTCCTGCGCACGCCAAGGGAGTTTGACGGGTGGTATAAAAGATACTATCCCGCCCATGCTGGATACCTTAAACAGTACGCCCAATTATGTTACACAATTCGATAAACGCAAAATTGAATTGGCGTTCAACGAGTGGGTGGTACTCAAAGACGTGGTTAAGGAAATCCTTATATCGCCGCCATTGGATCCGAAACCTAGTTTTACGCTAAAAAAGAAAAGCGTGATCGTCGATTTTGGTGAAAAAGCCGCCTTTCGACCCAATACGACTTATACCATCAATTTTGGATCGGCGGTGCGCGACCTCCACGAGAGCAACCCCGCCAAGGATTTACGGTATGTTTTTTCCACCGGAACGGCTATTGATAGTTTAAAAGTAGAAGGTATTGTCAATGATGCCATTACAGGAGAATCCGTCGAGAATGTGACGGTGATGCTGTACGATATTACAAAAGATAGCGTAATTTTGAAAGAAAAACCTTACTACTTTGCCCGAACAGAAAAGAGTGGCAATTACAGCATCAAAAACGTAAAACCAGGTGTTTTTAAAGTAGTGGCCATAGATGAAGGACAAACACCCGACCTGAAATGGACACCCGGCAGTGAGCGTATCGGATTTCCAGATTCGTTGATTACCTTGAGCGACTCCATCAATCGCCTGTTCCTGCCGCTAAAAATCTTTAAAAACCAAGGTCGCGTTAGGGTAACAGACAAAAACGCACAGGGATTTGGAGTAGTCAAGATTGGTTGGACAGATATTGCGCCTAAAGATGCGGCTATTATTTTTTCCGAAAATGCAACCGCAGCAGGGATTAAAACATTGATCGAAAATAGCAAGGATACCACATTGGTTTGGTACGATTTTCCGTTGGATACCACAACTGTTGCGTGGTCGTTGAATGTGGTGGACACTAATACGACGGCACAAATCAAATCTTTTAAAAGAAAGGAATTTGCGTTAAGGCACCGCTTACGCCCGTATGTAGAAGGCGGTGGCGGCGGTGGCGGAAGAGGACGCGGTGGCAAACCTGCACCTCCGCCAGTTCCTACCCAATTGCCAGCAAAGACCATTGCATTAGTACCGGGTCGATTGGCAACGCTCAAATTTGGTTTCCCAATTACCTCCACAGATACTTCCAAGTGGATAGCCAAATTGGATACCCTACCGTTCCGCAACTTTACGGTAATACCCGATTCAACCAGTTCGAGGGGATTGGTACTCAATGGAGGGTGGAAACCTGGCACAACACTCAAAATGACGCTGCTGCCTGGCGCTGTCACCGATTTTTATGGCTTGTCTAATGTTGATACGATCTTGTATGAAATTAGTATTTTGACGGATAAACAATTGGGGACGCTCAGCCTTACCGTTGAAAAAGCAAAGCCAGGTACTGCTTATATCCTCGAAATACTGAATGGAAGTGCAAAAGAAGTAGAGCGCAAATTTACAGCCACCGCAGCGAGTACCAAATTATTCTTCAAGGATATGCCCGCCGCTACGTACTCGCTCAAACTAGTAGAAGACCTCAACGCCAATGGCTTGTGGGACACGGGTAGTTATTTCGATCACCGGCAACCAGAACTTATTTTCACCAAAAAATTAGAGCCTTTGCGCGCCAATTGGGAACTGGAAGCCAGTATGCCTGCGGAAGCGGAAAGCAGTAAAGTGGGACGAAAAAAAGGAGGTTAATCGTTAAAATCCAAGTGCATTTTGTGAAAAAAGCGGTGCAATACCGGCGAAAGTATCAATCCGGAAGCGGCCAAAAAAACCACGCCACTATACAGAGCGTACAGTCCAGCAAAAATCTTGACATTATCTTGTCGTTCTATGGGTAGCGCATCTATATTCAACGCTGGCCCCATACCCGTTAAAATCATTGATGCATTGTAAAATGCATCAATCCAATTGATACCAGCCAGCCAATGATAACCAGCCATACCAATAAATAATGAAATTGCTATAATTATCGTAGCCGCAGCGGCATAACGGAGCGTGCGATTTATAAAATGGCGAAAAGTCAGGAGTGGTTGGGAGCGGTGTTCAAACATGGGTATTTATTTTGAACTGCAAGGTACAATTTTAATTGTTGAAAAAGGCAATCTAAACTAGGTAAACTGGCTTTGTGGTACCGTACTTTTGATAATAATTTGTGCAATCAGTAAATTAGGCACCCAACTGAGCCAAGCCGCAATGGTGTATGCCTGATAGTAATCACCCAAATAGTACGTCAAAAAAGGCATATAAAGCCTCAATGTTACAGCTGCTAAGCAGCAAGCATAACTAAAGATCATCATCCTTTGGTGCTGTATGATTTGTTTACTTTTTATGAATAAAAAGGCTTTCAATGTGGTATAAAAATAGATAACGCCAATACTCATAAATCCCAAATCGGCCATTAATCCTCCATTTGAATAATAGCCAACATAGATGCCTGTTAATCCACAAATTAGGGCTGTTAAAACATACAGTTTACCAATACTCCTATGCCATTTGATATTGTTTATAATGCTTTTTTTACTGAATTGAAGCCATCCGATCATCAGGGCTATACCGCCCGAAAAAACATGGGTGTAAAAGCCCGTTTGCCAAAAAATATTTTTCAAGACAGCCGCATCTTTAAGTTCAAAAAAGCCCTGTTGGGCATCTTTTATAAGATAAGTGAAAGGTATAAGGCTAATAAGTATAGCCAATATAATTACAATCTTCCAAAGTACTTTTTTCATAAAAATTTTGCTTTTGAATAGGACGCAAAAGTCATTGTAAAAAGTGAAGTGGTCGTTCCATCCTATAAGGTGGTACATAAAAAAGGCTGTAGGCAAAAAAGACGTATAGATGATCATTCGCTCGTCAGGGATATGAGGCTGCTAAAACAAAAATCCAGCATCAAAAATAAAAAATCAATATCATTCTATCTCATAAACCCGTATCTTTGTCCCCACAAAAAAATATACACATGTCAGATAACAAACTACAGCCGCAAAGTCCGGCTATTAATATTGAAATTGCTGAAGAAATTGCAGAGGGTATTTACTCCAATTTGGCTATTATTTCTCATTCAAATGCCGAATTTGTAGTTGATTTTATCAGAATGATGCCAAATGTGCCAAAGGCTAAAGTGAAAAGTCGTATCATTCTTACGCCACAACACGCAAAACGACTCATCCAAGCATTAAGGGAAAATATTCAAAAATACGAAATGCAGTTTGGTAAAATAGAAGAAGACCAAACGCCATTTCCACCAATGAACTTTGGATCACCCGGCGCACAAGCATAATTCAATTTTTAATAACCATCCGTTTTATACAATATGCCCATTAAATTAGGCGACAAAGCACCCGATTTCACACTGCGCAACAGCGAAAAAGAATTGGTAACACTCAAACAATACCGCGGTCAAAACGTTGTGTTGTTGTTTTTCCCCATGGCATTTACAGGTGTTTGTACCAAAGAGCTCTGCTCTATGCGCGATAGCATTGCAGATTATGCAAAACTAAACGCACAAGTATTAGCAGTTTCGGTTGATTCTGTATTTACGCTAGGCAAATGGAAAGAAGAGCAGCATTTTAATTTTCCGCTCCTTTCTGATTTTAACAAAACTGTCAGTAAAAAATACGATTCTTTATACAAGGATTTTGTTTTTGAAATGAAAGGTGTTTCCAAAAGATCGGCCTTTGTGATTGATCGCGAAGGCACCATTAAATACGCCGAAGTACTTGAAAGTGCTGGCGATATACCCAATTTCGATGCTGTGAAAGCAGCACTCGCTTAAAAGCACTCTATTATGCCAGTTAAACCTCTTTGGGAAAACGATGAGGACGTACTCGTCGATGAAGACTTAGACCTAGATCTGGACACAGATCTCCCGGCTCAAATTATCGTTTACAACGATGACCACAATACCTTCGAGTGGGTAATTGAGTCTTTTATCGACGTACTAGGGCATACCTCTGTACAAGCCGAACAATTGGCGTTAATTATCCATACAAAAGGCAAGGCAACAGTGAAAACAGGACCTAAAGAAGAACTTTTGCCCCTTATGCAGGGGTTGAATGGTCGTGGTCTTTCGGCTGTGATTGAAGAGGGTTAGGAGGTATTGTTGCTTCATTAATTATTAAAAATTTAGCGTTTAACATTTGACTGTTAAACGCTAAATTTTTTTTTATGCTAAACACATAGCAACAAAAATACGTTTACAGTTCCTATAGTGTACTAAAACACTTATTTCCAAATTTATGCGCACCATCATTATTGCAGGCGGTACAGGATTAATCGGTGCCCGCCTCGCCGAAATATTGACCCAAAAAGGCCATACCGTGCGCATCCTTACGCGCTCACCACGTAAAGAAGGCCAATACCAATGGAATCCAGATCAAGGCACAATGGATGAAACCGCGCTACAAGGCGCTCATGCCATCATCAATTTGGCTGGTTCGGGTATTGCCGATCAGCGTTGGACAAACGACCGCAAACGCAACCTCGTGGATAGCAGGGTTAAAAGTATCCAAACCTTGCACACCGCACTTGAAAAAAGCGCGCATCCACTCCCTGTTTTTGTATCCGCTTCCGCTATTGGGATATACGGCAATTCAGGCGAGGAATGGCAATCCGAAACTACACCAATTGACCAAAGTGCCGACCGTAGTTTTATGGTCACCTGCTGCGATGCATGGGAAAAAGCCGCCGATAGCATATCCGAATTGGGTATTCGTACTGTAAAAATAAGAATTGGGATTGTACTTGCTAAAAGTGGTGGCGCGCTCCACGAAATAGCCAAACCCCTACAATTCGGATTAGGTACTTATTTCTCCGATGGCAAAGCGTGGTATTCGTGGATTCACCTAGACGATATTTGCAATTTGCTGATTTGGGCCGTGGAAAACGAGCAAGTAAATGGCGTTTATAATGGTGTAGCACCGGCACCCGAACGCAATTACGAATTGACCAAAGATACGGCAAAAGCGATGGGCGGACCAGCCGTTTTTTTACCCGCACCCGCTTTGGCCCTGCGGCTGGTACTCGGCGAAATGTCGGCAGTTGTACTCAATAGTAACCGTGTAAGTGCCGAAAAAGTACTCAAAAGCGGTTTTGTTTTCCAATATCCGACCCTCGATAAAGCACTTGCCCAAATTTGGGCATAAACACAACTCGCTCTCACAGGAAAGCCTTAACTTTGCGCCTTCTAGTGACCATTGACGATAAAAACACAGACATTATGATAAAAATTCTTGCCAATGATGGCATTCACCCCGATGGCCGCCTACTATTAGAAGAGGCGAATTACTTTGTGGACGAAAATAAAATACCGCAAGACCAGTTGGCTGGTAAAATTGGCGACTACGACGTACTTATTGTGCGCAGTGCCACCAAAGTTACTCGCGAAATTATCGACGCAGGTACAAAACTAAAAGTAATCGCTCGTGGCGGCGTGGGCATGGACAATATCGACCTTGAATACGCCCGCAGCAAAGGCATTCAAGTATATAATACCCCAATGGCATCGAGCCGCGCAGTAGCCGAATTGGCGATTGGACATATCTTTGCCCTCGCGCGTATGATCCATTTGAGCAACCGCGAAATGGGTACTGGCGATTTCAAACAACTCAAAAAAGACTACGAAGCGGGGATTCAATTGCGTGGCAAAACCCTCGGTATTGTAGGTTTTGGCCGTATCGGTCAAGAAGTGGCTAAAATTGGTTTGGGCATAGGATTGAACGTAATTGCACACGACCCATTTGTGACCGATGCCGATATCGCCATCAAGATCAATATGTTCGAGGACTTGGCGCTCAATGTAAAGATCCATACAGAACCGATCGAAAAAATATTCCGCGAAGCCGATTTTATCACGTTCCACATCCCAGGCAGTACCAAACCAGTAGTAGGCGCAGCAGAATTGGAAACGATGAAAAAAGGCGTGTTGCTTATCAATTCGGCCCGCGGCGGTATCATTGAAGAAACGGCTCTATTGGCCGCATTGGACAGCGGTAAAGTAGGTGGCGCAGGTTTGGATGTATTCGATAACGAACCAACACCCAAAGAAGCCATTTTGAAACACCCAAAAATTTCGATGACACCACATATCGGTGCCAGTACGATTGAAGCCCAATCGTATATTGGTATGGAATTGGCGGATAAAATCATCGCATTTTTTGGTGACGACAAGTAAGTAACGTTACTAAGTGACTATACAAAACTATATCAATGGCGCGTATGTGCCTCCCGTCGGTGGCCGGTATTTGAATAATTTCAATCCGGCCACTGGCCAAATTTCCGGTCTGCTTCCCGATTCCGACAGCGCCGATGTTGACCTTGCTGTGGCCGCTGCTCAGGCCGCATTGCCCGCTTGGTCGGTGCTGCACCCCGAGCAAAGGCACGATATTTTGCGCGGTATTGCCGACGGTATTTTAGCGCGATTGGATGAGTTGGCCGCCGCTGAAAGTGCGGATTCAGGTAAAACCATCCGAACGGCCAAAACCATTGATATTCCTCGTTCGGCCCTCAATTTTAAGTTTTTTGCTACGGCTTTACTGCATTTTTCCAGCGAAAGCCATTATGTGCCCGGTCAATCGCTCAGTTATACGCTGCGCCAACCAGTAGGTGTAGTGGGCTGCATTTCGCCTTGGAACCTTCCTTTGTATTTGTTTACTTGGAAAATTGCGCCCGCACTGGCCGCTGGTAATTGCGTGGTGGCCAAACCTTCTGAAATTACGCCGCTTACCGCCTATTTACTTGGTGAAATTTGCACCGCAGCGGGTCTTCCTCCCGGTGTACTCAATATTTTGCACGGACAAGGCCCAGAAGTAGGTGCTGCCATTGTACGCCACCCAAGTATCAAGGCCATTTCCTTTACGGGTAGTACGCGTGCGGGAGCCGAAATAGCCCGTGTTGCCGCTCCGATGTTTAAAAAATTATCTTTGGAACTGGGCGGAAAGAACCCCAATATCATTTTTGCCGATTGCGATTACGAAACGATGTTGGCCACTACGGTGCGTTCGTCGTTTAATAACCAAGGCCAAATTTGCCTGTGTGGATCGCGTATTTACGTGGAATCCAGTCTGTACAACCAGTTTATTACCGATTTTATCGCCCGCACCAATGCCCTAAAAGTAGGTTTTCCTTCTGATCCCGACAGCGATTTGGGTGCGGTGGTGAGCAACGTGCATTTTGACAAAATAATGTCCTGTATCGAATTGGCGAAAGCCGAAGGCGGTACTATTTTATGCGGCGGCCATGCCGTAGAAGTGCCTAGTGAAGGGGCTGCTGGCTGGTATATTGCGCCCACGGTGATCGCTGGGCTGCCCATCCATTGCCGTACCAATCAGGAAGAGATTTTTGGTCCTGTGGTGACGATTGCGCCTTTCGACACCGAAGCGGAGGCGCTCGCCTTGGCCAATGGCACCAATTACGGTCTGAGCGCGACCCTTTGGACCAACCACCTACAACGCACCCAACGGTTTTCTGCTGGATTACAAGCGGGTATTGTGTGGGTAAATACCTGGATGTTGCGCGATTTGCGCACGCCATTTGGGGGTGTAAAAGATTCCGGTATTGGTCGGGAAGGTGGCTGGGATGCGATGCGGTTTTTTACGGAGGCTAAGAATGTGACGCTGGGGTAATTTTCGATGTTACAAACTCGGACAGTTGAACTTGAGACACATGGATTATTAAAAGTATTTATGTCTATCAATCAAATTGACCAGTTTTATTTGGTTGGTGGTACAGTCTTGGCTTTACAGTTGGGGCATCGCTTTTCCGTAGATCTTGATTTTGTGGGATTTCAAAGGAATTTGTCTTGGGCGAGGGAGGCATTGGCCTATTTAGACAAATAAAAATCCAATTCCATACATCCATCCATTATCACCATAAAAAAACAACACATGAGAAAATTATTTGAAAGTGGAATTTCCAAAGAAGAGCACCACCAAAAACATACATTCAGAGCAGAATATTTGGGTTTATTGGAGCTATTCAAGATTCCATACGAAGAACGATATCTTTTCGAAGATTTGAAATGAAGAAATATGTTCCGAGCCTACGGCTCTCAATCGGCTGCTAAAACATCATTCACGGCGGATTGAAATCCGCCGCTACAATATGTTTCGAGCCTAACGGCTCTTCGTTGTGAGGCGGAATGTGCCTATTTTAGTGCACATTCCGCCAAATATAACGCATTTACGGGATGATTTATTCGGGACAAGTGCGTACTGCTCGGCATGCTTTTGCGTAAAAAAAAAGCTAATCGTGCCTATTTTGAGCGCGGATGCTGATCGTTACCTTCTCGTAAAAGACCTCTTTCTACCATGTCGCTGACAATGATTTTGGTGAGTTCCGTTAAAGCCAGTTTTTTTATAGCACTCATTATTGCTCTTTTTACAAATCCCAAAGTTAATATCCACGTAATAATGGTTTCACCTATACTTTTTTTCTTTGGATCGAGGATTTGCAAATAACCATCTATCATGATGTCATGTTTTGTTTCTGCTTTTTCGGGCTTCGACATTTTTGCTGCTTTACTATTTTTGAAAGACAGCATGATATTCTTCAAAACAGCATCAATTCTTAGTGCTAAAAGATCTTTAATCGGTTTTATGTCCTCCAAAGTGAGGTAAATTTCCTCGAAAGAAGGCTCTGGTACAATATCCTTTTTGTTTTTACCGATATCAACAATTTTTTTGTTATTTTTATCACTAAAATACTTCGTCAGAAAACTATCTATATTGTGTTTGCCTAGGTCATAATCATGTTTTCTAAAAGGGAAAGCCAATAAACCGCCAAAAGCCCCAAGTGCACTGGTAGCTAATGCTTCTTTTTTATAATTAACCGTACTGAAATCGTTGTAGTGCTCCTTGCTCAACGATGGAATAATCATAAACACCCGCTCTTTATCGGTGGGCATCCTTGAACTGAGTACGGTTTGGGTTTTAAATAGAGATTGGTTTCGCAATGCACTCAAAATGGCACTGGCATATTCCTTTACGCCATCTTTATTTTTAAATTTTACCATACATTCCAAGTCTAAGCCCAAATTGAGGTGTTCCTTGCGGGCCTCGTTACCTTTGTGCTCTTTTTTCTGCTCGGAAGGGAAAGGATCAATCAATAAAATCACTTTTTGATCTTGATCATTACCTGATTTGCGGAGAATACTTTCTAATATTTTATCAATATCGTCAAAGGGTTCGTTGTTCATTGCGCCTCCATCCACATTGAGCGTTACAATGTCTTCGTCAGTGTCGTCTTCTTTAAAAAGATCCTTTTTATCAAATTCTCCTTCCAATTGGGCAGCAATATGGCTTCTTTTTCGTGTTATTCTTCGGGGTTTGAACCCGATCGGGAAAGCAGAAGTTGCGCGTGCTGCATCTAAAAAAGTTCGTAATGATTCAGAATTGTCACTAAGATCAAGGGGAATGAACGAGGCATCCGTTATTTCTTCGGCTTTTTTAGTCGATGCATCTACCTCGGAGTCTTGCGCTACATTTTTATTTTTTATTCTGAAACGAATAGCGTCTTTGTGCAAATACATATTATGGGAGCGTTCCTTATTGCCACTATCCATTTTTACTTCGACTGGGAAGCCGCTCAGGTTAGTCAATGTGAGTACAACGGCCAAATCTTTAGAAATATACGATGGTAATTTGGAAGGATCTCCCTGCTCAAATTCTTTTTTCACATGCTCCACAAGATCATCAATAAAATCGGAATTGAGTAGACTTTTAATTGCGGGTGATTTATCGCCTTTTATGGCAATATCAGCATCGTTCAACAGGGCTTCATAAGGTTCTTTTTTTTGATTAAGAAACATATCTACCCAGGTTTTGTAAAAAATGGATTGATAATCTTTGTCTGCTTTTTGATATTTTTTGCTTCCAAAGAGTTCCAATGCGAAAAGTGCTGCGGTTATACCTCCTCCGGATGCCCCGCCAATCACATCAATAACGACATTATGTGTTATTTTTTCAGGGTTTTCCTTTTTGATCGCTTCCCATTTGTCTAAAGTCTCGACAAGCATATCCATTGCGCCGGCTAAATATGCTCCGGCAGAAACGGCTCCTGCTAAGCAAATGCCGATATGAATAGTTGGTTTTTTTTCAGTGCTCATCATTTTAAAATGGTATTTTATTGTGAATAAAATTTCATGTTTTGTTTAATAATGCTATGTTTTATTTTTTATTGTGCAGAAAATGAAATTATATGTTTTTTTAACACTACGGTGATATTCATTTTCTTAAAGCCCCGACAAAAGAGTCATTTTATGGCTTGGGACGCTTGGGCTTGGTGAATAGGCGCAACGAATGATCAGTACAGAATTGTCGGCTTGACCGAAAAAGTCAAGCCGACAATAGGGTCATTTTGTGGTTGGGGGACTTAGGTTAGGTGTATGGGCGCAATGGATGATTAGTGCTTAATTGTAGGGGCTGGGGGTCGTCACGCCGACAAAAAGGTCATTTTGTGGTTGGTCCACTTAGGTTTAGTGTATAGACGCAGTTTCCAACCTTTATCAACTTCCGAACACCACTATCCAAAACACCGAACAAAGTGTCCGATAACGACCACTTTTATTTTTGCAAAAACAGCGTAAGTGATTGATTGTCATTGTATTGCAAGTTGGCACATTACTTGAATCTATATAGGAAATAATGTAAAAAACAGTACAACCATGGATAGGGAACTCCCCAATGAAGTAGTGCAAAAAAAGAAGAATAGGATGTGGCTCTATGTCGCCTTCGCCATAGCGGTCGTGGTATTGGGTATTTGGGCCTTGCGGAACACCTTTTTCACGAGCGTTCACCGCGCCGATATTCGGACGGCGGTGGCAGAAATAGGTGCGGTGGAAAATACCCTCACGGCCTCTGGTGAAGTGCGGCCGGAGTATGAACAACTGCTGGCCAGCCCAATCACGGCTGTGCTGGAAAAAGTGTATCTCAACGAGGGCGCATCGGTAGAAATGGGTACTAAAATCTTAGACTTGGATAAAACCGAACCGCAACGCGATTTTGAAAAACAAAAAGACCAATTGGCGCTCAAACAAAACAGTATCGTTAAACTAAAACTGGAACTGGACAAGAGTTTTTACGACCTGAAAATCAGCGATTCGATCAAGTTGTTCAGGATCAATGCCTTAAAAGCCGATCTTGAAAATACCAAACGATTGTTCCGCGCTGGTGGTGGTACAAGAGAAGCAGTGGATCGGGTCGAAAACGACTTGAAAATTGCGCAATTGGAGAAAAAACAATTGGAAAATGACTTGAAAACACGCCAAGCCATTATGCAAAGTAGTATCCGCGAATCGGAAATTTCGACGGCCATTCAGGAGAAAGATCTAGCGGCTTTTGGAAGAAAACTCCAGCAGTCGGATATTGTCGCCACTCGATCGGGTGTGCTTACGTATGTGCACAAAAATATCGGTTCCAAAATTAATGAAGGCGAAACACTGGCGCGACTGGCCGATTTGGGCAGTTTCAAGGTGTTAGGGTCTATTTCAGACAATTATGTGGCGCAAATGCGCGTAGGGATGCCTGTAATTGTGCGGGTAGGCAACGAGGATATACGCGGTAGTTTGATCAATATTTATCCATCGGTCACAAATAATGTCATCACGTTTGATGTGATTTTTGACGAAAAAACCAATGCAGGTTTTCGGCCTAATATGAAAGTAGAGGTGTATTTGGTGACCGATAGTCGCCCCAAAACGGTTCGGGTGGCCAATGGCGCTGCCTTTAAAGGTGCGGCAACGCAAGATGTATTTGTTTTGCGTCCCGATGGAAAACTCGAACGGCGTACAGTGAAACTCGGGTTGAGTAGTTTTGATTTTGTTGAAATTTTGGAAGGTATTTCCGCTGGCGAAACCGTGGTGGTTTCAGATTTGAGCAAGTACAAAAACGCAACCGTCATCGACTTAAAATAAGCTATGAAACATATTATTTATATCCTTCTTTTTGCGATCTCCCTTCCTGCGCAGGATACGCTACGGCTTACCCTGCCGCAGGTGGTGGACATGGCCAAAGTCCAGTCGATTGCCGCCCGACAAGCCGCTACAACCAAGGCCACCAAATATTGGGAGTATCGGACGTTTTTGTCCAATTACAAGCCTCAATTGGTGTTGAATGGTAATTTGCCGTCGTTTAACCGCTCTTTCCAGCAGGTTTTACAGCCCAATGGCACAATTGAATTTCAGCCGGTACGGAATAATAATTCGTCGTTGAACCTTTTTTTGGAGCAAAATATCCGCAAAACGGGTGGTACTATTTACGCTACTGCGCAACTGCAACGCTTTGATGATTTTGCCCGAAATAATACATTGTACAACGGAACACCGGTGGCGGTAGGGCTTTCTCAGCCGTTATTTCGATTCAATCCTTTGAAATGGGAGGCCAAAATAGCACCGCTGAAGTACAAAGAAAGTCAGCAGGAGTACGTGGAAGCCTTGGAATTGATTGCCCTGACGGCCAGTGATTTGTATTTTGCTTTGTTGCTGGCGCAGGTAAATGTAAAAATAGCACAAACTAACCTGACCAATACCGATCGAATATTGCGCATCGCACAAGAAAAATTTGATATTGGTACGATCAGTCGAAATGAGATACTTCAACTCCAATTGGAACAACTCAAAGCCCAAAAAGCAGCGGGTACAGCGCGGCGCGAACTGGAAATTTCAACGCTCAATTTGCGCAGTTACACCGGATTAAAAGGACAAGAACGCATTGAATTGCAGCCGCCGCAGCCTGAAAAACCACCTACGATCCAAGCCGAATTGCTGCTAAAAGAGGCGTATGAAAACCGTGCCGATGCCGTTGCTTTTGAGCGGCGCAAACTGGAAGCAGCGCAAAGTGTGGCCAAAGCCAAAGGAGATAATGGGATCAATGCGACGCTAATGGCCAATTTGGGTTATTCCAATAGCGGCAAAAATGTGCAGGAAGTGCTGCAAAATCCGCAAAATTATCAAGCGGCGCAAATTCAATTTAGCGTGCCGATCATGGATTGGGGGCGTTCAAAATCGAGGATTAAAACGGCGGAAGAACAACGGCAATTGGTAACTTATGCCCTCGAACAGGACAAATTGAATTTTCAACAAGAGATTTATACACAGGTTACGCTGTTCGAAATGCTAAAAGGCCAATTGAGTCTTACGGCGCAGGCCGATAGTATTGCCACGGAAAAATACCAAATTGCGCAGGAACGCTATGTGCTGGGCAACTTGAGTGTTACTGATTTAAGTATTTCCTTTGCAGAAAAAGACCAAGGGAAACGCGATTTTATCGGCGTTTTGCGCGATTATTGGTCGGCGTATTACCAACTGCGTTGGTTGACGCTGTATGATTTTGAACAAAACAAAAAGATTGAGTAATATACAAAATACACGAAAATTAAAATATGATACAATTAAAAAACATCGAAAAGGTTTATCGCACCTCGACCATTGAAACGGTGGCACTCAACAATATCAATTTGGAAGTGGCCAAGGGCGAATTTCTGTCCATTATGGGGCCTTCTGGTTGTGGAAAAAGTACGCTCCTCAACATCATCGGGTTATTGGATTTGCCGACCAATGGCAATATCAGTATTGATGCGGAAACCATACAAGGATTTTCGGATGATAAACTGTCCAAATTTCGCAACCAAAAACTGGGCTTTATTTTCCAAAGTTACCACCTCATCAACGACCTGACGGTATTGGACAATGTGGAATTGCCACTGCTGTACCGCAATGTTACTGCTGCTGAACGTCGGCGTTTGGCCACGGAGGCATTGGCAAAAGTGGGGCTTTCTAACCGCATGAAACACTACCCTTCGCAACTCTCTGGCGGTCAACGACAAAGGGTGGCCATCGCGCGGGCGGTGGTGGGCAATCCGCGCATTATCCTCGCGGATGAGCCTACGGGCAACCTCGATTCCGTAATGGGCAATGAGGTGATGGAAATCCTCGAAAACCTGAATAAAAATGACGGCACTACGATCATTATGGTGACCCACGACGAAAACATGGCCCGCAGGACGCACCGATTGGTGCGTTTGTTTGATGGCTCTCAAGTGCAATAAGGAACGGCAAAACAATAACTTATCACTTTTGGCTGATTGTTTTCTCGTTCCTAACCTCATCTTTTATCGCTCCCAATTATGTTTTCAAATTATTTAAAAATGACGATCGCCGTAATGAAACGGCGCAAGTTTTATACATTTATTAGCCTGTTTGGCATTAGTTTTACGTTGCTGGTCTTGATTGTCTTGGCTTCGTTTTTCGACCATTTGTTGGGGCCAAATTACCCCGAGGCGCGACGTGATCGCACGATTTATATACAGATGTTGGAGAAAAAAAATTCCATAAAGGGCTGGACGAACTCTAGTCCAATGAGTTTTTCGTATGCTCAAAAATATGTAAAAACACTCAAAACGCCCGAAAAAGTATCTGTTTCTACCACACCAAATACCATCAATACTTATATCGGTGGTAAAAAACTAAAACTTTGGTTCAAACACACCGATGCAGAATTTTGGGAAGTAACGGACTTCGAGTTTTTGGAAGGGAAACCTTATACCCAACAGGAAATCGACAACAACGAATACGGTATTGTGATCAACGACGGTACGCGCGACAATTGTTTTGGGAAAGGCGCGTCTGCGGTGGGTAAAACGATGGAAGTAGATAATGTGACCTACCGTGTTATCGGAGTGGTGCGGGGCTGCCCGATTACGCGCATGATGGTATCGTCGGATATTTATTTGCCGTACAATACTTCAAAGAGTAACTTAAAAGATCCCAAAGAAGATGGCAATTTTATGGCGCATATTTTGGCGCGACAGGCGAGTGATATTCCCGCGATCCAAGCCGAATATGCCGATGTCGTATCTAAAGTGGTATTGGCGAAAACCGAGGACGAGTTTGATGTTTTTAAATCCGACGCGGATACGCAATTGGGGTTGATGACCAAAGTATTTGCAAGTGGAAGATCCACCTTTTTTACGCTGGTGCTGCTTTTTGCCTTTTTATTTATGTTGCTGCCTGCGATCAATTTGGTCAATATCAACATTAGTAGAATGATGGAACGCGCTTCTGAAATTGGTATTCGGAAAGCCTTTGGTGCTTCTAAAAAGACATTGACGATGCAGTTTATCATTGAAAATATTTTGTTGACGATCATGGGTGGTGCTTTGGCTTTGGTCTTGTCGTTAGGTGTTTTGTATTTTATCAATCACAGTGGTCTTATTGCTTACGCTGATTTGCATATCAATTGGATGGTGGCTTTGCTGGCGTTTGTGGTGAGTCTTATTTTTGGTTTAATGTCGGGTGTTTATCCTGCTTGGCGGATGTCGAAATTGCAAGTGGCGGAGGCTTTGAAGGGTGGGGAATAATTAATCTAATAAAAAACAAAATCATGCTCAAACATATATTTCAACTCATTTGGAAAAAGAAACAGCGCAATTTTTTGATGATGCTCGAAATCTTTTTCGCTTTTTTGGTACTGTTCGCAGTATCCACATTGTCCGTTTATAATTATCAAAACTATCAAAAACCATCGGGTATCAATATTGATGATGTATGGGTGGCGTTTATTAATTACAACACGGATACATTACCTAATTTGGATGTGATTCAGCAGCGGCTAAAGGCTTATCCGGAAATCGCTTCGTTTTCGTTTGCCTCTGGGAATGTGCCCTTTTCATTCAGCACCATGAATACCTCTGTGATTTATAATGGTGTAGAAACCCAAAGTGATGGTATTGCGGCAGGCCCGTCTTATCCTGCGGTGATGGGTATCACATTATCGGAGGGCCGATGGTTCACATGGGAGGATACGATTGGAAAAAACGATCCGGTTGTTATTACCCGAAAACTAAAAGAAACGCTGTTTGGCGATGAAAATGCCATTGGTAAAGTATTGGGAAAAGTGGAGGATGGTAAGGAATCGACTGGTGAAAGAGTGGTGGGGGTGATCGAAAATTTTAAACACAAAAGCGATTATCAAATGGAGGAAAATGGCATGTTCCGAGCCGCCAACCCAAAATGGGATAAAGATCATATTTTGATTAAATTAAAATCGCCTCAAAATGCCGACTTTGAATCTCGGTTGTCCAAGGATTTGGTGAGTATTGGTAAGGACTGGTCGGTAGAGATTCAGCATTTGGACGCGATGAAAAGCAACAAAAACCAAATTGTATGGGTTCCTATCTTGATTTTGTTTATTGTATGTGGCTTTTTGGTGTTTAATGTGGCGCTAGGTTTATTTGGAGTTTTGTTCCAGAATATTTCCCAACGCCGTGGGGAAATTGGTGTTCGGCGCGCCATGGGCGCTACAAAAAAGGCTATTATGCAGCAAATTATTGGCGAAACGGCCATGATTGCTACATTTGGTCTGATATTGGGGCTGTTTTTTGCGGTACAGTTTCCGTTGTTGAATTTATTTGATGTGAGTGCTGGGGTGTATGGATTGGCTATGGTGCTGGCGGTTGTGGCGGTATATGCTTTGGTGATTGGGTGTTCTTATTTTCCGAGTAGGCAGGCGGCGTGGATTTATCCGGCGGAGGCTTTGCGGGAGGAGTGATTATCACAAAAGAGTCGGCGTGATTCAACTCACGCCGACTCTATATCTTGCTATATCACCAGCATTTTTCGAGTAATACCTATGCCATTCAATCGTAATTGATAATAGTAAGTACCGCTGCTTAGATCCTGCCGATCAAACATGATCTTGTGCGTACCTGCCGGATAAGTACCTTCTGCGATCTTTCGCACCGAGCGTCCTTGGCTATCGAGTAGGGTAATCGTGACCATACCACTTGGAATCGTGAACGTGATCGTCGTGTTACTCCGTACTGGATTGGGATAATTATTGAACCCAAAAGGATCACGGCCAGCGGTGTCTTTGACCGGAACGGTATCTTTGAAAATGGGCAAAATCGGAAATTGCTGATAAAGTATATCGCTCGGATTGGCTAAACCAAACCAGTCTTGCAACACACTGGCATATACCGACCTGAAATCGTTTTGCATATCCACATCCGAAGATACATTAATGTCGGTGGGTATGGTAGGGTTGGAACCAATCATACCCGGTTTTACACCTTTTCCAAATACAAATAAAGGCGCGGCAGCACCGTGGTCGGTACCTATGCTATCATTGGCAGCAATGGTACGTCCAAATTCAGAATAGGTCATACCGCATACTTTATCGGCCTTGCCCATCAGTTCAATATCGTTTTGGAATGCCCCAATCGCTTGTGATACCTGACGCAATAATTGGGCATGATTGCCAGATTGTGGATCACCCTCAACGGTTTGTTCGCTATGGGTATCAAAACCGCCAATCGATACCAAATACACCTGTGTTGTAAGACCACCATTGATCAATCTTGCGATTACTTTTAGTTGGTCGGCCAATGCGTTCTCGTACTCCGGCGGGTATTGGCTCGAAAAATTTTGGCCGGCTGTGGCCGCATCTTTTATGACCTCCGAATACAGTTTGGTTTTCTGCATTACCGTGCGGATATACGTCAATTCATCGCCATAAGGTGTAGCAGGAGCGGGTTCGATATAGTCGTTGATCAGGTCGTAAATTTCGTCGGGATTACCCACTGAAACACCCATTGGAAATGTACTTCCCATGAGCGAAACGGGTGCTACCGAACCAATTTGAACCGCTAATGGATCGGGGTTATCGGCATTGGGGTAACCAGTGGGGTACATCGGATTGTCAAGTTCTAGGGTGCGTCCTAGCCAGCCATTATCGAGGTATTGGTTGCTGTTGGCGCCTGTCATCCAAATGTCCATCGACCGGAAATGCGAGTAGTCTTGGTTGGGATAACCCACGCGTTGCACAACGGAAACGAGGCCATTGTCGAACATTTCGCGCACCTCCGTCATAGCAGGGTGCAAGCCCGTTCCACTCACGCCGCTCATGGCCAATACTTTGTCTTCGGGGATCAAAATACTGGATCGGTGGAGGGCAAGTTTACTGTATTGATCGACAGGAATCAATGTATTTAAACCGTCATTACCACCAGATAACTCAATAAAAACCATAATTTTATCACTCAAAACGGCATTTTCGGCCAATTTGGTGAAAAAAGAATTTTGGGCAATCGGATTGATCGAATACCCATTATATGTAATTGGCGCAGCTAAGCCTACCAGGCCCGCATTGCGGATAAAATCTCTTCTTTTCATGTTTTAGGCCAGTTGAAATTCCGGTAAACGGGTGAGGTAAAGGTGGAAATTGCGCAAGCGGGTATACACCACTTCCTTTGCCATATCATCGTTGGGGTTGTTGGTATAATCGTCCCAAGCGTTGGTCCAATACGAATCATTGGGCAGTCCCGATAACAATATGGTCTTGAGCAAATACTTCTTGGTCACCGATAATGGTTGCGACAGTACTAAATCGGTTACTTCGTTCACCATTTCGTTCGGGTCACCCGGATCACTCAACGAGGCGGTAAAGGCCAGCAGATCAAACGACATTTTATCGTTGTCCGATTCAAAATAATACGCGGTCATCGCGTCCGTAAACAAATTGCGCAGCCTGAGGGTATCGCCATTGATCCAAAGCCTATAATATTGTGGGGTTTGCCTAAATGCTTGCCAGCCTGCTACATTGGGCGGATCGCCGGGCAACATGCGCATTTCGGACATGAAATAAGTCAGAATATAACGCAAAGTAAAACTATCCCAAGTGGTGGTAGATGGAATTTCCACATTATACGAACGCATAGTGCCGAGTACCATATCCACAGGTGTTTTGACAAAACAACCCGATTGCATGGTTTCGTAAAAATGTTCGCTTTTTAGCAAGGCTTCCATCACAGGTTTTATTTCGTAATTACTGTCCCTAAAAATAGTGGCGAGCGGTTGAATTACATTTTGCTCTGCTTCCGCACTGATATTATAATAGACAAACCAACGGTAGATTTTGCGACAAATATATTCGGCTACTTCATTTTTGGCAAAAATCATATTGAGCATATTGTCCAATTCTTCCTCGCCATTCACAGAGCCTTGAATGATGGTATTGTTGTAAAACGAAGAAAATTGTTTGTCCTCAAAATCGTGGTCAACTGGGTAATGATAAGCCGTATTATCGTCAAAATTGATCTTCCAACCCGTTAATACCCTTGCTGCGGCTACTACATCGTCTTCGGTATAGTGGTTAGGATTATCTTTCCCGATGGTAAATAGTTCTTGTAATTCGCGGCCATAATTTTCGTCGGGTGCCCCTTTTGTGTTCAGATAACCATTGAGGTAGAGCAGCATGGTGCCATCGAGGGTAATATCTTTTACGAGGGATTTAAAATTGCCCAAAGCCTTGGCGCGCAATTTTGTATTGTAATCATATACAGCACGACCCCAATACACAATTTCGGTTTGTGTAGAAAAGTGGTTGTGCCAAAACATAGTCATGCGCTCCAGCACATTGGCTTCTTGGTTTAAGATCAGTTGGTACCACCAGCCGCGCCAACTTTCGATGCGATAACCTTCCGCGTCGCCTAGATAAGGAGCATTTACCCATGATTCTCCGGCTGGGATAACTGGATCGGTGTAATCCGGGCCGTTGTAATCATTGACTGGAACAGGTGGCGTGGGCGAGGGTGCGAGTATTTGCGCTACTGCGGTATCCACGTCCATGGATTTGAGTTGGTCGAGTTGCGCTTTTTTCACCCCGAAACAAGTCCTGCGCAAGAGGTGCGCGGCTTCTGCTTTTCCCCAAGGCCCGGTATAAGGAGCGAGGCCGGAGCCGAAAGTGAGGGTTTCGTTGGGGGCTGGTACATCAGGGAGTTCCTGATCGGGAAATGGAAGCAAAAAATGTGCTTCACCCCGCTTGCTGGTCTTTGTCATGGGGAATTGTCCTTCCGACTTTTTACCCGACAAAAAAGACCTTCGGTTAAGTGTAGATACAGGCATAGTATAAGTGCTTGTTTGTTTGTAAGCATCAAAAAAAGAGAGAGATAATCGGGTTTTCGTTGGCATTACCTGTGGTTTACTTGGTGGAAACTGTGCTTTTTAGTTGGATATTGTGTTGGGGGCTTACTTTAAACTTCGTTGATTGTTATGTTGTAAAAATTCGTAACTATCCAGCCTGACGTACGAAAGAGCGTACCTTCTTGATTTTTAAAGACGATAAAGTGTGAAAATTACAAATTTTCTCCAAGATTGTATAACACATCTTGTTTGTGATGCGATGACCTTTGTGTATAAATATTCGGTTGAATTGACTAGCGTTGAGGTTTGCAACTAAAACATCTGTAAAAATTTATAAATCATAAATGTTATATAATGCATTAAAGGTCAATTCCGAAATAAAGCGAATTGCTATATTAATTTTTTTAAAATTGAAACAAAATTCAAAAAATATTTTAGCGGTATTCAAAACCACTTATAAAGAATGGTTCGAAAAAGATCCGTTCCGACAAAGTGCGATAATTGCGTATTATTCGGTTTTCAGTATCCCTGGATTACTTGTTTTAATTATTGCTATTGCAGGATACTTTTTTGGTAAAGACACCGTAAATAAAAACTTAATAGCGCAAATATCCGAAACCATAGGCCAAGAAACGGCATCTCAAATCAATGGTATGTTGCAGGAATCGACTTCCGACAAAACAACAATTTGGGGTTCGATTGTTGGGATATTAATCTTATTGGTTGGTGCAACAGGTGTTTTTGTAGAATTGCAAAAATCATTAAACCTCATTTGGAATGTAAAAGTAAAAAAACAGAATGGTGTTTTATTATTACTAAAAGCACGTCTGTTTTCATTCGGATTAATTTTAGCCATTGCGTTTTTGTTGATCATTTCATTGGTCATATCTACTATTCTTGTCGCCATGAGTGGATGGATGAAAGTTGGTATATCTCCGTTGGCCATTACAGCATTTGAGGTTCTAAATTTCATCATGTCATTGGTAGTTATTTCGTTGTTGTTTGCTATGATTTTCAAGATTTTACCCGATGCCAAAATTAAATGGAAGCATGTATGGATGGGTTCATTAGTAACAGGAATTCTGTTTACAATTGGCAAAACAGTTTTATCCTATTATTTCGGAAAAGCCGAACCCGGTTCTGTTTACGGCACCGCAGGTTCTATCGTATTGATTTTGCTTTGGGTATCTTATTCGTCAATGATTCTCTTTTTTGGCGCCGAGTTTACGGCTGCTTACGCCAAAATGTATTCAGGTATTGTGCCACCAACCGATATTGCCAAAGCCGAAATTCCTAAGGCACAATAAGTATTTGGACACAATTACTTACCATTTTGAACTTGCTCTTTTCCGCCTATAATGTAGTGCTTCCGCCAATATGCTCGTAAGTAATGATTCACCAAGTGAAACCGGGCATTCACCAAGTGTATGTTTGTTATTTTGGAAATAACTCGACTTTTGTAACAATAATTGAGGCGTAAGTCCTTCCGATTTTCAAATTATTCATTAACAATACATCACATACGCATGAAAAAAGCAATTTTTATTTTTACCTGTTTTATATTATGCTCAAATATCGCTTTTAGTCAAGATCAGGGTAGTGATACTTGTTTTTGGGGAACTAAAATATTTTCATCACGGCGTGTTGAAGGTGTTGGCCAACTTTACTATTCGATAAATGTAATAAGTGGTAAAATTGATACCTTATTATTTGGTGCAATTAGTTATCGTAAAATAACCTGTAAATGTAATAATGCTTTAGTCACTTTTTTAGACGGAAGGGCAGTAAACTGTTTTCAAAAAAATATAGGTAAATGGGTGTATAAAACATCATTTACTTTGCCAGATCATTTTCCATTAGTTGGTATGCTAATAAATGGAAAAAAATATGAAAAGTATGACCATACACTTGTTACTCCTGATCAAATTGCCTCTGAACTAACCATTTTAATTGCCGATGAAAGACAAGAACTAACTCCCGTTGAGAAATACGATATTATCTCCAAGATTGACATTCCAAATTACAGGATTGTAAGACTGAGCAAAACATTAAAAAACGATTAGGTATTTTTCCCAACCGTCGCGGCATTCAAAATAAAAGTCCAATCTTTGTGGCAAATTACAAACTTTGGAAAATACGGTTGCTCTTCGGACAATACTCCGAAATATTATTTATAATTTATCTTTATTTTTTCGTCATCCGGCGGCGTTGGCGGTGGGTTTTACTTTTGCGGCGGATAGTTTTATGTTTGGCACTTGGGTCACTTTGATCCCACTTGTAAAAGATAAATTGGCCTTGAGCGATGGAGCATTGGGGTTATCGTTGTTTGGTATGCCGATTGGCCTTTTAATCATGAACCCTGTTTCGCCGTGGCTGATACAGCGTTTTGGGTTGGTGCGTATCACTATTTTTTCAACAGTTTTAATGGCCATTTCTTTTGTTTTGCCTTTATGGACGGCAGATAAATGGGTACTATTTGCCATTTTATTTGTGATTGGTATGGCCGTTGCTGTGATGAATGTTGGGATGAATACCTGCGCCACCAATATAGAAGTCGTGCATGGCCGCAAGATCATGTCCACGTGTCATGGTATGTGGAGTTTGGGGGGAGTACTTGGGGCTGCTTGGTCGGCCATGATGCTCAAATGGGGTGTTTATCCGGCATATTATTTGAGTAGTCAGGCCATTATTTTGGTATTTGCCGTTATTTTTATCTTGTATCCTCACCTCAAAAAAGTACCCGAAATACCGCACGAAAATGAAGGGACGGGTTTTCAATTTGCGCTACCTAAAGGCGATTTGCTGCTTATGATATTGTTGGGTGCGGCAACAGGTCTTTGTGAGGGTTTGGCGTTTGATTGGAGCGCAGTTTATTTGCACGATACGCTGGGTGCTGCCAATCAGGTTGCGGCTTTGGGTTTTGCTTGTTTTTCCTTTAGTATGATGGCGATGCGTTTTGCTGGCGATTCCTTAATACCGTTGTATGGCGAGCGCAAACTCCTCTATTTTACGGTCATTGCTGCTGTAATTTCCCTTTTAGTAGTCATATTGGCGGTACAGATATGGATGGGGATTTTTGGCTTTTTCTTGTTAGGCATGAGTATTGCGTTGGCTGCGCCTATATTGTTTAATGTATCTGCACGGGTGCCGGGGTTTGCGCCCGGTGCGGGTTTGGCCACTTACGCCACGTTTAGTTTTATCGGTTTTTTGGTTGGTCCGCCCTGTATTGGCCTGATTAGTGAAGCATTTGGACTAGCCAAAGGTTTTTTGTTGGTGGCTGGTTTGACCTTGGCGACGATATTATGTGTGCCGCGTATTGGGTATTTAAAAACGGCGGATTATTGAGTAGCAATAATATAAACCTCTCCCAAATCCGTACAAATAATCATTTTTTTCTTCCCTTTTTGAATACTTCTGATTGCGCCTTTTATACCATAATCAGTTAATATAGGTATAAATTGGCCACTATCAATAAAGACGGCTTGTGTGACAGGAAGCGCATCCATTCTGCCAATGGCCGGGCTAATTTGGTGTGTATTTCCACCGATCCACACATCGAGGCCGGGATTTTCGTCCAGTTGATCCGCTGCAATAGCAAAAATAGGTGCCCACTGTAAAGGATCTACTAATGGCGACATTGTCCAAAGACCTTTAGGTTTTTGCTTGAAAATGGTAGAGCGTAACGTAGCAGCCTGTAGCACTTGAGCATCTTTTTGGAGATCGGCAGGGAACACTTGATCAAAAGTATTTGACGCAAAATTACGGTACGAAATATAGCGTTTTTTCAGGAAAGGCATTTGACTAATGAGCAAGTCTTTATCCGCAAACGGGTATTTCTTCCCATTGCGGTAATAGGCCATTACGGGATCTATTTGGCCGTTATTGTCAAAATCTTTTACCCAAAGTTCGAGCGGATGCTTGACCGAAGCACTTAAAATAGCATTAGTTCCAAAATTTCCCCCCATAATATCTGTATCGCCATCTTGGTCAAAATCGGCTAATGCAATGGTGTTCCAAAGTCCGCTACTTTCGGGAATAGTCGTACCTGATAGTCCATCTTTACTATCTGCAAAGATATAAATAGGCATCCATTCGCCGCAGATGACCAAATCGGGTTTACCAATTTGATCCATATCTGCCCAATAGGCATCAGTAACCATGCCTATATTGGCTAATTTAGGTGCTTTTGCCTCGGTTACATCTTTAAAAACGCCTTTTCCGTCATTTTCCAACAAATAGGAACGCGGCGCTACTCCGTAAGCACTGGGTACGCTTCGGCCACCTGCAAAAATATCGATATCGCCATCGCCATCAAAATCACTGGTGGTTACACAAGAGGTATTGACCGGACTAAGCGGTAGCATTTGAGGTGGAGCGGGTTCAAAGCGGCCATTACGGTTCAAAAACAACCAATCTGTGCCGTCGGGATTCGTCTCATCAGGTGCTGTTCCGACGTACAAATCGTCTAGTTTATCGCCATTTACATCAAATAGTGCTGCACAAATACCTTTTCCTGCAAAAGTAATTTTTTGGACTAATTCTGCATTGCCAGCACTGCTCCACCGATACATATCACCGCCGCCGTGTCCGGGTACAAAAAAATGGGTATTGCTTACGGCTGGTTTTGGACTAAGGTCGGTGAGTGACCATGGTTGGAGTTTTTCTGGAAAATGTTGGATATCATTGAACGGTTCAGGAAAATTGGAATGGAGCACTTGCGCTACATTGAGTGCGGCCACCTCAAAAGTATTTGGAATAAAAGGTGTGTTGCGTTCCTGTTGGAGCACCAGTTTTTGATTGGCAGACACCTTCAACTGAGTAGTAGAAGTGCCATCTGGCCAACAAACTTTAACGCTGTCGATGGTTGTAGTGGTACCCAATCCTGCATAAATCATACCAGGTTCTACACAAGACTGAAAACCTCTAATTGGTTGGTTTTCAAAATATTGTATAGTGTCTTTGGTATGTATCCACACTTTAGCACCGATGGCAAAAGTATTTGCACCTTTGCCTTTGAGTTGAATTTTGAGGTAGTTAGGGTCTGTTTTTTTGAATGCAGTATCAAGGGTGTTATTTTGCCATAAAGAAGCGGGCAAGTTAATATTATTGGTCACCAAGTCGATATCGCCATCGTTGTCGAGATCCGCATACGCTGCACCATTGGAACAACCTTTTAGATCGAGTCCCCATGTATTGGACACATTTTTGAAATCGAGAAAACCTGTATTTTTAAAGCAATAATTTGCAGCCGAACCGTCGGGCATTTTCTCCAATAATTGTTGGTCGGTCGTATTGCGCTGCACATCATCGGAAGAGGTGTAACGGATAAAATCCATATCGTTGGGTCTTCGGACGATACCATTGGTTATATACAGGTCTTTCCAACCATCGAGGTCCAGATCGGTAAATAAAGCGCTCCAACTCCAGTCGGTGGCAGCGATACCTGCAAAATAGGCAATTTCGGAAGCCGCTATTTGATCTGGACTACTGGTTTGGTTGAGTAGCAGGGCATTGCGTGGGTATTGCCAATGATAGCCTTTGGCGTGTTTTAACTGATTAATTTCAAAAAGATCGGCGGGTTGGCTGGCTTTGAGCGTAAACTCATCCTCTGGTTTCATATCGAGGGTAATGAGATCGGGGAGCGCGTCATTATTATAATCGGCCATATCGCAGCCCATCGAAAAATTGGAAACATGCCCTGTAAATGCGGCGATAGACTCCTTGAATCCCTTCCCTTTTTGGTTGATATAGAGGTAATCATTTTCATGAAAATCATTGGAAACATAAATATCGGTGTAGTTGTCTCCATTGATATCGCCTGCCACTATACCCAATCCATAACCTGCGGTGCCGCCTATAATACCATAAGCATCAGATACATCGCGGTAATGTGTTGTATTTCCAATTTGTTCGCAAAGCAAGAGGCGATCTGCGGCGAGCGGGTCTTTTTTACGGGTTTGGGAAGTATCTTGGTAACTGGCCGCCGAATGTACGCTGTGACAAAGCAAGAAGCAATCCAGGTCGCCATCGTTGTCTATATCAATAAAATTGGCTTGGGTAGAAAAAGCGGCGACATCGAGTCCAAATTCAGCGGCTTTATCGGTGAATGTACCATTTTGGTTATTGATAAAGAGTTGGTTACGCCCATGCCATTTTTTGTAATTACCCACCCTAGATACATAGATATCGAGCCAGCCATCGGCATTGATGTCCACCAGAGCAACGCCCGTGTTCCAAGTACCTTTTGTGCCTTCGATACCTGCTTTTTCGGAAATATCCTCGAAGTGCATCAACCCTTTATTGAGGTAGAGTTTATTGGATGCTACATTAGAAGTAAAAAATAAATCTGTTAATCCGTCATTGTTCAAATCACCAGTTGCCACACCGCCGCCATTATAATAATAGAGGTATTGGATGATATTCATCCCATCGGGGGTTTCATTAGGGATATTATTAGCAAAAGAAATACCTGTTTGCTCGGGGGCAAGTGACGTAAATTTACGCTGAGGTTCATCCTTTTTACAGCCCTGGAATAGTAATAAAAGTGAAAAAAGAGCCGCTTTACAGCATTGACAAGTATTGTATTTCAAACTGGGCATTCAAATTTTATTTTCCCGAACAGGTGTACGGGGCAAGTCACTATTTCAGCGGGGGAATGCGTTGATTAAAGATTAGGTTTAGTGGGTTGGAATCTGTCATAATACAACGGTAGAATATTAATTATGGTTGCAAAGATAGCGCAATCAAATGTAATTCACACAAATAATTTCTTTAAAATTGGAAATAGATAAACGCATTTGCCCCAAATGTGCCAAAAAATGCGATTAACCATAGCAATGTTGAGAAAAGAGCAATACGCCAAAGCGGGCGATCTAAATGAACAATATTCCAGTGTACCACTGGGTTGCTCAGTTCAATTGTAAGCAATATGCCAATCAATAAAACGCCTTTGATGGCCTGAAACTTATTGATAATCGACCCAAACGAGAAATCAGCCCCCTTTGCTATATTACCCAAAATAGCATTAGCAGTACCAAAACTATCACCGCCCATTAGGCCAATACTACCAGATCGGAAATACACCCAAGCGATCAAAGTCAAGATATAAACAGTAGCGATACCTACCCCAATCCTCACCCAATCTGGTAAAAACAATGCCTTGGCAATGCGTTTCCATAGGGGCGCTACCATACGCTGAGCAATCAAATAGAGGCCATGCAAAAAACCCCAAAAAACAAAAGCCCAATTGGCGCCATGCCACAAACCGCCCAGCACCATGGTAATCATATTGTTTTTGTATGTCCCCCATTTACCACCTCTGTTACCACCCAACGGAATATACAAATAATCCCGTAACCACGACGATAACGAAATGTGCCAACGCGTCCAAAACTCAGAAAAACTCTTGGAAAAATAAGGTGTCCGAAAATTTTCAGGAAAATCATAACCCATCATACGTGCCAACCCAATCGCAATATCAGAATACCCCGAAAAATCACAATAAATCTGGAACGAATAAAATACCACCGCTAAAGTCAAATGTGCGGCCGAAAATAAATTAGGCTCTAAAAATACCTGATCTACAAATGGTGCTAATGAATCGGCAATGCATACTTTTTTGAAAAAACCCCACAAAACACGTCCTAACCCAGAATATATCCGCTGCATATCCAAGCGTTTGTCTTCGGCCATTTGGTACAAAAAATCGGAGGCTCGCACAATCGGCCCTGCCACCAATTGAGGGAAAAGTGCAATAAAAGTAGCAAACTTGAGCAACGATGGCTCCCATTTGATCTCTTTTTTATACACATCTATGGTATAAGACATACTCTGAAATGTATAAAACGAAATACCCACGGGAAGAATAATATGCAACGTAATATTGGACGGCTGCATGCCTAGGCTACGCACCATTGCCGCAAAAGACTCTATAAAAAAGTTGGTATATTTGAAAAATCCCAAAAAGCCAAGGTTCATGACCATACTAAACACAAGTATGGTTTTGCGTTTCCAACCCAATTGCATGGCTTTTTCAGTAATTTGGCCAAAAAAGCGCAATATCCTACTACCATTTTTGTATTCGTGCTGCACTTCTGTGGGTTCATCCATCCGAGCGATCCACAACCCAAACCACCAGTCCATAACCGTAGAAAACACAATGAGCGACAAAAAACGCCAATCCCACCAACCATAAAACAAATAACTCGCCAATAGGCATACCCATGTACGTACTCTTCCCTTTGTATTGAAGTACAAAATGAAGAAAATGATGCTGAATATTAAGAAAGTTACGCTATTGAATACCATCGAGTATTGTGTTCAGGAACAAATAGACTATTCCCTATTGCTTTTAATTTGAAGCATTAAAATTTATAAGTACTTGGACATAATTAATTGCAGAATTGAACGCAGGTATTTTTCGGCTAGACGAGCCATTTTTAAGGCAGATAGCGGTACTATCTAACGAAAAAATGGGGAAGAGTAGGCGGAAAAGACCAAGTTCAAAATGATAATTAATTATGTCCAAGTACTTACAATTAAAAAATTGCTCTTTTTGTTGGTGTATCGGGTGGTTTTGGGATTCAAAACACGAAAACAAAGGTAGAATCAATACTTGAAAAGGTGTTAATAAATAGGGGGATAAAATGTTTTTTAGGTGGAGATGTTTACCCAATGGCATTTATTTTATGTGGCTGCATAGATTATTTATGCGCACCACCGATGCGCAGACCAGCACATAGCATAATTCCACCTCTTCCGTACAATTCAGCCCTTGAATCCTAAAACTCATCTACGATATTCGATACTTCATCCGAATAAATCCGCAGTTGGTTTTGGATAGACTCATCTTTGCCCTGTAATAGACATTATACAGCATTACGACCCTAATTCTGTATAATGTCTAATACACAATAATACTTGTTCGAAAGACTAAAAAACTACTCACTTTTTTTCTTTGTGTCAAACAAATAAACATTTTATAAGCATGAAACAACTATTTATTACACTCTTTGCCCTTTTTTTTACCTCATTGAACGCCCAAAATTTCAATATTGACTTCAAGGCCGAAATGTCATTCCCTGGCGAAACCGTAGCCAATATTTACGGATTCGCTAAATCAGGAAAAGAATACGCCCTCGTTGGGGGATCGCTCAAAACCCATATTGTAGATGTAACCAATCCTACTACTCCTACCTTAGTCGCGTCCATTCCTTTTGTTAATAGCCTTTGGAAAGAAATCCGCGTCTATAAAAACATCGCTTATGTTACCACCGAAGGCGCTGGTGGCGGTCTTCAAATTATCGATCTTTCGCCACTACCAGCAAGTACCACATTACCCAGTTACCGGTATTTTGGCGATGGCGTTATTAATAATCAATTGCAAACCATACACTCGTTACAAATAGATACCACAAAAGGATTTATATATTTGTATGGCTCCAATATTGGTCAAGGCGGTGCCATTGTTTGTAGCCTCTCTGATCCATATAATCCAAAATATGCAGGTAGATATGACATGAATTATATCCATGACGGTTACGCTGATAACGATACGCTATATGGCAGCCATATCAATGACGGATATTTTTCAGTGATCGACATGACCAATAAAACCAATCCTGTCGTATTGGCCACACAACCAACACCCACTACCTTCACTCATAATACCTGGATAACCAAAGACCGCAAGCATATCCTTACCACCGACGAAACACCCAACTCGTACCTCACCATGTACGATATCAGCGACCTGGGTGATATAAAAGAATTGGATCGCTTGCAATGCACCCCTGGTAGCGGATCTGCTGTACACAATACCTATGTAAAAGGCGATTATGCTATTACCGCTTGGTACCGCGATGGCGTGAATATTGTGGACTGTACCCGTCCCGAAAATATCGTGCAAACAGGCTGGTATGATACTTATGCAGAAAGTGGGGCTGGCTTTGATGGGGCGTGGGGCGTGTATCCTTATTTCCCTTCGGGTAATTTGATCGTATCTAATATAAACCCGGGCAAGATATTTGTCCTTTCGCCTACTTATGTACGCGCCAGCTACTTAGAAGGAAAAGTAAAAAATGCCATAACTGGTTTGCCCATACTCGGTGCTAAAGTAGAATTGACTACCACAAATCCAGTCGATAAAACCCTAAGCAATAACCAAGGTTTATATAAATCTGGTTATTCTGGCTCTGGTCAAGTGATCGTCACCTGCTCTAAACTTGGATTTATTGCACAAACCATCACCGTTCAATTGGTAGCAGGTGAAGTATTGATCCAAGATTTTGAACTACAGCCAGCACCAAGTTTCACCGTAACAGGCACCGTGAAAGATGAATCCGGCAATGCTATTCCCGATGCAAAAGTACGCATTCAGGAAGCGGAAGCCGATTATAAAACCGTATCAGATGCAAATGGCAACTTCACGATACCCGGTATTTTGTCCTCTACCTACTCGATTTATGCAGGTAAATGGGGCTTCAAAAACGTAGAACTCGCCAACCAAGCCATCAATAGCAATACCACAGTAACGCTTGTCCTTCCCAAAGGCTACAAAGACGATTTTGTGGTGGATCAAGGCTGGACGGTGAGCGGTACTTCTACCCAAGGCATCTTTGAACTTGGCGAACCCGTAGGTCTCGAAATACAAGGATTTTTCCTTTCCCAAGAGTTTGATGTCCCCACCGATCTTGGTCAAGATTGTTATGTAACAGGTAACCAAGGTATTGGATTTGTGGATGATGATGTCCTTTCGGGTAATGCAGTACTTACTTCTCCGGTAATGGATTTGACGGGTTATGTGCAACCCAAAGTACGTTTCTCTGACGCGTTTATTAGTATTACCTCCAACCAGACATTCACAACAAATCAGTATCAAGTATTTATCAGCAATGGTAGTAACGAAAAACTGATTCATACCCGTAATTCTTCTTTTGATGCTGGGTGGAAAACAATTACGGTGGCGGTACCACCTAATTTGCCATTGACCAATAATATGCGCCTAAGAGTGGTCGTAAATGAAGCACCTACTACTGATTTTGTTGTAACAGAAGGTGCTTTTGACGCTTTTGAAATCATTAATGGTACTAGCGGCACACAAGATGTTTTTGTTGAAGCATCACTTTTAGCCCAACCTAATCCTTTTAGCAACACTTTTGTACTCAACTACACGATGGATACAGACAACGGTATGGCTATAGTGACCAATGCACTCGGACAAATTGTACAAACCAAATCCTTGGCGGCGGGCCAAACAAGTGTAATACTAGGTGAAAACCTACATAGCGGTATTTATTTCGCCTGGTTACAAACCGATAAAGGTCGGACTAAAGTAGTGAGTGTAATAAAAGAGTAATTGATCCGCCCAAAGGACGATCATCTACGGATTTATTAAAAAAAATAGCAGCACTTGTTTGGCTTTCTACTCTGAAACGCCCAAACAAGTGCTACTTTTTTTTATACTAACACGCAACATTATTTTATTCAAATGAAGATACCAGTCCTTTAAAACAATTAAGTATATTATTGCGTCGCTTTTATTTGTCTATGACATTTTTTTATTTTAAACCAAATTATATTCTTAAAACTGCAATACTTATTATTTGCAGTTAATGTAAATTTTGTTTTTTAAATATTTCTTCTATAACTGTATTAAACATATACACGTTCCCAATTCCTTTTTGTTTATTTGTATCGACAAAAAAGGCGTGTTGTTTGCACGTTCCTTAATTTCTACATTTTCTATTCACTTAATCTATGTTATTTATGAAGTATTGTATGCAAAAACTAGTACTCACCATGGTGCTATTATTACTCGGATTGGGCGTTATCCAAGCCCAGTTTACCGCCTCTGGTGTTGTCAAAGACGACCGTGGCGAAGCACTCATTGGCGCTACTGTTGCCATTAAAGGCACTACTATTGGTACTGTTACCGATATCAATGGCAGTTATTCACTGCGCTGTCCTCGCAATACAGCCACACTAACCGTTACTTATACTGGTTTTGAAACTGGTACAGCGGAAGTAAGTAGCACTGCTCCCAAAGCTGATATTACCTTAGGCGAATCGTTATCTTCGCTTGACGAAATCATTGTCAGCGGCTTGGCTACTTCCGTTAAACGCTCCAATTCTGCCAATGCTGTAGCATCTATCTCCGCTGCGCAACTGACTGGCGTTACTTCCCAACAAACGATGGAAGGCGCAATGTATGGTAAGTTTACAGGTGCCGAAATTCGTTCCAATTCTGGTGCTCCCGGTGGTGGTATGTCTATCCGTATGCGCGGCGTTACTTCGTTGTTTTTGGATCAACAGCCTTTGTACATTATCGATGGTGTATATTTGGATAATTCCACGATTTCATCGGGTACTAACCTTGTTTCTGCGGCGGCTGCTGGCGGTAACGCCTCCAACCAAGATGACTCCTCCAACCGCGCTGCGGATATTGATCCCGAGGATATCGAATCAATAGAAATACTAAAAGGTGCTTCTACTGCGGCTATTTATGGCTCGCGTGCAGCAGGAGGTGTTGTCATCATCACTACCAAAAAAGGTAAAGCCGGCAAAACCCGGGTAAGTATTTCCCAAACTACGGGTTTCAATAAAGCAACTCGCTTACTCGGTGACCGCGACTGGGATGCTGCCAAAGTAGAAAAAGTATTTGGTGCTGCCGAACGTGCTCGTTTTGAAAAAAATGGCACCACTGATTATGAAAAACTCATCTATGGTAATACAGGTGCTGTATCTACCACTCGTTTGGGTGTTTCTGGCGGCGACGAGCGCACTACCTTCTTTATTGGTAGCACATACAGGGACGAAACAGGTATTGTTCTAAATACAGGTTATAAACGCTTCTCGGGACGTATCAATGCAACACACCGCTTGAATAGTAAGCTGGAATTTGCGGTACAAAATTTCTTTACAAATAATTCTGCCGATCGCGGGTTTTTCAACAATAGTAACACCAATACTACGGTGGGTTATGCCCTCGCATTTACTAAACCATGGGAACAATTGCAGCCCAATGCGGACGGTATTTACCCAGCCCTCAATTCTGTGGGCTCCAATGCTTTAGAAACCGTTAATATTACCACAAATCGCGAGGCTGTCAATCGCTATATCGGAGGTGCTACTGCTACGTGGACAGTGTTCTCATCCGAAAAGTCCAATCTGAAAGCGATTTTCCGTGGTGGTTTGGACAATTATGCACAACGCAATACGGTTATTTTCCCCCGCCAAATCTCTTATTTCCGCGCGGATGGTAGCTATCAAGGCGCCTTGGTCAATACATCTACCAACAATAAAAACACCAATTTAGAGGTGTTTTTGGTGCATTCTTATTTTGTCAATTCAAAAACCTCTTTCCGTACCTCTTTGGGTGCACAACAATTGGATTTTAACCAAAATCAAGTACAAACCAGTGGTACACAGTTGAATGGTTCACAGACCAGTTTGAGCCAAGCAAAAAATATCAGCGTTGCACAAGTAGAGATTGTCCAGCGCGATAAAGGTTTAGCATTTCAGGAAGAGATCACTTTTAACGACCAATTTATAGGCACTATCGGTTTCCGTGCCGACAAATCATCCAATAACTTTGATGCAAACAAGGTTTATTATTATCCCAAAGCCAACTTAGCCGTCAACCTGCACAAATTTGGTTTTTGGAATTTTACAGAAGTAATGCCTAATGCAAAATTGCGCGTAGCATACGGCCAATCTGGTCGTTTTCCGGGATTTAATGACCGTTTTTCTTTATTTGATGCTACGGGTATTGGTTCACAATCTGGTTTATATTCCAATGCCTTATTGGGCAACCCCGATATTCAACCGGAGCGCCAGTCGGAATTGGAATATGGTGCTGATTTTGGTTTCCTAAAAAATCGGGTCAACCTTTCAGTAACGCTTTACAACAAGAAAATTGATGACCTCTTGATCCGCGCTCAAGTAGCCACCTCCACAGGCTTTACACAACAGGTAAAAAATGCAGGCGCATTGGTTAATAAAGGCATTGAATTGTCACTAGATATTACGCCCATAAAAACCGATAAATTTGTTTGGAATAGCGTCATTAATTTTTGGAAAAACAAAAGTGAAGTTACCCGCCTCGATGTACCCGCCTTTAACGTAGGTGGTTTTGCCGCGTCTTTGGGTCAATACCGGATTGAAGAGGGCAAGTCGGCCACTCAAATTGTAGGGACGACCAAAGAAGGCCCACTTAAAGTGTACGGCAATGCCGAGCCTGATTTTAATACCTCATTTATCAATAGCATGGCTTTTGGTAATTTTGATTTTAATTTCCTCATACACTACAAAAGAGGTGGTGATGGCATCAATTTATCTACTTTATTGTATGATTTGGGCGGACTTACTTGGGATTACGATGACAAAACCCTTGATCCTACGGGCAAGGAAGTTAATGGCGATTACCGTACCAATACTTGGTTTGCGGGTAATGCTGGCCCTTGGATTGAAGATGCAGGTTACTTACGTTTGCGCGAAATTGGTGCGTTTTACACCGTGCCAATGTCTTTAACCAAAGGCAAAGCAAAATTGCGCGTTGGGGTATCGGGTCGTAATTTGATCAATATCTTTAGTTACAACAGTTACGATCCCGAAGTGTCCAATTTTGGTAATAATGTATTGGCCAATACCGTAGAAGTAACGCCATTCCCTGCTGCTAAAGCCTTCAATATTCACTTTAATGCTACATTCTAATGGCCTTATTTGCGCCTAACTTCATGTACGCATCAATAAAAAGAATTAATAAATCATGCAAAATATAAAAAAATCTTTGCTCATAGGCGGTTTAGCATCTGCGATGATGCTCTTTGCTCCCGCTTGCAATATTGACCCAATTTCCAACCCTAACGCACCTACTATTAGCAGTTTGGAAGAAGGGGCTTCGTTGGACGACCTTCAGTTGCTCGCCAGCGGTTTGGAGAGTTTGCTCCGTTTTGATATGGAATACTACTACTGGACGGTAGCTATTGTAGGACGTGAATACTACGATTTGCGTGGTACCGATCCTCGATTTACAGGTGAATTGGTAGGTGCGCAAGGCTCACCATTGGACAACAATGGTTTCTTAACCACCCGCTCTTGGGCCACACAGTATAGGACAATCCGAAATGCGATTATTTTGACCAATGCAACGCAAAAATCGCGGGCGGGTCTTACAGATGCGCAAAAAGGTGGTATCATTGGTTTTGCAAAAACACTGGAAGCATACCATCTTTTGTTGATCTTAAACCGTCATAAATCATGCCGTTTGGATGTAATTGATCCTAATAAACTGGGACCGTTAGTGGATTACAATACGGGTTTGGCGGGTGTAGCGCAACTTTTGGACGAAGCCAACACCGCTTTAAACGCAGCAGGTCCGGATTTGTCTATCAAATTATCGAGTGGTTTCGCGGGTTTTGATACACCTGCGGGATTGAGTAAGTTCAACCGCGCCTTAGCCGCACGCGTAGCGATGTACCAAGGCGACAAAACAAAAATGAAAGCGGCATTGGCGGCTTCTTTTTTGGATTTGGCGGGTGGTTTGGACAATGGTGTTTACCATATTTTTGGTTTGGGTGGCAATGACGAGCGCAATCCGCTTTTTGTAGTACCGGACAAAGAGGTTTATACCGTACATCCGTCATGGCCGGGTGATGCAGAGGCTGGCGATCAGCGCGTGAGTACAAAAATCCGCGATTTTGACCCGGCAGCAGTAACCATTCCGGTATCGTTGGATGGCTTGAGTGGCACGCAACAAGTCGCTATTTTCGACGATCCTGAGACCACAGTAGCGATTATTCGTAATGAAGAACTATTGCTGATGTATGCAGAAGCCAATATCGGTTCCGATAATGCTGCGGCTACTGCGGCAATCAATAAAGTACGCAATGGTGCTGGCTTAGCAGATTATAGTGGTGCTACTACAGATGCAGCGTTGCTGGATGAAGTACTAAAGCAACGCCGTTATTCGCTCTTTGGCGAAGGACACTATTGGCTGGATATGCGTCGTTTGGGTCGTTTAAACCAAATACCCAAAGACCGTACAGGCGATATTGTGCACGAGGTATTCCCTGTGCCTTTGCAGGAGCAATAAATATGTGTAGATAATACAACATCGTTAGAAGGAGTAATATCACAAGAGCCATCTCGAGTTTTCGGGGTGGCTTTTGTTGTGTAAAAGAACGATGCATTTAATTTATTGTACCTGTATACGTGAATTCAATACCCTGTGCATATATTTGCAGCGATTTTTTTTAATAAATGCGATTAGATAGGGTATACATTTTCTTTAGAAAAAAAGTCTTACCCACTTGCAAATGTCAAAAAGTTGAAAATTAGTTCACCAATGCTTACTTCCTACTTTTTTTCGCCAAAAAAAGGTATCCCCTCAAAAAGCGGGGGTAAACTTATGGAAAAAACATAACTTTGCAAGATGTACGAA
>JAYUKX010000119.1:0-11022 GCA_043764095.1 Chitinophagales bacterium
CAAAAAAAACTCGCCGCACAGTCGAGCGGGGACTGCGTCCCTTCAGTTTTTGTTTGGCTCAAACACTTTTTGGCTTCATCCGCCTCCACTCGAGCAAAAACGGCATTTTTCTAAGGCCGGTCTTGCCACACTTGGGCTATTGTACTTCAATCCAAATTTCAAAATCTTTCGCCAAAAATAAATGTGTACCCTTTCTAAGCAAAAATAAGCAATATCAAGGTAAGGTGCAGCGCACCGTAATATTTGTAGCACCAAATAAATTTTTTGATGTAATTTTGCGTCCATTTTACGGAGTATCGATGGTTGGTTTGTTTGTTCCGAATGAATTTGCAACCAATTTCAAATTACTATGCTCCGGTACATTTAGCAAAATTACAATGTTATTACCGATATTCGCTCTTGGGCAACCCGTACTAAAGAAAGTCGCTGCCCCAATTACCCCTGATTATCCTGAATTGGCCACACTGCTGATCAATATGTGGGAGACCATGTACCATGCAGACGGAGTGGGGCTTGCTGCACCCCAAATTGGCCTAAGCATCCGTATTTTTTTAGCAGATACAGAGCAAGTTGAACGAAAAATGGTTCGTGAACATGATGAGCCATTTAAGCGTGTATTTATTAATGCGCAAATGTTGGACGAAAATGGCGATCCATTTACGTATGAAGAAGGCTGTTTAAGCATCCCAGATATTAGAGGAGATGTAGAGCGTCCTTCTACGATTCGTGTGCGTTGGCAAGACGAAAATTTTGAAACACATGAAGAGACTTTCGCGGGTATCAACGCACGTGTTATTCAACATGAATACGACCATTTGGAAGGTATTTTATTTACAGAAAGACTAAAACCATTGAAAAAAAGACTTGTCCAGCGCAAATTAGACGCAATTAAAGCCGGTAAAGTCTCCACTGATTACAAAATGAAATTCTATAATGTACGCTAATTTGTACGACCAAATACAAGAGGCATTGGCCTTTATTCGGCAAAAAACAGATCATAAGCCCGCTACAGGAATTGTACTGGGGACAGGATTAGGCCGATTGGTGGAAGATGTAGTGGTTTCCTGTGCTATACCGTACAATGAAATTCCGCATTTCGCATCGAGTACAGTAGAAAGCCACAAAGGGCAACTAATTTTTGGTGATTTGGAAGGAAAACCAGTTGTAGTAATGGCTGGAAGGTTTCATTGGTACGAAGGCTGGTCGATGCAACAAGTCACTTTCCCCATACGCGTACTCACGGCTTTGGGTATTGAACAAATTATTATTACGAATGCTTCCGGTGGGGTAAATCCGCATTTGCAAAACGGCGATTTGGTGATTGTGCGCGACCATATCAATTTGCTACCCGAAAATCCTTTACGTGGGCATAATGACGAACGACTAGGGCCGCGTTTCCCCGATTTATCCAATACCTATGATCTAGGATTGCGGCAAAAAGCGCTAGAAATTGCTCATAAAAATGGTATTCGCGCCACTGAAGGTGTTTATTCTGCACTTTCAGGCCCTAATCTTGAAACACCCGCCGAATATGCCATGCTGCGCCATCTTGGAAGCGATTGTACTGGTATGTCATCGGTTCCAGAAGTACTAGTGGCACGCCACAGCAGCCTCAAAGTACTCATGATTTCTATGGTAACCAATGTAGCATTCCCGCCTTCGCGCATACGCGAGACGACCGTTGCGGAGGTCATTGCTACTGCTCAAGCATCGGAGCCGGGGATGAGTATGGTGATAAAAGGCATACTTACTGCTTAGGAATGAAGAAACAATAACTTCATTGCTTAGGAGAAGCGTGATAAATGACGATAAAGAGCATCGCTAATTTTAGGGCGGGTACTACTTCATCGTCCATTTCATCGGTGATATTCCAATCGCGTGGATCGTTAAAACTGGCTACAGAAACCTTGAAGTCGCCATGTTTGTTGTTGGCCAAAGACCATTCGCCAAAATCATTGGTATAACGACTTTTGAGATCGAAAGACAAGGAATTATTCGTGATCCGCCATTGTGTATAGTCGCCGCTCCAAATTGTTTTCATCGTAACAATATCACCATCAAAGGTGCGTAATTCCCACTGTGAAGGGTCATTTTTCCATTTTATTTTAATCGTACCGTCTTGACCATTGAGGGTAAAATCCCATTCTGTCCAGTCTTCCCGAACATCGATCCAGCGCTGTTGCAATGTACCCAACTGGACTTCTTCATATACTGGTTCATCAGCATTTGACGTGTCTTTTTCCAAGCCATACAGATCCCAGGCGACAAAAGAATCCGCCCATTTAGTAGCAACACTACTGAGTGGTTGTGACCACATAGCGGTAGCACTGGTGAGCAAAAGAGACGTAAATAGTAATTTAAACATGTAGTAATTCATCAAAAAATTCGTAATTTTATACAGGGTTTCTTATAAAAATTTCAGGTGCAGCGCACCGTAATATTTGTAGCAAAAATAGGTAAAATCAGGTTTAAAGGTGCAGCGCACCGTAATATTTGTAGTAAAATCAGGTTTAAAGGTGCAGCGCACCGTAATATTTGTAGTAAAATCAGGTTTGAAGGTGCAGCGCACCGTAATATTTGTAGTAAAATCAGGTTTGAAGGTGCAGCGCACCGTAATATTTGTAGAAAAAAGGGCAAGCGCACCGTGGCATTAAATTTAATATTGCGGTGCGCTGCACATTCAAAACGCGGGAAATTTATCATTTCTACAAATATTGCGGTGCGCTGCACCTTTTATATGAAAACCCTGTAATTTTATAATATAGTTTATGCTCGTGGTCGGTAAGAACCTATGTAGCGGTACAAATGTATTTTACTACCTTTGTTGTAAAGTTATTCACTATTTACATCCACATGCAAAAAATAGACGCACCCAACGCACCCAAACCTGTAGGTGCATACCCTCATGCACGCCGTGTAGGCAACCTTCTTTTTCTTTCTGGTATTGGTCCTCGAGACCCACAAACCAACGGTGTACCCGGTTTGGAAAGAAGCCCGTCGGGTAATTATACCCAATTTGATTTTGCAGCCCAAGTCCATTCTGTTATGCAAAATGTACGGAGCGTGCTCGAATCCTCTGGCGCAAAATGGGAAAACTTGGTCGATATTACGGTGTTTTTAACCGATATGCAGCGCGATTTTCATACTTTTAATCAAATATACGCTACTTATTTCACCGAACACCAGCCCTGCCGCACTACTGTAGGCATCAATAGTCTGCCGACACCTATTGCGATCGAATTAAAATGTATGGCGGTAATCGAGTAAAAATGGTTGCTCCATTATTGGGGTTCATTTAAGATGGCACTCAAACGCTTTGTAGCAGCCGCATTATCTGGCAAATCAAACGCTTCAAAAATATCTACCTGCTCGCGTTTGCTCAGGTGAAAGTTCAATGACGCTTGCCGTTTGCGCTGCACAGGTTTGTAGATAAACCGCACCACCTCCAATTGGTTTGGACCAAGAATATCGGCCAAAAAAGAAAGCGCATCATCCTGTTCGTAATCTTGCAAAACGGCAATTTTGCCAGCCGCTACCACAGGTGTAAGCAAATCACCAACAAAACCTTTTTCAGAAGCAGGTTCAATATAGTCTATTTTATCCCAACAACGGATCTGTACCACCACTACACCGCTTGTATTTTCCTTGATCCAATCTTTAAACACATGCACAAACCGCGTTCCAAGCCCAATACCAAAATTATCGCGCACCCCTGCGTCCATAATTTCTAATGCCGGTTGTGTCGGCAACCACGTATTAGGCAATATATACGGAAATGTACAGTTCATTCGCAACGCAGAGCGCAATAAAAGACTATCTCCTTGCTGGTGCTCAAATAAACGCCGCCATTCCACTCCATCAATTTCAGTCCCCAATGAATCATTTCGATGCTCTACAGGACGCGTCAAATAACTCATGCCCAACGGACTAATCAACAATCGGCGACTATCATTAATAATATAAGGCGATAAAACCAGCATCGGAATAATGGCCGACTCCTCGGCGGAGCGATAATCGGACACCTTTCGGTTAAATCGGCCACGTACATTTTCATTCAATTGTTTTTCAAAATAGTAGCCGCGATCAATTTGATAATCATGCCCAGCGTAATGGTACTTTCGGAAAGGATAAATCAAATCATTCGATACCAAAGACGAGGTGATTGGGTTGAGTAAATCACGCCCTAAATCTGAAAATAAATGTGGATCCAGCACACGCACACTACCGTCAGTATGTTCCAGCAGCATTGCTTCGCGTAAATATGCAGCACCCAGCATTCCTCCAGATGCACCGGTAATCAGTGCTGTTTGGTTCAGCATCTTTCCTTCTGTAATACGATTCATCGCTTGAAGCACCCGCACTACCCACAAGCCCGCAGTGTGTCCGCCCCCACTTACGCAGACGACAACCAACTTGGGTTTGTTTTTCCCCATTTTTTGCTTATCTTTCCAATGATTGAGTATCGTTTCTGTTCGTTTTTTGTCTTCTTCTAGTATCGAATCCGTACTAAAGGTCTCCAATAATTTATAACTGAATTTCGGATTTAGTGTTGAGTCGTAATCCAAGCCATACACATGGTTTTGGTAAACAAAAAACCCTTTCGCCGTAATAAAATTAATCAACGTTATCAAAGCGATAAATACAAATGTACTCCACTGTCGAAACCAAAACGTAATAGCACCAAAAAATGCCATTATTATGCTAAATAACATAAAAACGCTCACACTTGTCGGCAACTTAGCTCCTGTCACTTCCATTAACCAACCGTGCAGCATCAAAAGCAGGAATGCCACACCTTGAACGATAATGGCATTAGTGTGGTTTTGGCGGAAAACCTTATTCAACCAATACGGATCATAATGCGCCACACTACGCACCAAACGCACATGACAACGCTCGGTCAAATAAGTGTCCACGCGCCAACGTGTAGCCCCTGCTTTAATTTCCCCAATGGTTGGTATGCGTTGTCCTGGTGCTAACAGCCGCCCCCCCCGACGCGGCACAAATTGGCCGGCCCTCAAAAACGCAGCCATATCCTTGTTGGTAAAATGTAAATAAATAGCCAATCCTAGCACTAAAGCGATAGCACCTACTATAAAACTGCTTATATTTATCACAATTTCGCTCCATTTGGTCATTTCGTCATTACTTTGGAACCAAATGGCTGCGCAAAGATAAGTACACAAAAAAGCAATAGGAAGAAGGCTATTATTTAGAGAAAATTTGATGAATGGCGCACTCAACGTAGCCAAAAACGGAAAGCGGTCGGCGCAAAGCAGATAAGTCGTTAGGTTCCAAATCATAAAAAAAGCACCAAAGGCCGCACCTGTCAAGAATGAACTCCAGAAACCCACTTCGCCACAGTATTCTGGCGTGAGCATGAGGTAATGAACACCAAACAACCGACCCGCCTGCCCTGTTACCAATAGCCCCAAAAACGCCCACAAGAATACCAATACCAAATGGCTTCTAATGTGTAAAATCAAAAGTCGAATAGGGAACGAGAATTGTAATTGGCGTAGTAGCATATTAAGTCGCAAAAATAAGGTCATTTATTGCAATTGTGTGGCTAATATACCGGCATTGTTTTAAATATTAATTGTTAGTGAAAGAATTTGTATAAAGAAAGAATTGAAAAATAAAAAATGTAAGAATATACCTTGTCTACGATCTAAGATTGTCTATTATTTTAGATTGTTAAACGGAAATATTAAGTTAATTTTCTTGTTGCAAAGAGACAGCGATTAAATTAATCTGCAAAATATTTTGTGGGAAAAACTTGGCTAAATTATAATATTTTTCAAGACTAGTACACTGTAAAATAGATAAAATGTAAAGCAATCAAATCCCCCAAAATAAAAAAAATAAAAATTTACCGACCGATCGGTTGGCATATTCAAAAAACACCCGTACCTTTGCTGACCGTTCGGTTGGTAAAACTGATTTTTATAAGTTTTCCTTTAAAAAACTGAATAAAACTGGTAAAATGCCTGTACAAAAAATAGAAAAAGTGGATTTTTTGCTGCGCTGTTGGGAAGTTTTTAACCGACAGGGGTATCACAATACCTCTATGCAAGACCTAGCAAAGGCTACCGGGCTACAAAAAGCAGGACTTTACCACCACTACCCCACTAAACAACTATTGATGGAAAGCGTACTGGACTTTGCCATGCAGCGCTTTAGGTCTTATGTACTTGCTGTGGCGGAAGATACTTCACTCCCCGTAGAACAACGGTTTGAAAAAATGCTCCGCCGACAGCGCAGGCTGGCCATGTTACAGCGACAAGGTTGTTTTTTTGCCAATATTGCCTTAGAGACTGGCCGCGATGAAATCTTTAATAAAATGCTGCTGCTGGCTATGGAGGAGTGGACGGTAAGCCTAAGCCGTTTATACGCAGATCGTTTTGAAGAAGTCGATGCCGTTATGGAAGCACGCCGCGTTATTATGGAGTACGAAGGTGCTGTGGTTTTTTATAAAATTTCGGGCAATCCCCAATACTTAGAAGATTTTGTTACCCGCGCTACTAAAGCATTCCGTGCGGTACCATCTATACAACATATTCACCACCATACATCTATAGGTATATGAAAAAGATAAACTTTGCTCATCTAGTTGCACGTGGCCTCAATGCATTGGCCTATGTAGCCCCCAGTTTGGCGGGGCGTATTGCGTTCACGCTCTTTTGCAGCCCAAGCAAAAAAACCCCTAAAAAAGAAGAACTCAATTTTTTGGCCACCGCCGATCTCACCTATGAAACCTTAGACGGACGCAAATATGGTGTATGGCATTGGGGATTCAAAGGCCCTACTGCACTACTGGTACATGGTTGGGAAAGTCATTCTGGCCGCTGGCGTAAAATGGTGCCCATATTACTCAATGCAGGCTATCAAGTCATCGCTGTGGATGCGCCAGCGCATGGCCGTTCGGATGGTGGTCGCTTTACCATGATAGAATATGCCGGTATTATTCGGTTCTTGCTCCAAAAATACACACCCGTTGATTTGGTCATAGGACACTCTGTGGGTGCTACTTCTGTGGCTTGGGCATTAGGCACTTCGGGACAAGCCATTCGACCCAAAAAAGTCATTTTGTTGGCTCCATTTACGTCACTGCGTTATACCTTGACCAAGTCTGTAAAAAGCATCGGTATCAGCGATAAATTATTGAGTGAGGCGGTAAAACACATTGAATCATTCTTTAAAGTTGCTTACGATGACATCAATATTACGCACCGCTCCCACCTGCTTTCTGATATCGATACTTTGATTATCCACGACCGTACCGATAGGGTGACTGCTTATACTGAAAGTGAGTTATTACACGCTGCGTGGCCTGGTTCAACATTACTCCTTACTGAGGGGTTTGGGCATGGCCTTACCGCACCAGAGGTTTATCAAACATTGGAGGATTTTATAGTAATGGAGGAATCCGTAAAAGCACTTTAAAAACTTAGATATGAGCGCACATTCTTGTATTTTTTGTAAAATTATCAAAGGTGAACTGCCATCCAGTATAGTACATGAGGACGAACACGTAATTGCCTTCTTGGATATTACCCCGATCAATCCGGGGCATGTACTGATTGTTCCAAAGCAACATTATACTTCCCTCAAAGAAGTACCTACCGAAACAGCCATGCAGTTGTTTAAGGTGGTATTGGATGTAGAAAAGGCCGTTTGGGTAGCAGAAGGCATTCGTTGCGAAGGCACTAATCTTTTGCAAAATAATGGTAAAAGTGCTTGGCAGGACGTATTTCATGTGCATTTTCACGTCATTCCACGATATAAAGGGGATAATTTTAAAATTAAGATAGAGGCTGGAAAACCGAGTCGGGAGGAATTGGATACGATGGCTACTCATATCCGCAACAGTATTTAATTACCCCAAATCCAACCCTTTTACCATCCGCAAATACGACCGTGCAAATAGAGGCAACGTGGTATAATCCAGTAGGCTTAGGTCTGGTTTTAAGCGTTTGTAACGGCTAATCCAAACTTCGGTAATTGCCTTAACAGCCTGCTCAATAGCCGTTTTTTTGAGTTTGCCATCGGGGCTGTAGAAGGATGCTGAAAAACCTAATTCAGTAAAAAAGGGCTGCTCCGTAATATGATAGAATAGGTGTAAATAATCCTTATCGGGTGGTGGTGGGGTACAATGATACAGTGCGTAACCCACGGCGTATTTAACAATGGCCATTTGTAGGGTTTCTGAATGATTCTGTTCCAAATGCCAGTCCATTTTGGGTAATTCCGAATCGAGCATCGACTGTATCCGATCGTGTCCTACCGTTGGATTTATGCCAAAAGTGCTTTTGGTGTTGTATAGTTCGGCCATTAAGGATGCATCGCTGCGTTCCACTATTTTTTGGAAGAGTTTTTTCATGGCCTCTACCTTTACCGCAGGCGCTTTTTCATCCTTGTTAAAATAGGCTTTGAATACTTTTTCCAAGGTATCCATCACAAAACCTTCGGGGCGCGTTAAATAATCAATCCGAAACGCGGTACCCAACATCAAATACACATAGCCACCGGGGTACCGATTAGGGTCTGGTTGTGCGGTTTCGAGGCATTGAAGTAAGGCATTTATTTCTTGGCGTATATATTTTACTTTGGCTCTTTTTTCATGTTCAGGCAAAGGCATTGTTTCCATTGCTTCTTCTACGGGGCGCAGGGTTTTGAATTCCTCCAGCAAAAGATCGTCCTGTTTGTCGGCATTGACGGAAAGTTCAATAAACGCCTGAACCAGTTTGTACGGCGAACCATCGCGGGTAGAACTATCAAAAACGATGGTTAAGCAATTATCTGGCGAAAGGGCAAAACGCGCATAACGCAACTTGAAATTTTGCTCTACTAGCCGGCGCATAAAACTCACTTTTAGTTCATCTACCCAAGCTATTCGACTTTCTATTTTAATTTGGTCTCGATTAGCATGACCCGTTATTTTGCGCGATCCTTGGTGGAACTCGAAGCGCAAGCCACGCTCGTCTTCTGTCCATCTCACATTGTCCTCTTGCTCATCGCGTAGGAAAACCAACATTTCCCGATAGGCATCTATTGGCCTTTTTTCCTCAAACAATTGCAGGGAACGGTTCCATGCCGATTGCTGCGCTTCCGATTTATAGGCATCGGTATAACGGCCAAAAACAACGACAGGCTGCTTTGAATTGGGTGTTGACGAAGAAAATAAACGAGACAAAAAAGACATAAAAAATTGAAAATCAACAACTTATAAACAAGGCAAAATATTGTATGTTGGAAATTCCGCGTAAAAGTAGAATTTTGTCGGCAAATAAATAAATTTATCTCTTATTGCTCCTTTTATATGTCCATATTTAGAACAACAATCGCCCCAAGCCCCGCTTCATTTCAAATCAACCATAAGACGCGTATCCTGATGGCAGGCTCTTGCTTTACAACGCATATTGGGCAATACCTGCGTACCCGAAAATTTGAGGTAATGACCAATCCAATGGGAGTTATTTACAATCCGGTTTCGCTAGCACAATCCATACTGCCCGATCAGGATTTTACGGCAGATCAATTTTTTCAAAATGAGGGACTTTGGCGGCATTGGAACCTCCATTCCGAGTTGGCATATCCAGACCTCCATACGGCAGTGGAGCAGGCCCAAAAAACGGCTGATAGCACCCGTAACTACCTCCAAACCACAGATGTTTTGATATTGACATTGGGTACTGCCCATGTTTTTTATCGCCTTGATCGAGATGAAATTGTAGCAAATTGCCACAAAATGCCCACAAAATTATTTGGCCAACGCCGCCTTAGTGTGGCCGAAACAGTGACCACAATTTCCAATTTGATCCAACAAGTGCGCGCCATTCAGCCTAATATGCAAATTGTATTGACCGTGAGTCCTGTACGGCACTGGCGCAACGGCGCCGTTGAACACCAGCGCAGTAAATCGGTTTTGCTACTGGCTTGTGCCGATCTTTGCGAGCAATTGCCTAATACCCTTTACTTCCCTGCTTACGAATGCCTCATGGATGATCTGCGCGACTACCGTTTCTATGCTGCGGATATGCTCCATCCTTCCGAAACGGCCATTGAATATATTTGGCAACATTTTGAAGCCACGTTTTTATCGACACCCACACAACAATTATGTAGGCAAATTGAAAAAATTGTGGCTGCAGCAGCACATCGCCCATTCAATCCACATACCGCCGCGCACCAAACATTTCAACAAAAACAACTGGAAGCCATTGCGGTGTTGGAAGCGACATATCCGGAAATACGTTTTGAGGAAGAACGGCGGCTTTTTATACAACCCTAGCACACCAACAAAAGGTGTATATTGCACCCTTTGTATTGCCGGTAGCAATCAAATACCCTTTTAAAAAGTATGATCCCAAGCGTCTCCACTCCAATACTCCAATTAAAAATTACCCTCAAAAAAAGTAATCCGCCAATTTTTAGGCGCGTAGAGGTGCCAGATGGCTTTAATTTGGCCGATTTGCACACTATTATTCAGGTGAGTATGGGTTGGGACGATGCACATGCGCATCAGTTTACGGTAGGAGACCAACGTTATACCGCTCGGGCAATACCGGCGGACAAAGCAGGTATTTACCTTCCAGCCCAATCAATTTTGTTGAATACCGTATTTTTATCTGTAAAAAATAAAATCCAATACGATTACGATTTTGGGGATAATTGGGCACACACCATTGAATTGGAAAAGATACTTCCATTTGTAGAACAAACCGATTATCCGCGTTGCACCGTAGGGAGTATGGCTTGTCCAATGGAAGATTGTGGTGGCCTCCAACGTTATTATTACCTATTGGAGGTATTACAAAACCCTACGCATCCCGATTACTTCGAAATACTGGAATGGGCCGGTGGCGATATTTATCCCGAAGATTTTTCCACAGAAGATGTCAACAAAGATTTGAAAGCGGCTTTTAAGTATTTGGACACAATTAATTAGCATTTTGAACTTGGTCTTTTCCGCCTATGCTTCCCCATTTTTTCGTTAGATAGTACCGCTATCCGCCTTAA
>JAYUKX010000120.1:0-10964 GCA_043764095.1 Chitinophagales bacterium
TAGCAAAACGGATGAAACGGATTACCCGGATTTAAACGGATTATTTTGAAACAATCCGCTCTAATCCGTTAAATCCGTTTCATCCGTTCTCCCATTGAACAACAGGGTGCATGTCACATGGAAAATTGCTGTTACGCGAATCATAGGTTGGATCAAAACTAAGACATGATAGCAAAACGGATGAAACGGATTACCCGGATTTAAACGGATTATTTTGAAACAATCCGCTCTAATCCGTTAAATTAATCAAAAACAATAAGAAGCACGTTGAAAATCATCGTTATTTCACCAGCCCATCCGCTTCGTGGCGGCATTGCGGCACTTTCTGAACGATTGGCCATTGCGCTTCAGGACGAAGGGCATACTGTGGAGATATACAGTTTTGCCCTACAATACCCAGGTTTTTTGTTCCCCGGTAAAACACAATACAGCGATGATCCGCCGCCTTCCAACTTAATAATTCATACACGTATCAATTCTATAAACCCATTCAATTGGTGGGTCGTTGGGCGTGCATTGGCCGATGCTCAACCCGATTTGGTAGTTGTACGGTATTGGTTACCCTTTATGGGGCCGTGTTTGGGTAGCATTTTACGCGTAATGCGTTGGTTTTCAAAGAAAAAAATACATGTTACGGCATTAACGGATAATATTATTCCACACGAAAAAAGGATAGGTGACCAACAGTTTTCGAGGTATTTCATAGGAGGTTGCGATGATTTTTTGGTGATGTCGCGTGCGGTTGGTGCCGAAATTGGGCAGTTTACTAATAAACCTGTTCGTTTTGCACCGCACCCTGTTTACGATTCTTATGGCGCGACAACAGACACAATTGTTGCAAAAAAGTTTTTAAATTTGCCAGAAAATGGTAAGTTTGCCCTCTTTTTTGGCTTCATCCGTCCTTACAAAGGATTAGATTTGCTGATAGCCGCTTTGGCACAAACCACCGATATTCAATTGATTATTGCGGGGGAATGCTACGAATCTTGGGATCGATATGAGGTATTGATTGCACAGTTACAGGTGAAAGATCGTGTTCATTTGTTCACCGATTTTATCCCTACCGAGGCTGTTACCTACTATTTTTCAGCAGCAGATTTGGTGGTGCAACCTTACAAGACGGCTACGCAAAGTGGTATTTCGCAAATGGCGTACCATTTTGAAAAACCAATGTTGGTCAGTAATGTGGGTGGATTGCCAGAAATCGTGACAGATGGGGTGTCTGGCTATGTTGTTCCTCCTGAACCAACCGCAATTGCGATGGCGATGAACGATTTTTTTGATAATAATCGCTCAAAAACCATGATTGAAGGGGTAAAACAAGAGAAAAAAAGATTTGGATGGGTAGCCTTTGTTCAACAATTACTTGCCCGATAACCCAACAATTATCGGGATGTAAGTATCGACTAACGTGAATATCAAAACAATACAAAATTATGCAACCACTCTGGGGAATTGATTTAGGCGGCACCAAAATAGAAGGTGTCATTTTAGAAAGCAGTAGCAATTTGCAGCCTATTGCGCGCCTACGGGTACCGACTGAAGCCGATAAAGGCTACGACCATATATTAGGGCAAATCAAAAAACTGGTAGATATGCTCTCGGCGGAATCCGGGCTTACCTGTTCAGCCTTGGGTTTGGGTCATCCTGGCGCGATGGATCCCAATACAGGGACGATGAAAAACGCCAATACAACGGCTTTGAACGGTATGCCATTCGACCGCGATCTAGCGGCTATATTGGGTGGAATACCCGTAAAATTATCTAATGATGCCAATTGTTTTGCCGTTGCCGAGGCCCACATGGGTGCAGCCAAGGAAGCGGTACCTAATGCCGAGGTGGTATTTGGTATTATTATGGGAACTGGTGTTGGCGGTGGTGTAGTGGTACGTGGCAATGTAATTCAAGGCCGACAAGGTATTGGTGGAGAATGGGGCCACAATTTGTTAGAAGAAAACGGAACACGTTGTTATTGTGGCAAATATGGTTGTGTAGAAACCGTAATTTCTGGCCCTGCTTTGGAAAAATACTACGAAAAAATAAGCGGAACGCACCGTTCACTCAAAGATATTGTAGCACTGGATATAGCAGCAACTGACCCTCATGTCACGGCAACAATGGATCGGTTGGTACACTATTTTGGTAAAGCGGTGGCTGTAGTGATCAATATCATTGACCCCGATGTGATTGTTATAGGCGGTGGTGTGGGCAATATCGACCTGATTTATACCCGTGGTGTGGATGAAGTACGCAAACACGTATTCAACCCACGCCTTGATACGATTTTTATGAAACCCAAATTGGGTGATAGTGCAGGCGTTTTTGGTGCTGCGTTACTGTAATTACATCAACAATTCTTCCTCCATGGGTAACGTGAGGTACTCCGTTTCCATCAAACGGCTGACCAAACCCTGTGTTTTGGGCAATTCGTAGTGGAAATAAAAGCGCAGGGTATGTAATTTGCTGCGGTGGAACGCTGCTTCGTCGCCTTGTGCGGCCGCCAATGCATCAGCGGAAACAACGCCCATTTTGAGCCATTGCCAGCCAATGGTAATCAGCGAAAAATACTCCATAAACAAGGTAGCATCGCTTAAAAAACGCTCTTTATCGCCTGTTTTGGCTACGCCCATCAATTGGTTAATAACTGTTTGCAATTGATCTAGCATTGTATTCAAACGCGCTGCATAAGGTGCTAATTCATTATGTCCCGTGGCTAGTTGAATGGTTTTGCCCACCGTCTCCAAGAAAACGGCTACTGCTTGGCCATTTTCCATGGTGATTTTGCGCCCTAGCAAATCGAGGCTTTGAATACCTGTTGTGCCTTCATAAATGGGCATAATCCGTGCGTCCCGATAGTATTGTTGCAAGGGAAAATCGTAGCAAAAACCTGCACCACCCAAGGTTTGTAAACCAGCACTAATCGCCTGGCAACCGTATTCGGATGGGTAAGTTTTGCAAACAGGGATCAATATTTCGAGTAATAACCGCGCAGCCTCTTTGGCTTCTCCTGTTTGCACATGCACGAGGTCTTGCAATTTTGCGCATTCAAAAATCAAGGATAATGCGGCTTCATTCACGGCTTTTTGGAAAAAGAGCATCCTGCGCACATCGGGGTGGTTAATGATGAGCGTAGGCGGGATCGACATATCTTTTTCGTTCAAACGGCGGCCTTGCGGGCGTTCGTTACAATATTTAAGCGAAGCATAATAAGCGGCGGTGGCGGTGGAAACGGCTGTTAGCCCCACACCAATACGCGCATCGTTCATCATTTGGAACATATAGGCCAGCCCTTTGTGTGGCTCACCTACCAAATAACCTTCGCAAGCACCTTGTTCTCCAAACATCAAATGCGTGGTGGAATAGGTTTTTTGACCAATTTTTCCGTAATTACCCGCTGTGGTTACGTTATTGGGCGTTAGTGAGCCATCGGCATTGGGGCGCAATTTGGGTACTACGAACAAAGAAATTCCTTTTGTTCCGGCAGGAGCACCTTCTATACGTGCCAGCAGCAGGTGAATGACATTTTCGGTGGCATCGTGGTCGCCCGCAGAAATGTATATTTTTTGGCCAGTAATATGATAAACGCCTTCTTGTGCTGTAGGTTTGGCTGCCGTTACAATATCGGAAAGGGAACTACCTGCTTGCGGTTCGGTGAGTGCCATTGTACCCTGCCATTGGCCGTTGAACATTTTTGGAACGTATGTATCAATGAGGTATTGCGCACCAAAATTGGTAATCAAACGCGACGAACCCGTGGTGAGTGTGATATACCCCACTACCCCATTATTGGCGGCATGAAAAAAATGTGTTGCGGCATTGAACAGCAGTTCGGGCATTTGCATACCTCCATGCTCGTGCAATGCTGTTGCGCCAACCCAACCACCTTCTGCGCCCTTTCGAATTACATTTTTCAATTGCGGATGCACCCGAATGGTTCCATTTTCGTAGTGCACGCCATAAGTATCCATTTCGGTGAAATAGGGATACATTTCGGTATCCGCCAGATCTTTAGCGGCTTGCACCATCATATCTATAGTTTCGCGGGTATAATCGCTGAAATACGGATATTGCGCTAATTCCTCGGCGTTATGCACATCGTGGAGCAGGTAACGGACATTGTGAAGGGAAGCATACATAGTTTTTTCCGATTATTTTGACCATTTTCATCTATTTAAAAAAGTGAAGTACGGCCTAGTTTAAAATTTTGGTAAAATAAAAAAACAGAAAATGAATATTTAGGTTCAATATGATTTTTAGGAATGAGATTTAGAGAACAGTACCGATTTGATCGAGTGATGCTTCTAAAAAAAGGTGCTATCCTTCCCTTACTTTTACAACTTTCCCTTCTACGGCTATTGCCAATCGAAGTATATCTGTAATACCTGCCCCCAATAGATCTGCTTCGTATTTTTTCTCTTTTATTTGCTTCAGCGCTGCGGATAATGCATCGTCGATGGTTTCGTTTGATGTGCTTTCTGGTGCTTTTATCTCAATAATGATGCCTTTTTTAGTGTTTTTCCTTGGAACTAAACATATATCGTAGCGGCCATAGCCTGCTTCTCGATTGGATCTTAATACATAATCCTGTTCTAAACTCGTAAGTAATCCTAGGAAAAAAGCATGATAGAAATTTTCTACATAGCGTTGCTCTGTATCATGGTAACTAAATACCTGTTGAACAAATTCGGCGAGGTATTTTTCAAAAGGCTTTATTTGTCCAGATACCAAAGCATCGATCATGGCAGTACGCCGATCAGCGCGAACATCGTTCTGCAACCACCTATTAGTAGCCTTTACAAAAGCCCAACGTACCTCTTTATTCGGTATTGATACCTCGTAAATATCATTGAATTGAGCATTTTCGGTACGTAGATAGCCCGAAAAAACGAGTAGTGTCCATACTGCCTGTGGGTCAGTGGCGATATCCTGAAAAATAAGATTTTTGCTGAGTTGAATAGTTACTTTTTGACTATCAAGCAAGGACTCCATGAAGTCCTTAATATTGGCACCTTTACCCAAAAAAAGTTGTTGCAACAACTGGTCATCGGAAGTATTCACCCAATAGGCTTCCGGTGTATGGTCTATTGAAAAAATATAATTCAATACAGACCATGGATTAAAAATCTGGTAACGCCCGAAGCGATAGCCATCGTACCATTCCAATATATCATCAAAACTGGATGTGTCCAGTTCATAGTACTCCAACAATTGCATTACTTCGGGTGCTGTAAAACCAAAAGCATCCGAAAAATGGTCATTATCTAAGGAGGTTGAAGTAATAAAATTGTTTAAATCGGAGAACATACTTTCTTTTGCCACCCGTAATATTCCTGTGAGTATGCCTTTCTTCAAATGTGGATTATCCTTTAGTGCTGCACCCAACATTTTTTTCAAAAAAGAGACCATTTCTTCGTAATATCCGTTCAAAAAAGCGGCTTGGACGGGCGCATCATATTCATCAATCAGTATAATGACCTGTTGTTGGTACCGTTCATGTAATAAGGAACAAAGTAATTGCAACGATGCTGCGAGGAAAGCAGGACTTGGGTTGGATAACTCTAATTGTTGAAGTTTTTGGGAGAACTGCTCCTCGAAAGCAGTTCCCTTAAAATCAGATTTATGGTCATTCCAAAGGCGCTGTAATACAATTTGGAGGCTAATGAGTGCTTCTGACCAATGGTTACTTTTGATGTCTTTTAAGGAAAAGAACACAACTGGATATTGCCCTAAATGCGCCATACTTGCGGCATCTTTGGTGATTTCCAAACCGTCAAAAAGCACCCGATGATCACCTGAATTGGAGAAAAAGCATTTGAGCATATCCATATTTAAGGTTTTTCCAAACCTGCGAGGACGACACCATAAATTGATTTGATTGCCTTCTAATACGCTTTTTACCAGCATAGTTTTATCCACATAATAGCGATTTTCGTCTATTATGGATTTAAAATTGGAGAAACCAAGCGGTGTGAATTTTTTAGGCATATTGTGCTTTTGCAACCGCAAATCTAAGGTAAAATACGATGCTATTCTTAAAAATTAAGTTTTTTTCTTGGTTTTACGAGTGAAGGCTTTTGCATGATTCAATTATTTTATCTAGTTTTGTACGGAAGTACAGAAAAATGCGTCTGTTTACGAATAAACCAAACCGCTAACAATATCGGTTTGGCAATATGGCGGCTTTTGTACTACATTTGGGACTTGGATTGCTAATGGTGTTTTTGTACTAAAATGAATTTTTTTACGCCGAATTGCCGCACTTTACCCAATTGATTGAGCGTTGAGGCCGAGCAGAAAAAACACTTACGAAACTTCGTTACTGACTTAAAATTTCACCTACACAAAACAAAATGACCATACTACTAGATATTGACGGCGTTTTAGAAACCACACCTCCGTGGAAACACCCAGAAATGCTGGATGATGGCTTTATGAAATTGAACGAAAATGCGCTAAAAAACCTATCAATACTCCACAAAAAGACCAATGCGTCTATCGTTTTGACCACTACGCATCGAATCAATTACGATATAGATCAATTCCAACCATTGGTTTTGACAAAACAGCATTAGAAAAAGCATTACGCCTCGTTTAACTTTTACAGAACTAATCAAAACCAAATCACAAAAAAATATAACTAACAATAACTATGTACATTTTCAATCGCGAAAAATTTCTAATTTTATTTTTAATCGCATTTCATCACATGGCTTCGGCACAAACCTTTAATGGGGCAGGCGGGCAGATCCCTGACGATGGCAATAGCGTTGATTATTTAATTGAAGTTTCGGGACTGCCGACTACTATTGATACTTTAAACTTTGGTATTGAAACCGTTTGTATCAATGCAACGCATACGTATAACAGCGACCTTGAATTTTATTTAATTGCCCCCGATGGCCAGCGGGTTGGTTTATCGGTAAGCAATGGCGGCGATGGCGATAACTATACCGCTACTTGCTTTAATCATTTTGCTACTACACCTATCGGACAAGGTACTCCCCCGTTTACGGGTACTTATAACCCTCAAGGGCAACTGGGTATCGTCAACAACGGCCAAAACCCAAATGGAATATGGAAATTGCACATTTATGATAACTATGCTTTTGCAGATATGGGCGATTTGCAGGACTGGAGTATCACTTTTGGTAATACACCCGCATTAGCGTATTTTGTAACCGAAACGAATATCCCATTGGTCATTTTAAAAACAAATGGGCAGGGTATCCCAGGTGATACGAAAATTACGGCGCGGATGGGCATTATTGATAACAGTATAGGCGCTATCAATCACGTTACTGATCCGTTTAATGGTTATGATGGTTTTATTGGTATTGAATTGCGCGGTTCCAGTTCGGCAGGTTTTCCTCAAAAACAGTATTCTTTTGAAACGCGCGATAGCAATGGTAATAATCTTGATATAGGTTTACTGGGTATGGCAGCCGATAACGACTGGATTTTATACGCGCCTTATACCGATAAAAGCCTAATGCGCAATCGGCTCACCTACGATCTCAGTAATGATATGAACCGCTGGGCAATAAAAGGCAGGTTCTGCGAAGTTATTTTGAATGGCGAATATCAAGGCATTTATGAATTAACAGAAAACATCAAGCGGGACAAAAACCGATTGAATATAGCAAAAATGACACCAAATGATACGATTGGGGATAATTTAACAGGAGGCTATATTGTAAAAATCGACCGTATTTCGGGGCCTTCGTGGGTTTCCAATTTCCCTCCAGACCAAACCAATGTGTATGAGAACCAAATAGTCTATCAGTGCATCTATCCAAAACCCGAAGATATATTGCCCGTTCAGTTTAACTACATTCAGCAATATGTGGATAGTTTTGAGAGAGCATTGGCATCACCAACCTTCAAAGATCCACTTACCGGGTGGCGCAAATATGCTGATGAAGACGCTTTCATTGATTATTTTTTATTGAATGAGCTCACCAAAAATGTAGATGCCTATACTTTATCAACTTTTTTCTTTAAAGACAAAAATAGCAACGGCGGCAAGTTACAAATGGGGCCAAACTGGGATTATAACCTTGCTTGGCGCAATGCGGATTACTGTACTGGTGACTTAGCCACTGGATGGATTTACCGAAAAAACGATGAATGTAGCACTGATATTTCTTTTTGGTGGAAGCGTTTTATGTTAGATGCTCCCTACAAAAACCGTATGAAATGCCGGTGGATTGAGTTGCGTGCAACGGTGTTTGATACTGCTTATATTTTTAATAAAATGGATTCAATTGCCGCGTATTTAGGTGCATCTAAAGACCGACATTTCCGACAATGGCCTATTTTAGGCACTTATGTTTGGCCTAATCCTTCACCGCTGGCTAACACCTATACCGAAGAATTGGACAATATGAAACAATGGATAATGGAGCGGTTAAATTGGATGGACAATAATTTGCCCGGTATTTGCAGCCCGGTAAGTGACGAAATGGTATTTGGGGGCAACGAATTTAGTATTTTCCCAAATCCTGTGGCTGAAACGCTCCACATCAATATGGCTCCATTACGCCCCAATGACATAAACATAACGCTATATGATGGACTTGGCCAAGTTGTTTTGCTGCAAAGTTTTACGACAGCGGGCAACGATTCCGAAACAATTACAATAGATTTAAAAGCGATCCCAAAAGGATTTTACTTTGTAACAATGAGCGATAATAGCGGCGCAATTGGCGTTAAAAAGATTGTCAAAATGTAAAAAATACCTATCTGCTACATTATCTCGACGATTTCTTTCCCAAATTGCACCGTATCGCCTGTCCGCAATTTTTTTCGTTTTTGGGTTTCCACGGCATTATTCACGCGTACTTCTCCATCCGAAATTCGGATATTGGCTTCGCCGCCGGTTTCTACCAGTTGCAAGTACTTGAGTAGCATATTGAGCGGGATGAATGGTTTATCGTTTAATTCAAATTTATGCGTCATTTTTGTTGCTTTAATTGGGTTAACATAGGTAAAATAGTGGAATCAGGCGATAATTGGTATGCTTTTTCCAAATAGCGGATGGCTTGGCTGGTCGAGCCTTTACGCATGAATACTTGGCCTTGTTGTCGGATAGATGCCGCCAAATTTTGCTTGGTACGCAAGTCCGTATAAAACAGCACATTGGCTATTTGGTAATCTTTTATCGCCGATTCATAGTCTTTTAGGGTAAAATGCGCAATGCCAATGCCGTGCCATGCCATATAGTGCAATGGGTGCAGGCTCAAGCCTTTTTCCAGTATGGGTATTGTTTTGCGCAGCGCAGCAGCCTGTGCAAGACTATCTTTCATGGCCAAGGCGGCGCGTACCTTCAAGTCGCCGTAAGACAAATAGATATGAGCACTTTGCGGCGTATGGTTCATATCTGTTTCGAGCAAAGTTTCATTCGATTTCCAAGCCTGATTGCGCAATATGGTCAAGCCCGATAATGCCAGTGCCACAAGCCCACCCAATACGGTAGTAAAATGAAGGTTTTTTTGGAACAAATAACCCATTCCAAGCCCCAAAAGCAAGCAAAAACCACCTGAGGGCATCATTAAAAAACGTTCGGCCAATAGTGTCCCTACTGTAAAAAAGAGGTTACAAACGGGTATAAGTGGCAAAATAAACCATAATCCGGCCCAGCCCGCCAATTTTCTTTTCCAAAACAATGCCCACAACGACCACACCAATAAACCCACGATGAACGCGCAGGAGAAAAGCACCATTGGGTCGCTCCAGTTTTTTACACGGATATGAAATGGGCTATAATCGTGCGACAACGGATACGGCACAAACATCAATTTTACATATTGCAACAATATAAAGGACACCGTAGCGGTGCGTTCAGCAAGCGTAAATGGGCGATTTTCGCCTTTAAATCGCCATATATTATCGAGAGCATCGCTTGCTTTTGCATTGGTATTTAACCATTGCCCCTGTACATTTATCATCGGATTGTTCATGGGGTCTTGCATCATTGTTCCGGCAGCAGGATGGGCAATAACCGCGCTACGAACGCCGATATACAGCAACGCCGCCACGATTGGGCATAAAGAAAGCGTAGCCACTTTTTTGACATTTTCTTGCAATAGAAAAAATCGGAATAATGGCATCAAAACTACCCATACGAGCGCAATTTCCTTAGAAAACAAGGCCAATAACATTAAAACACCCGAAATAATTTGATTTTTTATTGAAAAATCGGGTTTTATGGCGATCGTAACCGCTATCGCACCAAATAGAAAAGCCAATAATTCATCCGCACTTTTGATATTCGCCACTACCTCTGTGTGGATAGGATGTACAGCAAATAATACCGCCGCCGCCAACGCTGATAAAGGTTGATTAGGTAACAACGTGCGCACCAAACGATAAAAAACTAAAGTACACGCCGCAAATAAAAGTATATTGAGCATGTGGAAATACAGGGGATTATTACCCCAAAGCGTTATACCAACGGCAAACACCGCCAATGACAACGGCCTGTAACGCCCACCGGTAATGATTTGCTCGGAGTAGCCCAATTTGCTCAAATAAGCGGCAAAACTATCTTCTTTAAAAATATCAACAATACCCGAGATGCCTTGCTGAACGTGTTTATGCTCCGTCAGCACCGATATATCGTCCATCACAAAACCATGTTGTATGGTATTGCCATAGAGCAAAAGACATAGTGCGAACAGTATATACTCGGTGTATTTCATGATAATGATTGTGAAAGGGCAAAGAAACGAACTTTTTGTTAAAATTGGGTTGGATTTGTATGCGCCCGTTGTCGATATTAAGGAATGACTTGCAGATATACACTTTTTCTTTAGTAAAAATGCAATAGCCACTCGGAAATTTCAAAAAGTTGAAAATTGACTCAATAAGCCTACTTCTTACTTTTTTTAGCGAAAAAAAGTAAGCAAAAAACGCTTCGGCTGACGAAAAATGCGGTGCTTTTGCTTCCTCGCTCCGGCGGCGCC
>JAYUKX010000121.1:0-10813 GCA_043764095.1 Chitinophagales bacterium
GATGTGTGTAAAAAATATTTTTAGTAAATTGTAGATGAATTACCTTCGCCCTTAATTTAAGGAAATGACTTCGGAGAAGTCCAACATTTGTAACCAACCTTCGCCAAGTTCCTTAATATATCCATCCATATGACTTCGGAGAAGTCCAACCTTTGTACCATGCACATCACCCTCCGCCAAGCCACCAAAACCGATGTTCCCCTGATATGCGCCCTTGCAGATCAGATTTGGCACGCACATTATCCCGATATTATTACACACGAGCAAATTGATTATATGCTCGAATTGTGGTACAATCCCGACCTGATTCAGGAACAAATTGTGACCCAACAACAGCAATTTTGGATGATTACCGTGGACGATGCGACACAAGCATGCGGTTATTTGGCCATCGGGAAAAAAGAAGAAGGCGCATATTATCTCCACAAATTTTATATAGACCAACGCGGCAAGGGCATCGGGGCTCAAGTATTTCAAATGGTATTGGATAAATACCCCGACCTGCGTACACTGCGCCTTAATGTGAACCGCAGGAATATAAAAAGTGTCAACTTTTATTTCAAAATGGGTTTCAAAATTGAATCTGTCATGGATTTACAAGTAGGTGACAGGTTTATTATGGATGATTTTGTGATGGTTAAATCCTAAATTCCTTAGAAAGGGTACACGTTTATTTTTGGTGAAACATTTTGAAATTTAGACTGAAGTACAGTACCCCAAGTGTGGCAAGACCGGCCTTAGAAAAATGCCGTTTTTGCTCGAGTGGAGGCGGATGAAGTCAAAAAGTGTTTGAGCCAAACGGAATTTGCGGGACGCAGTCCCGCTCGATAGTACGGCGATTTTTTTTTGACGCCGCCGGAACTCGAAAGCAAAAGCGCAGCATTTTTCGTCAGCCGAAGCCTTTTTTGCCTACTTTTTTTGGCGAAAAAAGTAGGAAGTGAGCAGTATTGAACTAATTTTCAACTTTTGAAATTTGCAAGTGGGTAAGACTTTTTTCTAGAGAAAATGTGTACTCTTTGTAATAAATTCCTAAAACACCATATTACATGCTAAAAAAAATCATACAACGTTACCACGCTTGGCAATACCAACGCCTTATTTCCCAACAGGATTTTAAATCAAAATCGGTTGCTGAAATATTTACCGAAACTTACGAAAAGCGGTACTGGAAAAGCAATGAATCCATTTCGGGTAATGGTTCCGAACTGGGTCAAACGGAAGTGCTGCGCGCCGAACTTCCCTTGCTGCTCCAATCCTTTGGCATTCGTTCCCTACTGGATTTACCTTGCGGCGATTTCAACTGGATGCAGCACACCGATCTACATGGAATAAAGTATATCGGCGGCGATATTGTTGAAGAATTAGTCCTCCAAAACCAAGCAAAATTTGGGAATAACCATCGCTCTTTTTTGCTGCTCAATCTACTCACCGATGAACTGCCCGCCGTAGATTGTATTTTGGTGCGCGATTGCCTTGTACATTTTTCGTTTGAGCATATCCAACAAGCACTGGACAATCTGAAACGCAGTAAGATCACTTATTTGCTCACCACTTCTTTTCCTAATTTTGATTTAAACGAAGATATACAAACGGGATATTGGCGGCCAATAAATTTGCAAAAAGCACCATTCCTCTTGCCCGAACCGCTCGTTACCATCAACGAAAAATGTACGGAAGTCAAGGGTGCCTACGCCGATAAATCGCTTTGTCTTTGGAAAATTGAGCATTAAATAGTACTACCTTTGCAGCATGTACGGCTCATTCCAAGCATTGTTCGATCTATGAAATTGATACCATTATACCTGCTTATTTGCTTTGTAGTCGCATGTACTCCATCGACACAGCAGCATACCGAATGGCGGCACTACCTCGGAGGACTTGATCGCAACCATTATTCCACTTTATCCCAGATTACGCCCGAAAATGTATCTGGCCTTAAAATAGCATGGTCGTACAGCGCACCCGATAGTGGACAAATGCAAATGAGTCCCATTGTAGTAGATGGCGTTTTGTACGGGGTGACCGCCGCTGTGCAAGCCGTTGCAATAGACGCGACAACGGGGAAGGAAATTTGGCGATTTGGCGATCCGCTCAAGGTTTGGCACAGTACAAGCCGCGGTGTAACCTATTGGGAAGATGGTGCGGATAAACGTATTTTATACACCATTGGCCCGCATTTATACGCATTGGATGCACATACGGGTAAGCCCATCCAATCTTTTGGCGATAGCGGTAAAGTAGATTTGCATACAGGACTACCTCGGCATGCGCAAACAAAATTTATCGTCTCCAACACGCCCGGAACGCTCTTCGAAGATTTGATTATCATGCCCCTGCGCGTCTCCGAAGGCCCCGATGCTGCTGCGGGCGATATCCGCGCATTCAATGTGCGCACAGGTCAACTGGCTTGGACATTCCATACCATTCCCTATCCTTATGAATTGGGTTATGAAACTTGGGAAAACAAAGAAACCTACAAGAATACCTCCGTAGGTGGTGCCAATAACTGGTCGGGAATGGCCGTAGATACGGAGCGTGGACTGGTTTTTGTCCCAACAGGATCGGCAGCGCCGGATTTTTATGGCGGTGATCGAAAAGGCAAAAACCTCTATTCTGATTGCCTTTTGGCCTTAAATGCTCGTACTGGCGAGCGCAAATGGCATTATCAATTCATACACCACGATATATGGGACAGAGATCCACCAGCGCCACCCAATTTAATACAAGTCCAGCGTGCAGGCCGCACCGTTGATGCCGTTGCGCAAGTGACCAAACAAGGTTATGTTTTTGTGTTCGATCGCGATTATGGACAACCTCTATTCAAGATCAACGAAGTGCCTGCCCCTACTTCTGAACTAAAAGGAGAAGCAGCATGGCCTACGCAGCCCGTACCTGAATTGCCACGCTCTTTTGCACGACAATCTTACGAATTGACCGACAAAGACATTAGTCCGTATGCGGAAAACAGTGCCGAACTGCTGGAAATTTTCAAAAAAACGGATAAACGGCGATTTGCGCCACCCAGTCTGAATGGCGCATTTTTACTCCCCGGTTACGATGGCGGTGCCGAATGGGGCGGTGCTGCTGCCGACCCCCAAGCAGGTATTTTGTATGTCAATGCCAACGAAATGCCTTGGATATTGAGCATGAACCGCACCACTGACACGCAGCCCTCGCACGCACTCACCTTAGGCGAGGCTACTTATATCGCACATTGTGCTACCTGCCATAAAAACGACCGAACGGGCAATACGCAAAGTGGATACCCATCTTTGGTGGGTTTGGAGCAAAAACGCGGCAAACCCTCTATCTTACAACTGTTGAGTACAGGGAAAGGGATGATGCCCGGTTTTCCACAATTGGCCGCAAATGAAAAAAATGCAGTAACAGATTGGCTTTTAGGTATGGAAAAAAAAGAAGTAGGCAGCACGGTCGCGTCCTCTTATGCTTTGCCTTACAAACACGCGGGTTATAATAAGTTTTTGGACAGTAAAGGTTTGCCCGGTATTACGCCACCGTGGGGTACTCTTACGGCGATTGACCTAAATACGGGCGATTTTCGTTGGCAGATTCCACTAGGCGAAACACCCGAACTGGGCAATGCACCTACAGGCTGCGAAAACTACGGCGGCCCGGTGGTCACAGCCAATGGCCTGTTGTTTATCGCTGCGACCAAAGATGGTAAATTCCGTGCTTTTGACAAAAATACGGGCAAATTACTCTGGGAAACAACATTGCCCGCTGCCGCTTTTGCCACGCCCGCTATGTATGAAGTAAAAGGGAAACAGTATATTGCAGTGGCCTGTGGCGGTGAAAAACTAGGGACTAAAAAGGGAAATACCATTGTGGCATTTTGTTTGGAATGATGGTTGTTATATCTACTACAAATGTTTGACCTCTCCGAGGTCGAAATTGTAAAAAATGTATTAATTATCATCATTTTGATCTACAAATGTTTGACCACTCCGAGGTCGAAATTACAAAAAATGTATCAATTATCATCATTTTGAGCAAAAAAGCGGCCGTATAGTTACCTCAAAATCTAATGACTTGACGATAAAAAACTTGAAAAAACTTAACATTTTACCCATTATACTCTGCTGTTGCACCATTGCAATACAAGCACAACAGCGTTATGTCTTTTCTCATCCACAAATGGGCACGGTATTCCGTTTGGTTTTTTATACACAAAAAGACAGCCTAGAAGCGGCCAAAATTGCTACATCAGTATTTGACCATGTGGACTACCTGAACCAATTATACTCCGATTATATCCCAGAAAGTGCTTTAAATCAACTCAGCGATTTGGCAGGAACGGGACAAAAAATGAAAGTTGCTCCTGAATTATACGATATATTAAAAATGTCCAAACAGTTTTCCAAAGCATCCAATGGCGCTTTTGATATAACAGTAGGTGCCATCACCCGACTTTGGCGCAAAGCAAGGCATTTGAAAGAAGTCCCCGATTCTATAAAGATACAAACAGCAGTTCAAACAGTCAATTACCGCTCTATCCAATTCCATAAACACCATAAAGTAAGCCTGAAAATAAAAGGGACACGCCTCGATCTCGGCGGTATTGCCCAAGGTTACGCTGCGGACAAGTGCCTCGAAATCCTGCGCAAAAATGGCATTACCGCTGCACTAGCAGATGCCGGTGGCGATATTGCACTGGGTGATGCACCACCCGATACGAAAGGTTGGGCGATTGATCGACCGATCAGGAATGCGAACGGAGTGATTGAATACGAAAAATTATTTTTGTCCAATTGCGGTATTACCACATCAGGTGCAACTTACCGCTTTTTGGAGGCAAATGGGGTAAAATATTCACATATTGTAGATCCACGCACCGGTTGGGGGCTTACACATGGTAATTTGGTCACTGTACAGGCAAAAAATGCCGTTACCGCCGATGCTTGGGCTACCGCCTTGAGCGTAGCGGGACAACAAGATGTGTCCAAAATGGCATTGAAAGTGTGGGTGCTGCGCTATGAACTTTAAGTGTATTTAACCCCACGAAATAAAGAGCAGAAGTAAATCCGAGGCACTTCTCGTGAACAAATAAAGACAAGCGGTATTATACTTACTCCTTCAAACAAGCATCGAAATTAGTGTCCACATTACTCACCATACTTCAAAAGGTATCTTTTACCGCCAAAGTTCAGCCGTCGTTCAATAAAAACTTTGAACTGCTACTGCGGTCGCTCCACGAATGGCGCGCAGCCGGCTACGAACTGTTTATTTGTTCGGATAATTCCAAACAACTGGATCGTCTGCGTGCTATTTTCAGGGATCTTAAAGCCAATATTGAATGGGCAGCCATAGAAACTGACCTTTCCGAAGGTTATATCGATGAAGAATTGCGCATTGTGGTACTCACCGACCATCAGATTTTTCAGCGTTTCCACCAATTTAAACTCCGAACAGGATTTACCAGAGAACAAGCCCTCAATGTCCGACTACTCCGCGACTTGCAACCGGGCGATTATGTCACCCATATCGATCATGGCGTAGGTAAATTCTCTGGTTTACAACAAATTGATATTGGTGGCCAAATGCAGGAAGCCGTTCGCCTCGTTTATAAAAACAACGATATGCTGTATGTGGGTATTCATTCGCTCCACAAAATCAGTAAATACGTCGGTAAAGAAGGTACCGAACCGCAACTCAACAAACTGGGTTCCGATACTTGGCAGCAAACCAAGGCACGCACCAAGAAAAAGATCAAGGATATTGCCGCCGAATTGATCAAACTATACGCCAAAAGACGCGGCACACCTGGCCACGCGTTCCCGCCCGATGGCTACCTCCAAAATGAATTGGAAGCCTCGTTTATCTACGAAGACACACCCGATCAAATCAAATCCACGAGCGATGTAAAAGCAGACATGGAAAAGGATTACCCTATGGATCGCCTGATTTGTGGTGATGTAGGGTTTGGTAAAACAGAAATTGCCGTGCGCGCCGCCTTTAAAGCCGTGACAGATGGTAAACAAGTGGCTATTTTGGTGCCCACCACCATCCTTGCGCTACAACATTTCCGAACGTTCTCGGAGCGGTTGAGCGAGTTTCCAGTCACCGTCGATTTTGTAAATCGATTCCGCACTGCGAAACAAAAAAAGGAGATTATGGCCAATTTGGCAGCGGGCAAAATTGATATTATTATCGGCACACATGCACTATTGGGCAAAGATACCAAATTCAAGGATTTAGGGCTTTTGGTAGTGGACGAGGAACAAAAATTTGGGGTAGTAGCCAAGGAAAAACTACGCACAATGCAAGTCAATGTAGATACCCTCACGCTCACCGCCACGCCCATTCCACGCACGCTCCAGTTTTCGCTCATGGCCGCCCGCGATATGAGCATATTGCGCACGCCGCCGCCCAATCGGCAGTCGATACATACAGAAATACGTATTTTCAACGAAGACCTGATCCGCGACGCGATTTATTACGAAATTCACCGCGGCGGACAAGTGTTTTTTGTACACAACCGCGTCACCGAACTACCAAAAATGGTGGAATTGATCCGGCGTATTTGCCCCGATATTGATATTATAGCAGCACATGGGCAAATGACTCCCGACGCATTAGAGCAAACCTTGGTCGATTTTATCGAACGCCGCCACGATGTACTCGTTTGTACCAATATCATCGAAACGGGGCTCGATATTCCCAATGCTAACACAATTATCATCAACCGTGCGGATATGTTTGGCCTTTCCGACCTGCACCAATTACGTGGTCGTGTGGGGCGTTCCAATACAAAAGCCTTTTGTTATCTATTTGCGCCGCCCAACTCGGTACTCACGCCCGAAGCGCGCAAACGCCTCCAAACCATCGAGGATTTTAGCGAACTGGGCGATGGTTTCCAAGTGGCCATGAGGGATATGGATATTCGCGGCGCAGGTAATTTATTGGGTGGCGAACAAAGCGGCTTTATCGCCGATATTGGTTACGAAACCTACCAAAAAATACTAGATGAGGCCATATTAGAATTGAAAGAGACCGATTTTAAGGACTTATTCAAGGAAGAACTGGCCAAAAAGCGGGAATTTGTCCGCGATGTAACCATAGAAACGGATTTGGAAATGCGTATTCCAGAGCAATATGTGACCAATACCCAAGAGCGGTTGTCGCTTTATACCCAATTGAACGATATTAAGGACGAGGCGGGTATTGAGCAATTTAAGGAGATGTTGATCGATCGTTTTGGTAAATTACCGCTACCGATCAATACCCTTTTTGATGCCCTTCGACTACAATGGTTGTGTAAGCAAATTGGATTTGAGCGGCTTGTCCTCAAAGGCGGCAAACTGCGCTGTTATTTTTTATCAAAACCACAATCGCCCTATTACCAAACCGACGATTTTGGGCGTATCTTGAAATTTATAGAAATGTACGGGCGCAAAATGGCCATTTCCATCAAACAAACCAACAAAGAATTTATCTTTATACAAGAGGAAATTAGGGGCATCAAACAGACCAAAGGGACATTGGAGCAGTTGGCTTTGGCGGCTAATGGGTAAGTGCGTATTCCGATTTGTCCAATTTGTACCAATTGTTTACCGCCCCACGAAACTCAAAAGTCTCCACAAATTTTAAACCAATATTGGTCAGTATTTTATTGGATGCGGCATTATCCACCTGAGCCGCTGCGAATATTTCATTGAGATTCAATTGGTTAAAGCCATATTCCAAAGATACTTCTGCGGCTTTGGAGGCGATGCCTTTGCCCCAATACTTTCGTAATAAGCGATAACCGATGTCGTAATAATTATAATTTGTCCTGAGGTTTTGTTCGTATTTTAGTCCTGCCCAACCGACAAATTCATTGGAAGCCTTATCGATGATTGCCCAACGCCCAATACCATTTTCTTCATACTGCTTACGAACGTGTTGAATAGTGGCAAGGGCGGCATCCATACTTATGATGGGTTTATTGCCGAGGTATTTATGTACTTCTGGATCGGAATCCAGTGCATACATCCCTTCTACATCGGTTTCAAGGATTTCTCGGAGTATGAATTTTTCTGTTTCTATGAATATTTTCATGGATAGGTGTGTGTGGTAATAATTCAAAAAAGGTGGTTGGTGGGGCAAAAATAGGAAAGGTTTGGGAACAATTTTATTATTATCCGATAGAAGAAACACCTTAATAGATGAGATACTTGGACGAAGGCCTTACCTTTGATTGATTAACTTGCTAAAAGAAAGAACTTATCTGGCTATTTCGAGGCAAAATAATCAAATATGGGAAATAGAATTAGTACACATATTGCAATTTTTAAAAAAATTGGAGGCGAGACTGAGACTATCAGTACATCGCAAATAACATCTGAACTCTTAAGTGATTACTTTGGAAACACCTATGGCCAATCGCCCTATTTTGTATCCTTTAACCAAGAGCATCACATGATGGAAGTCAGCTATTCTGAAAAACATGTCCCCTTTGGCGTTTTTAATTTAATGGAAAATTATCCAAATTCAATAGATAAAGTATTTGTTAGGTTTATCGATGAAATGGCCGATAATGATCTATTTTTCGACCTTCCGGGCATTATTACTAGAGATACCATGAAGGCCAATACCCAAAACTGTATCTATCTATTTGATGAAATTGTCTTTTCTAATTTTGTTGGTTTACCAGAGATGATTGGAATAGTAAATGAGGTCAATCCTACGGTTTCTTCCATAAAAATTGAAGGTAATTTTCAAACAAGAACGACGATACCGATAATGTTGAAAAATGGGATAAACTCCTATTTCGATGAAATATCGGATAAGTTTAGCAATTATTCACTAGAAATGCTGCAAAGTAATGAAAAGGATGTTATTGAATTAATCTTGAAGCACTCCGATAATATTACTTTTAAGTACAAAGGAATTAAGGTTCATAAAGTATTCAAAACTAGTGAAATAGAAGCGATAAAAGACGATGAATTAAGACCTAACATTTGGTTGGCCAACAAAAACCATGATGGAAAAATAAACATAAATTCTTGCGGATGGTATAATTGTGGCAATATTGATTTATATCCTATTTAACAGAAAGAAGACAACAAATTGATGGTTACAAAAGACAGTACTAAAAATTAGAGGTGGAGAACATACAATGTTGGAGCCTTTATCAATGATTGCTGAATGCCATTTTATTTATATTATTTTCGAACGTGTTGACTGGGCAAGGGCGCACTACATTCCCCTTACCCCCTTCTACATCTTCTTTACTTTTTTGCCATTTACTTAAAAAAACAATTACTTTTGTAGCATGAAAAAAGTACTTACTATCTGCTTCGCCCTCGTCGCTGTTATGTTACAAGCGCAAACCTTTTATTTCGGCTCCGATCTTTCGTACGCCAACGAAATGGACGATTGTGGCGTGATTTATAAAGAAAATAATACACCCAAGGATGTGTATCAAATTTTTGCTGACCACGGTACCAATATCGTGCGGCTTCGGTTATGGCATACACCAAGTTGGTACGATAATTTGAACAGCGGTAAGCGGTATTCTAATTACACCGATGTATGTCGTAGTATTATGCGGGCCAAGGCGGCAGGGATGAGCGTACTCCTCGATTTTCACCTATCGGATACATGGGCCGATCCTGCTCATCAGGTTGTACCCGCAGCCTGGGCCAATGTGGTGAATAACCTCCCCGTTTTGCAAGATTCCTTGTATAATTACCTCTATGCAACGCTCAATGACCTCAATACGAAAGGTTTATTGCCCGAAATGGTACAAATTGGGAACGAAACCAATCGCGGTATTTTACAATCGGAACAACAAAATAATGCTGGCTGGCAACTCAATTGGGCGCGGAATAGTGCTTTGTTTAAAAAAGCCATTCAGGCCGTGCGCGATATAGAAACCGCCACTAACAAAGACATAAAAGTAGCCCTACATATAGCAGGTCCTGCCGATGCGGGATGGCTCATGGATGGTTTTTGGAGCAATGGTGTAAAGGATTTTGATATCATTGGCCTATCTTACTACTGGGCTTGGCACAAACCAACAACGATGGCACAAACGGGCGATATTATTGCTGGACTCAAAACAAAATACGCTGGTAAACAAGTGCTTATTTTGGAAACAGGCTATATCTGGACAACGCAAAGCAACGATAACGCCAATAATATCATTAGTGATTTTGATCCAGCGTACCCACCATCACCCGCCAATCAGAAAAAATGGCTCACCGATTTTACACAAGAGGTCATCAATAGCGGTGGTTCGGGTGTGATGTATTGGGAACCAGCGTGGGTATCTTCCACCTGCTCTACGCAATGGGGACAAGGTTCGCACCAAGAACATGCTGCATTTTTTGATTTTAATAGCAATATGTTACCGGAAGGCGGAATGCTTTGGCCGGAATTTAATTATCAAAACCTACCATCAAGTACGAGTATGCCAAACGATGCGGATGGTTCGTCGATCATTATAACTTCCAGTCCGACACAAGGCGCAAATTTGATCGTTGTTACGGCCAAGGGCGCTACTTTAACAGGTAGTAATTTATCGCTTTTTGACCAAAATGGTCGATTGGTCGCGCGCACAACTTCTAATACAGATGGTCGGTTTGAATGGTCTATTGCGGTAAAAATGAGTGGTATTTATTTTTTATCGCTGCAAAACAAGGAAAAAAGTATCGTTCGGCAATTATGGTTGAAATAGTTGCAACATTTTAAATCTTTAGTAGTCATTTAGAAATTAAGTATTTGGACATAATTAATTGCATAATTGAACGCAGGTATTTTTCGGCTAGATGAGCCATTTTTAAGGCAGATAGCGGTACTATCTAACGAA
>JAYUKX010000122.1:0-38412 GCA_043764095.1 Chitinophagales bacterium
ATTTGGACATAATTAATTGGCAGAAATGAACGCAGGTATTTTTCGGCTAGATGAGCCATTTTTAAGGCAGATAGCGGTACTATCTAACGAAAAAATGGGGAAATATTGGCGGAAAAGACCAAGTTCAAAATGGCAATTAATTGTGTCCAAATACTTAAATACCTCAATAAAGAAAATTTATGTTTCTAATAAAGGCAAATTTGGATTTTAATGATGCTAAACGAAAAAATCCAATCCAAGGCGACACCTATAGGCCACTGTTATTTTTTGGTACAATAATTCGCTCCGGTCTTATCGTATTGGATGTAAATGAGTACCTAGAAATGGGGAAAAGTTATGAAAATCGCTTAGTCAAGATTTATTTTTACAAAGATTTAGATGTAGAAAAGGAATTTTATATAGGTCGATCATTTAAGATGGCTGAGGGTAGCATTCAAAGTGGTTTCATTGGTACAGGTATAATTACCGAAATTATTGGAATCGAAGTGATTTAGGCGGCAATTTTACCTAGATTATATATATTTTCCAGTGTTGAATGATTTTTTGTGATGTTTTGGAAATTTCCGAACCATTGTCATTATTACACACATTTTTAGGCTATTTGTACCTCCAATACGCCCATCCCATCAATATAACACATCAAATTTCCCTTTTCCGATGACTCAAGTCCTCAAGTTTGGGTTATTTTTAAAAGTACTACCTAAAATAGACGCACAAAGCCTACATTTGCTAAAAAACAGCACGAAAAACACGTTTCATGTATGGCAAATAACCCTTTATTGGATCATTTCAAGGTCAACCCGGAGTTTTGGGACGAAATGATTGCCCCCGACGGCTCGGTGCGTCCGCACTACAAAAACGTATTAGAAGGCCTGAGTGGCCTGAGCTCCGATGACCTTTTGCGCAAAGAAAAACTAGCGCAAGACCTGTTTATGAACCAAGGTGTTACGTTTACCGTCTATTTTGAAAATGAAGGTATTGAGCGGATTTTTCCATTCGATATTATTCCACGCATTGTACAAGCGGCCGAATGGGATCATATTGAAAAAGGTGTGAAACAACGGCTGCGCGCCCTTAATTTGTTTATCAAGGACGTTTATAACGACCAAAATATCATCAAAGAAGGGATCGTTCCAGCGGATTTGGTCGTCTCCTGCCCGCATTATATGCGCGAGGTGGCGGGTATTCAGGTGCCGCACGACCTCTATGTGCATATTGCAGGTATCGACTTGATTCGCGACGCAGATGGTACGTATTATGTACTGGAAGATAATTTGCGGACACCTTCCGGCGTGAGTTATATGCTGGAAAACAGAGAGATCACCAAACGTATTTTCCCCGATCTATTGGCAGATAGTAAAGTAAGGCAAGTAGCTCCTTATCCCAATATTCTATATCGAAATTTGGTGGCTTTAGCGCCGCCCGATGTATCCAATCCTAATATTGTACTGCTCACGCCTGGGGTGTTCAATTCGGCGTATTACGAGCATACATTTTTAGCGCGTTACATGGGTATTGAACTGGTAGAAGGCCGCGATTTGTTTGTGAATGACCATAAGGTGTATATGAAAACGACCCGAGGCCCTAAGCGAGTGGATGTAATTTATCGCCGGTTGGACGATGAATTCCTCGATCCGTTGGTTTTTCGGCCCGATAGCATACTGGGCGTACCCGGACTGATGTCGGCGTACCGAAAAGGTACTGTTACACTGGTGAATGCCGTGGGCAATGGCGTGGCCGATGACAAGGCTATTTATGCCTTTGTACCGGAAATGATCCAATATTATCTCAACGAAGAGCCTATTTTAAAGAACGTACCTACTTATAAAATGCAAGATGAAGGCGCACAGGAATACGTGTTCAAAAATATGGCCAATATGGTAGTAAAGCGCACTAATGATTCGGGCGGTTACGGTATGCTTATCGGCAACAAGGCCACCGAGGCCGAAATGGATGCTATGAAAAAGGCGATAGAGCAAGAGCCGCGTTCGTATATTGCCCAGCCCATCATCCGCTTGTCCACCGTACCGTGTATGGTGGACGGTAAACTCTCGTCGCGCCATGTTGACCTCCGTCCATATGCCCTTTGTGGCCCCGATGGAATTGATATCGTACCAGGAGGTCTTACCCGCGTGGCACTCCGCGAAGGTTCATTGGTGGTCAATTCCAGCCAAGGTGGCGGCAGTAAAGACACCTGGATTTTGGAATAAACTCCGCCACGATCATCTTTCACATTTTTACTCGTTACCACTATGCTTAGCAGAATTGCAGACGCACAATATTGGATGATGCGCTATACAGAGCGCACCAGTGGCATCCTCCGGATACTGAGGATCAATTTTATTACTTCGCTGGATCGCACAGATGATTACAGTTGGAAACCCATTTTACAGGTATATACCCGCCTGAATGATGCTGAAAAAGAGGCCATGAGCCACCGTGGCGATGAGGTACTTCGATACATGATTAGCCACCGCGAAAATCCGTATGCGTTGCGCAATGTGGTTGCGCAGGCGCGTGAAAATGCCCGTGGTATGCAGGATCATGTCACCAAAGAAGTATGGGAGTGCCTCAATGGGCTATACCACAAGGTGAATAGCAACGAATTGGAAAAGGCTATAGAACGCGGTGAGCAAATTATATTTTTGTCCAATTTGGCGGATCATTGCTTCTTGTTTAATGGCGTAACCGATGCCACCATGCCCCGTGGCGAAGGCTGGCATTATATGAATTTGGGAAAATTTATTGAACGCGCCATTCAAACAATGGATATGCTGGATGTGCGTTTTAGTGCCATCGACTATGACTTGGGTAGCACCACTAATATTCCGTATTGGCGCAATTTGCTGCTTACGCTCTCCGGTTACGAAATGTACTTGAAACGTTATCGTGGCGGTTTTCAAGGTAGAAATGTAGCCGATATGGCTATTTTAAACCCCGAATTTCCGCGATCGGTGATGTATTGTTTGCATCGTATTGAACAGATTATCAATAGTTTAAGCCACGAAAACGTAGGCGGAACGCCCCAATTACAAAAACAAATTGGACGTTTGCGCGCTAAAGTGGAATTTGTAGAAATAGAACAGTTTACGAGTGCACAACTCAAAGGTTTTTTAACAGAAACCAAAAAAGATTTTTACCAACTTAGCAGTACATTAGGACAAACCTATTTTGCTTATCAATAGACAATTAGGAACTGTCCAAATAAACTTATACTTATGCCCGTTTTTAAGATACAACACATAACGCGATACGAATACGACCGCCCGGTAATTGAAAGTGCTAATCAGATCAAAATTTATCCTTACGCACGCCCCGATCAGGAAACCATCAACCACCAGTTGCAAATTAGCCATAGCCCATCCGTGCATACTTACGACGACTATTGGGGCAATACCACCGGGCTGTTTATGGTGAGTGGTCAGCACCAAATGTTGGAAATTGACAGCAGGTTGCTGGTGCGCACTAAAATGCCCGCCATCAATCCCATGTCTGCTTCCAAACCCACGGAATGGGATCAAATCAAAGCAACAGCGAGTAAAGAAATCGCTTTGTTGGATCTTGCTAAACCCGCCAACCTGCGTTCTGGCAACGAAATACAGGCCATTGTAAAAGAATTGCGCCCACTTTGGGATGCACCTGCGTTATTTATCCAACGGTGTTCAGAGTATATTTATCAGCATTTTCAATACAAAAAAGGGATTACCAATGTAGAAAGTACCGTGGACGAAATCTTGATGCACAAGCAAGGTGTTTGCCAAGATTTTGCGCACGTTATGCTTCAAATGTTGCGCAGTATCGGTATGCCTGTGCGGTATGTGAGTGGATATATTTGTCCCAATCGCGATGGTGTACGCGGTGCAGGTGCTACGCATGCGTGGGTAGAGGTATTTTTGCCGTCTGCTGGCGGCTGGGTGGGTATCGATCCTACCAACAATACTTGGGTTAGCGACCAGCACGTTTCGCTGGCTGTGGGCCGACACTTTAATGATTGTAGTCCGGTAAAAGGCACATTTAAAGGTCCTGCTAACCAGTCCTTATATGTATATGTATCGGTTGGATTTGAAGATGGTACATCGTTTGAAGATCGTACAAGGGTACAGATGAATGTGGAGGAGCCTTTGGCACCGAAACAGGATTTTGAAAAATCGCAGCAACAACAGCAACAACAGCAATAGATTATGGTACAATATATCACCGATGCTCCGGGAGTTCCCGTCGTGAAAGCGCCTATTAGTCAGGCTGTTGTGGTGGGTAACCATTGTTATATCAGTGGTCAATTATCCACGGATTTGGAGGGTAATTATATAGAAGGAACTGTTTTAGAAGAGGCAACAAGGGCATTTAACCATATTTTTACGATAGCCGAAGCCGCGGGTTTTGGGCGCGACACCTTGGTTTTTATCGATATTGCCTTTATTGATTTGAACGATATTCAGATTGTAAATACGTTATTTGCCACCTTGTTTGAAACTGGTAAATACCCAGCGCGTACGGTGTATCAAGCAGCGGCTTTGCCCTATGGCGGGAAGGTGAAGGTGACGGGTATTGGGGTAAAGGGGTAGATTTAATTCATTACAAAATAATAATTTTTATGAAAAACTTTTCCACAACACTACTTTTTATTTTTTTCCTTGTTCATTATGTACATGCCCAATGCTGGCAAAGCATTGCGGCTGGCCCCTTACATACCCATGCAATAAAAACGGATGGAACACTTTGGGGTTGGGGTAATAATAGTGCTGGGCAGTTGGGCGATGGAACTAATATAGATAGAAATAGCCCTGTTCAAATTGGGACAGATAATAATTGGCGAAGTGTAGATGTTGGATACTTCTTTTCTCTAGCAATAAAAACGGACGGAACCATTTGGGCTTGGGGAGATAATCCAGATGGACAATTGGGCAATGGCACGAATAATCCCGAACAATTTCCTACTCAAATCGGAATTGACACCAATTGGCAAGCCATAGGAGTTGGCATTTCGCATTGCATAGCCTTAAAATCCGACGGAACCCTTTGGACATGGGGGAGAAACTACTCAGGACAATTAGGTAACGGAACAAATACCTACCAAAAAAGTCCGATCCAAATTGGGGTAGATAATGATTGGCAAATGGTAGAAGCCGCAGAATCATATTCACTCCTAAAAAAAAATAACGGAACCATTTGGGCTTGTGGGCAAAATTCAAATGGACAATTGGGTAATGGGACGAATATTAATAATAATAACCTCAATCAAATAGGGATAGATAGCAATTGGGAAAATATAAAAACTGGTGGTTTTCATTGCCTCGCAACAAAATCTGATGGAACACTATGGGCTTGGGGATCAAATTCGAATGGACAACTTGGGGATGGGACAAATACGGATAAAAATGGCCCTGTTCGAATTGGCTTAGATACTAATTGGCGTATTGGTTTTGCCCAAGCATCCCAATCCCTTGCAATAAAGAACGATGGCACACTTTGGGCTTGGGGGAATAATGCACTTGGACAATTAGGCGATGGAACAAATGACAGTAAAAGTACCCCTGTTCAAATCGGAACAGACAATAATTGGCAAAGCGTAAATCTAGGCCGAACTTATTCCTTTGCAATAAAAACGGATGCAACCCTATGGGCTTGGGGAGCAAATAACAACGGACAATTAGGGGATGGAACTAATACCAGCAAAAACATCCCAAACAAAATTAGATGCCCCACCAATACTACCACAGCCCATCCACTGCAAAAAAGAATATTAAACCTCTACCCAAATCCAGCAACGGATATGATCCATATCGAGTGGTCAGAAGGAATAGAATCTGATTTATCTTTTGAAATCAGCAACTTTTTGGGACAAGAGGTGCTTCCACAGCAGATAATGTCTATTTCCCTCCCAATCCATATCCAGTCTTTGACAAAAGGCGTTTATTATTTAACAATTAGCAATGGAAAGGAATGTTTGACGAAGGCTTTTGTAAAGATGTAAATCATGTGATAACCCTTCTTAGCCAAAGCAGTAAACATGGTTATTGTAGGGGTGACTTTTATGCCTTGTTTTAAACAAATGCCAAGGATCTTCAATTAGGTTGTGATACTTTTGTGATAAGTCTGTGATACTTTGCAACAAACTTATAATAACGATGTATGCAAAAATATTTACACTATTCTGTTGCTTAGGCATATTCCAAGTACAAGGCCAAACACTAGTATTCGAGGGGTTAAAGCGGACTACACCCCAATATTTGAGACAAATTATGGATTGGGAAAATCGTGTACCTACTCATCCCGAGGAGATTGCCATTGGGATTCAACGCCTGTTAAATACACGATTTTTTAATGCAGCCCAAAGCCAAGTTATCACAAACGATACAGGCACAACAATTGTGGTGAAATGTCAGGAAATAGTTACCATTCTTCCAATTTTTGAGTTTGGGGCATCCGACGGAAACCGCTGGGTTAGACTCGGTATGGAAGACGAAAATGGATTGGGCCGAGGTATAAAAAGCATTGTATTTTATCAATATAATGACCGACACTCCTTTTTCATAAAACAGAAATTCCCACTGATGTTTGGAAAATGGGGACTCAACTATCTAGTCAAAAACTGGTCTATCCTAGAACCAATATCCACCCTTTCTCATAAAATTATTTACAACTACACCAACCGAGATGCGGAAATACTAACACAATATTCTTTCGATATTAACCAAAATAATCTAGAAATGGGTATAGGTTACATGAAAGAAATATTTGACCCATCTGCGACTGAAATGTATGAAATGACTGATGATATGGTATATGAAAGGTTCTTGCTTAAAGCCAACCATTACCTGAATTTTCAGAACCACAATAGTATTTATGTCAAAGGGTGGTCGAGCAAGACACAGATATTGGGTGCTTATTTTACAGAAAATACGATGCCATTTGTTTCTTTTTTAAATGAATCCAAATATTTTAAAATGCTACCCCACAAGGGAAATATTGCTTTGAGAAGCACTTTAGGTATTTCGACAAATGTTAATGCGTTGCTTTCACCTTTTGTTTTAGATAATTATTATAATATTAGAGGTATTGGAAATCGTATCGAAAGAGGCACCGCAATTTTTACGCTAAATGCGGAGTACAGGCAAACCATTTGGGAAAATAAAAATTTTGGTGTACAACTTGTCGGGTTTACTGATATGGGCACCTTGAGGTTACCTAACGAAAGACTGAATAACCTTAGTAAACCGCAGAACATCAAGGTGTTTATTGGGTTGGGTGGACGATTTATTTACAAAAAAGCCTATGAATCTGATTTGAGGATTGACTATGGTACTAGCATATATGGTAGCGGGCGCGGGCTTGTGGTTGGGTTAGGGCAATATTTTTAAAAAAATACTTTAAGTATTTGGACACCATTAATTACCATTTTGAACTTGGTCTTTTACGCCTATGCTGCTACTACTATTACGACAGGCTCGGCATGAATTCGATATTTTTTCGTTATATATTACCGCGTCTGTTTCGCAGGTTCCCGCCATTCAAGGCAAGGTTTATTTGCTTTGAATGGCGGTCATGCATTATCAATCACTAGTCCTATTACGCTCTTCCTCAATACCCGTTTTACGATCCCTTGATTTACTCAACTTTTGGTTACCAAAGCGATAAGAAAGGCTGATGCGGAATACCCGCGCCTCCCACTGGCCATTGCCATATGTACGCAATGCACCCAGTTTTGTCTCAGCGCGCCAACCAGCAGTGCCAAATACATCCCCAAATGTCATTTTTAACGTCCCTTTACCATCCCAAAGTTTTTTAGAAACGCCAGCATCCATCATACCTTGAGGGCGATTTACATAAGCACCCCATAAACCGCCACTGCTAAACCAACCGGAGCATTCCAAATTCCAATCGTGGCCTAATCGAAACGTTTGTTGCGCCCACAAACCAACATTAGTAATACTTAGATCGATCACCCGCGCTCCGCCAAAATCACCTTCCAGTATCTGGTGGTTTACATATACATTGCCGTACATCGACCACCATTTGGTAAATTGTATCGGCGCGCTCACGGAGGCATTATATTGTGTGTTTGAACCAAAATTGCGCTTAGTTAAGTAAAATGACTGGCGACCTGTGGCAGGATCTACTTCAGTATCGGTGAGGTTGGTGAAAAAATTGTTAGTCTTTGCCGCACTCAGCGAAAAGGAATACATTTGTTTAAAAGTATAACTTAATTCAAACATATTGGTCGTTTGTGGGAACAAAAATGGATTACCCCGTGAAAAATTTAATTCATCCAATTTGAACTCAAACGGGTTGAGGTCGCGGTAGTTCGGGCGATCAAGACTACGGCGGTAACTAAGGCTCATACTATGTTTCCAATTGGGATTATAACTCAATGCAGCAGAAGGAAACAGCAAAAAATAACTCGTATCTACATTGCGCTCGTTGACTGGTTTATAAGCAATCAAGTCACCTTTTGCGCGGGTGTTTTCTCCCCGAAGCCCCGCTTTTGCGGTCCATTTTGGATGCAAATTGGTTTCGTAACTGATATAACCCGCTTGTATTTTTTCTTTATACGTAAATGCATTACTGCGGTCTATATCGAGGGCTTCGCTATTGGGCGATACATTAAAAAACCTAAATGTATTGGAAGTTTGTACATCTGATAATTTCATTCCAATGCCCAATTTGCCTGTTTTGCCTGCTTTTTGCTCGTAATCTGCTTTCATGGTTGCAATATTGATCGAAGACGGGGTCTCGTTTCGGTAAATTTTTTCCTCTAAAACTACACTTTCGGAAGCATTGCGCCATACATTGGGCATATAATCGCTGCCATCGTTGCGAAAAGTACCTTTATCAATGTCAACATTAAGGGTATGTCCAAGGGTATCCGCAAAACGATAATTGAGGTTGGCATTGCCATTTTTACGACTAAAATCGCCAAAACGATCGGAACGCAATACCTTGAGTGCCACTTCAGTAGAAGCAATACCTACATTATTGACAGAATTACCAGCACTTTCGCCGTGCGAATCGCCACCTGTGAGTAGTACACCAATAGTGTGGTTTGGAGATAAATACAAATCCAATCCAGTACGCAGGTTAAGGTTGCGGCCACGCCTCCAACTGGGTGAGGATTGCGCATAAAGTGTATCAGACACGACCGAGTTGAGTTCCATATCGTTGTGCCAAATACCATCGCCATAACTACCGCTGCCAAAAACATTGAATTTCCCATTGCGGTAGTTGAGGCTGAGTGAACCATCGCCTTTGGGGGTTACGCCCTGCATGGCAGTACCTGTCACGTTTCCATTGAAACCAATCACTTTATTCTTTTTCAAACGAATATTGACCACTCCGGCATTGCCTTCGGCATCAAACTGCGCTCCCGGATTGGCAATTACTTCAATCGCCGCTATATCGGAGGCATTCAAACTTTGTAAAAAAGCAGCCAAATCCGCACCCGCCAAAGGGGAGCGTTTACCATTAATAAATACTTGTACATCTTTTTTGCCCCGCAGGCTGATATTATTGTCGGGATCTAAAGCAAGTCCCGGCGAACGGCGTAAGAGTTCCAAACCATTCAACCCCGCAGCCAAAGGGCTATTTTCAACATTAAAAACCAGTCGATCCGATAAGGCTTCAATGATCGGTTTGCGGCTTGTGATGGTTACCGTTTGCAAGGTTCGATCGGTAAATTTTACATTTGGGGCAATGCAAGTCGCAGCATTACACTTAAATATAGGTGTAAACGCAGATCCGCTACCGGCAAGCGTTGCTGTTACCCGAAATTGTCCTTGCTCGGTATGGAGTATTTCGTATTGGCCGAGGCTATCCGCGGCAGACCCTTTTACAAAAGTAGAATCGGGCATTTTCCAAAGCAAAACGGTGGCATAAGCCGCTTGGGAGCCATCGCTATTGAATACGGCACCAGTGATGGTGTTTTGCGCACCCGACGCAATGCATAAACAGGAAAAAAAGAAAAATAAAGTAAATCGCAACATAATGTTTGGCTGTTTGGAACGATAAAAGAATAAGTTAGCATTTTTGGGTAGATTAGTTTTTGCTCAGACAAGTATCTTTTAGTGCGAATAGTGGGGCTATTTAAACTAAAAGATGTGCGGTATGAGCGAAAAGGAATCAGCCAAAAGTGCTAACTTATTCTTTTATCGTTCCTAGTGATAAATGATGCTGCAAAGGTGCAACGGCTTTTGGTTTGGTGCAACCAATTTCCGGTGAGTGACCGTATAGAGCGACGAGGGGGCAAGGGGGCCTTCAACGATACATACGGTCGTTCAGCGGTTAGGGGTTCTATTTATCGCGTTTTATTAGGTTCTTTGCAGCATGATAACATCAGCAACACCATCATCGCTTTTTTGGCAAAAACAGGTTCATTGGGGTATTCAACGTTGGCAATTGGCCGCCGTAGGTGCTTTTTATTTATTTTTTGCTGTCATTTACTTGGTTACGCTCGAACTGAATACGCAAACCTATTTTCCGGCTTTTGTACTTCAGGTAACGATCAACTATCTTTCGCGGCTTCCGCCATCGTTACTGGTTTGGTGGTTGTTGTTTGTGCGTTTGGCACCATGGCATGCTGGCTACAGAATTGCGCTGCATTTGGTATTGTGTCCATTGTGGGTCGCGATACAAGTGAGTTTGTACCATTGGGGATGCGACCTTGTTGGGGAAGGCTATATGACGGGTAATGGTCTTGTATGGGACTTATATATTCCCGCCTTGTTTTATATTATACAATTTGCGGTGTACCATGTTTATGACTATTATTTAAAATTGCAAAAAGAGAAAGAGCGTGCGCATCAATTGGAAAAACTGGCCTTGGAAAGTGAATTATCGGCACTAAAAGCGCAACTTAATCCCCATTTTTTGTTTAATACACTCAACAGCATCAATGCTTCATTGCCGCCTGAACTGGAATCGGTACGCGAGCAAATTGCTCGGTTGGCGGATATGTTCCGTTATCCTTTATCGGTTTTTGAACGTACATTGGTGCCATTATCGGAGGAAATAGCGTTTGTAGAAAATTATCTATTGCTCGAAAAAGAACGATTTGGAGCGCGGCTGCAATTTGATATTCAGTCGTCTCCGGCTGCAATGCGTAGCCTGTTGCCGCCGTTGGTGATTCAACCTTTAGTCGAAAACTCGATCAAACATGGTCTTTCATCGCTCATCGAGGGCGGACGCGTAGATATCCGATGTTATATGGAAGGACAAATATTACATGTTTCGGTGGAAGATAATGGAAAAGGTATTGACCAACCAGCAGGAAATTGGTTGTTTGAAAAAGGGCTTGGACTCAAAAATACACAACTAAGGCTCGAAAAAATGTTTGGACAACAATTGGAGATCAGCACACCTGTTAACGGCGGGTTATTGATTCAAATGCAGATACCACAATAACAAAGACGATGACATTACTAATTATAGACGACGAAGCACCGGCTCGACTACTTATCCGGCAATACCTCTCGGATTACCCCAATCTACAAATCATCGGCGAATGTAGCAATGGTTTAGAAGCCGTTCAATACATCACATCGCTGCGGCCCGATCTCGTGTTTTTGGATATTCAGATGCCGGGATTAACGGGTTTTGAGGTCATAGAGCGACTGACAGAAATACCGCAGATCATATTTTCTACGGCTTACGACCGCTACGCTTTACAGGCATTTGAGGTAAATGCGCTTGATTTTCTGCTCAAACCTTATACAAAAGAGCGGTTTCAAAAGGCGATCCGAAAAGCATTGGATGGTGGCGATGAAATGATACAAAAACTACGTGCGCTCACCGAAAGTATGCAACCCACGAAAACATACCCTGATCGCCTGTTGGTAGAAGGTGTTAAAAAGATTATTGCAGTACCTGTCCAAGACATCTTATGGCTCGAAGCCGATGGCGATTATGCGCGTTTGCACACATTACAAGGCAGTAACTTGACCAATTACGGCTTAGGTACATTGGTTCAAAAATTAGATCCAGCCCTATTTATGCGCGTTCATCGCTCTGCTATTGTACACCTGCGTGCCATTGCTGAAGTACTTAAAGAAGACGGTATTTACACTATTGTATTAACGAATGGTACGCATGTAAGAGTAGGTAGATCGTACCAAGATACCATTCGGGCACTTATACTCTAAAAAAAACATCCTATTGATAACCAATTTCGATAATTTTCCTACATTTGCCATCGAAACGTTAGTACAATAACTTATTGTTCGTACTTACCGTTCTATAAAACCAACCAACTCATTTTTATTATGCTACTTGTTGTAGAACTCACACAAGGCGTTATCAACTCCTTGATTTATGCACTCCTTGGTATTGTAATGGCTGTATTTGCCGCTAAAGTAGTCGATTGGATTACCCCCGGGCAATTATTTCGCCAATTGGTCGATGAAAAAAATACGCCATTGGCCATTTTTACAGGGCTATTGGTGTTGGGTATTTGTATCATCATTGCTGCGGCCATCGCAGGATAATAACTAGCCGTACAACCAATGTCATTACCAGACATTACCTGCCCCAATTGCCGCGCTGTGGTAAATGGTATAGTTAAAGACCCTGTCGTCTTTGGCTGTAGTGCTTGCTATAATATTTTTGAAAAGGATACGAGTAATATATTACAGCCTGTTGCTAAGTTACCCCGATCCATTGATGATGGTAATATTAAGCCTAAATGGCTTGTACCCGGTGCAAAAATAAAGAGAGCGGGAAAAGTATTTACTTTGTCCTCTATTTTTATGCACGGTGTAGATTGGACAGAACAGGGTTCAGAAGGTGTAGAATCGGGGTACAGCGAATACTTGGAATGGTACTTTGTAGCCGCAGATGGTTCCGAGTTTTGCCTCGAACAAACCGATTCAGATCATACATTCCAAACAAGAGAGCGAATATCCACGACTAAATCGCTTGTCGGTAAAGCAGAAGGGAAAGACTTGCATGATAATTGGAACCCCGATTATGGTATGTTTTCCTTGCTTGCTTTTAAAGGGCAAGATGACGAGCCTTTGGATCGAGGACGATGGAATTATAAAGTGGTGCGCAATGGTGCCAGTCAGATTTCTGTAGAGTGGAAAAAAGATATGCCCACTACTGATTGGAATGCCTATAAAATAAAACAAATTAGGGGCTTAGATCTGGAAAGGTGGAGAATTCGGACAGACGAAGAGATAAAAGAAGCCAAAGAAGAATTTGAACAACTGGGTTTCTATCGCGCGGTTTTTGGTATTTCTACCCTGCTCATGTTTCTTTTCATTATGTATTCCGGGATGGGGGGTAGGAAATTAGACTGTAATAGTGTGTGGAACTTTTCAGCACCTACTAGCGATATGAAGGATTCAACCCTAAATATAAATCCTGCACAATACAAACGCACCTTTTGCACGATGAAACTGGAAAAAAACAGACCATACTGTTTTTCCAGTAGATGTAGTTTTGCCGGTAATGGTAATGCGGCTAATGCCGATTTCTCTATTATTATCGTCAAATTACCCGAAGGTCGGATCGTTAATACCATTGGTGCTTCGTTTTTTTCTGAAAAAGGACGTGATGCTGAAGGAGCATGGACAGAAGAGACCCTATCGGATTATTTTTATTTCAGGGCCGATGAAACGGCAGAGTATGAAGTGACCGCAGTAGCAGAACCTCAAAGTTTGTCGAATGAAACTAGGAGCGGTGTATTGCAAATAACGGTATCGCCCACTGTGCTTTCGCGTTATTTTATTGCTATGTTTCTTATTTTTAGTTTAATCGCGTTAATCCTTCAATGGCAATGGGAATACAGAGGGATTGAAGCAGGGGAAAACAAGGATGCTTGGCTACAAACCATGCTTGGGAAATAATTATGCAAAAATTTACTAGATATTTGACCATATTTGGGGTTGCTACCCTCGTTTCAACCACTTGGTACGCATCGTCTCGTGGCTATGGCCTCGAAAATTTAACTGCGCCAAAGGACCTGATAGATGAACATAAAGTGTGTCCTGACTATCAAAAAGACCGTTTTGGTAACTGCCCACCACGTCGGCACCGACGCAGTCTTGGGTCTCGTGCGGTGTATGGAGGTGGTGGTAAATGACTTTAAATAAAACACAGGCTGCTGTATTGTTGGCCTCCTTATTGGTACTCAGTGCTTGTGCTATCTTGTACGAACTGCTGATTAGTACCGTTTCCTCGTATTTATTGGGGAGTAGCGTATTGCATTTTTCGATCACCATTGGTTTGTTTTTGAGTTTTTTGGGTGTAGGGGCATTCTTTTCAAAATTTATAGAAGCACCACTACTACCAAAATTTATTTTGATCGAAATACTACTCGGTTTGGCAGGTGGCTGCTCCGCCATGGTGCTGTATTACGGCAATGTGTGGTTTCCAAATTATTATATTTTGTTATTGCTGTGCGTATCCGTGATTGGCATTTTAGCGGGTATGGAAATTCCTTTGGTCACGCGCTTATTGGAACAATCGGGTGGTCTGCGCGAAGTCATTGCGCAGGTACTTGCCTTCGATTATTTGGGGGCATTGGTGGCCTCTTTAGCGTTTCCTTTGCTACTTTTGCCTATGATGGGTTCTATGCGAACGGCTTTTTTTACAGGTTTGATCAACTGGGGTGTGGGGGTATTCAACCTTGGTGTTTTTAAAGACAGTATAGAACGACCTATAAAATTATGGCTGGTGGCCGCAGTAACTGGCCTGGTTTTGGTGAGCGGTTTTTTCTATTCCTTCCAGTTGGTCGGCTTTGCAGATGCATTAAACTATCAGGATCGGGTGATATTGAGCCAACAAACACCTTATCAAAATATTGTTGTTACGCAGTGGAACAAGGATACGCGCCTGTATCTGAATGGCAACTTGCAGTTTAGTAGCATCGACGAATACCGCTACCACGAGCCGTTGATCCACATTCCGCTATTGTCAGTGCCAAGGTGCGATTCGGTGCTTGTTTTGGGCGGAGGGGATGGATTAGCCTTGCGCGACATACTACAGCACGCGCGCGTACAAGGGGTCGATTTGGTTGATTTGGATGCTGAAATGGTACGACTTTGTGCTACCAATGCTACGTTTCGGGCTTTGAACCAAGAAAGTTTGGCAAACGCTAAATTAACCCTTTTTTACGAAGATGCCTTCAATTTTGTCAAAAAATGCTCCAAAAAATACAATGTCATCATTGTAGATCTGCCCGATCCATCGGAGCCGGCGTTAGGTAAACTATACACAGTGGAATTTTATACTATGCTGAAACAGATACTTGCGCTGGATGGTGTAGTGGTGACCCAAAGCACCTCACCATTTTTGGCGCGTAAGCCTTTTTGGTGTATTTATGCTACGCTAAAAACCGTTTTTCCGTGTGTTGTGCCGTACCAATCGCATGTACCCACTTTTGGTCAATGGGGTTACAATATGGCATTTCCTTTAAAAATCAATACCGATGAATTAAAAACGCAATTGGAGCAACGCATCACTACGTTGCCCCAATTACGCTTTCTAAATGCCCAAAATATACGAGGCTGTTTTGTGTTTGATACAGATGTGTCCGAGCAACCACAAGCACCGAATACCTTAGAAAAAATGGAACTCGTGGATTTATATACGAGTAGTTACTGGGATTTCCATTAATTTGGAGCACCTGTAACTTTATTTTTTTAGCCCAATTTCCCTCAAACGCTCGTCCAAATATTCGCCCGCGGTAATAGGTTCGTAGTGCAACGGATTATCTGCTGTTACGCAAGAATCCAAGCAAGTGAGGTCCATTTCGCCTTTTGGATGCAGGAAAAAAGGAATACTCAGGCGCGGCAAATGCCAATCTTCACGTGGTGGATTTACCACGCGGTGCGTCGTGCTTTTGAGGTAATTATTGGTAAGGCGTTGTAGCATATCGCCTACATTGATCACAAATTCATCGGCTTCGGGCATAATTGGCATCCAATTACCTTCAGAATTAAGGAGTTCCAAACCGCCAGCACTAGCACCTACCAACAAAGTAATCAGGTTAATATCTTCGTGCTGTTCGGCACGGATAGCACTTGCAGGCTCCTGTGTAATAGGCGGGTAGTGTATAGAGCGGAGAATGGAATTGCCATCTGCAATTTTTTCCCTGAAATAATCTTTACCAAGGTCCAAGTGCACCGCAATCGCCTCTAACAAATGGTTACCCGCTTGTTCAAAAGCACGGTACAAGTCTTTGCCCAATGGAACAAATTCAGGCACTTCGGTTACGGGTACATTAGGTGGATATTTTGCACTCAAAGCAGTATCTGTTACCTCTTGCCCTATTTGATAAAATTCTTTTAGGTCGGCAACCGTACTTTGTTTTGCGTGTTCTTTACCAAAGGACGTATAACCGCGTTGGCCAGCCATTCCAGCCACTTCGTAGTGTCTTTTTGATTCAACAGGAAGTGCAAAAAACGCTTTTGAAGCGGTGTAAAACCCATCTACGAGCGATTTTGGCACTCCGTGATTGGCTACTGCAACAAAACCAACTTCATGAAATGCCTTTGCCAAATCGTGTACAAATGTTGCTCGATCTGCTGCTGTGCCGTTTATATACAGTGATAAATCTACCGTGGGTATGCCTTTCTCTTTCATAATATGTTGAAAATTTTATTCTTAAAAAAATACTCCAGTCAGCACTCCTGCTAACTGGGGCAGAATCCGCGCTCAAAGTTAAATCAAAAAAATTACTTCCAGCAAGTTCTTATGCTTCTTGCGTTTTTCATGCACAAAACCTACAAAGCCGAAGTATATTTGTCGGTGGGGCTGGGGGCTATTGTCTCATTTCCAGCACGCTTTTAGCCTTAAAAAAAGGCCTTCCTTGCAATGCTTGTACCAATGTAAACACCGCAAGCAATCCGTACAAAATAGAAAAAGCAATGGTTGCTTTTATGTTTTTAAATAGGTAAAACGATACAAGCGGTAACACTTGTAATGCGTGCATACCAATAAAATGTGCGATCCTTGGGTCACCATATTTGGTACTCCAGTTCAATAAGGGAATACCTGCGCCGCCATCTTCGCCGCCAATGGTATGCGTTAATCTGCCACCCATAACAAAACCTTCAAAGGAAAATACAACAAAAATAATAATACCTAACCGTATGGCCCACAAGTAATAATTGGGCAAAGTGGGAAAATCGTGGGCAAAAAACAGGATACCGACATACGCCGTATAAAGCGTTACCAAACTGGCCGCCAAGGCCATCATCGAGTACAACATGGCATACATTGGTGTACTTACATTATAGTGCGAAAGTTGTCCTTTTCCCGCTTGTAGGGCAATATACACTATTTCAAATCCCAATAGAATGATGACCGACCAATTGAACAGTTTGATGTTAAACGAGGGCAAATAATGACAATACCAAGCCATAGCCCAAGCAAATAAAAAGGTGGACAAGGCAAATTTGAAAGGCTTGTACCAAGCATTTATATTATAGACTTGGGTTGTGCTTATTTTGGTCAATGCTAAAAATATCAGCGCAAATACGAGGCAAATAAGACCGTAATAATATAAGGTTTCGTTCCTTGTTTTGATCTCGTTGATAAAGTGAAGCATAATTTATAATTTTAATTTTTAACTTTTTTGCCCATTTTAGGGCTAAAAGTGTGACACTGCGCCAACGGACAAAGGTAATACTTCCCAAAAGCGTACAAAGATAACAAATGTTTAGATTTCTGATTTTTTTAACCGGCTTAAATGCACGGGTGTAATACCTAACTTTGTTGATAAAGAATATTTCGTTTGGAATAGCACCGGGCTGGCTTATTATGGCTTGCCTTTTGAATGTTTTCGTAATCGCTTGGTTAAGGAAGTTGTTGAGTTCATCTTCCGAAACAGCGATCATTTGCTGTATTACCTGTCTAATTTGCTCCATAAAATGAGTTTTACTTTCTATATTTTATGGCCTTCATATACTGCAATCTTTGAGCCTTCGGCCAAAAAAACAGAAACGGGTTCGGCGGTATTCAAAAATGCAAATTGCGACCCATAAACTGCTTCAAAATTGACATCGCAACGCCACGACACCACGGGATACAATTCCCACCGAGGGTGCTCTACTTGGTACTCCATCGTTTGGCCATTTCGGAGGGTGCCATATCCCCAATAATGTTCGGTGATAAATTCGGCTTCGCTACCTACTTTGAGCGGGATAGGTGTGGACTGCGCACGTACCCCAATGGTATGCTCGAGTCCGTTTTTGCGCCAGCTATAAGTTACGGTAAGTTGATCTTTTTCCTGCTCCCAACTATGCGCCATACGGGCGGTGGAATAGGGTTCATTGTATAACCAATTGGCAACCAACGCAATGGCAGGTTTTGGTACCAATTCGCTGATAAATACCGCACCGCGTTTATCGCCCAATGCAGCATCCTTACGCACCACGTAAAAACGCAGGTTTACTTCTTCAAAATTGATATGAAACGGAATTGGAACGCCTTTTACACGTACATCTTGAAACATAAAACCGACTACACTCACATAGCAGGTATCGTTCCAAATATCCAATACGACCCCAGCAGGCAGCCAAGGTTGCAGTAATTCGGGCGGAACGGCGTAATTAATAAGTATCAATTTGCGCCATTCGGCGGTCAGGAATTTTGTCATATTATATTGTAGTTTTATTAAAAACCTAGCCCAATAATCCTGCTTGTGCAGATACTTCCAACATCCGGTCGATAGATACGCGGCCTTGCTCGATCACCCAGTCTTCCAATACGATTTCGGGTAATTCGTGCTGCATACACAACCAAAGTTTCTCCATAGTGTTGCGTTTCATGTGCGGGCAATCGTTACAAGCGCAATGGTTATCTGGCGGAGCAGGTATAAAAGTTTTGTTTGGGCTATTTTTTTGCATTTGGTGCAAAATACCCGATTCCGTAGCCACGATATATTCCATGGCGCTATCTTTCATGGTGTATTTGAGCAATCCAGTAGTAGAACCGATATAATCGGCCATATCGAGGATATGTGCTTCGCATTCGGGGTGTGCAATAAACTTCGCATTCGGGTGGCGGTTGCGGAGTTTCACAATTTTTTCGTGGCTAAAAATCTCGTGTACCATACAAGCACCGTTCCAGATCACCATATCGCGGCCTGTTTTTTTAACGAGATAAGCGCCCAAGTTTTTATCCGGTGCAAAAATGATCGGCTGATCTTTGGGAATACTTTCTATAATTTGAACGGCATTGGTAGAGGTACAGCAAATATCCGTCAGGGTTTTCAATTCCGCGGTACAATTAATATAACTCACCACCACGTGATCGGGGTATTTTTCTTTAAATTTGCGGAACAAGTGCGGCGGACAAGAATCGGCCAACGAACAACCTGCTTTTAGGTCGGGCAACAATACTTTTTTATTGGGCGACAACATTTTGGCGGTTTCGGCCATAAAATGCACCCCTGCAAAAACAATAATATCCGCATCGGTAGAGGCGGCTTGTTGAGAAAGACCCAAGGAATCACCGATATAATCTGCTACATCCTGTATTTCTGATTCTTGGTAATAATGCGCTAAAATAACGGCATTTTTCTCTTTTTTCAACTGATTGATGGCTGCTACTAAATCCATCGTAGGATCTACTTCGAGGTCGAGAAAGCCATTTTGCTGCATATTGCGCGCAGCGGTATCGTATAGTGCTGACATAATAGTGTGTAATTGGTTTGGGTGATGCGCTGAATGAGGTTTATTCCTTTGTATTTTTTCCACCACAAAAGCACACACAACATAACATACGCTAAAGTGTACGCTTAATCTTTGTGTTCTAAAAAACAAGCGAAGCGCCTACTCTAGGTCTTTGTGTCGTATGTGCACTTTTGTGGTGAAAAAAGTACAAGCAACGTCCAAGAAACGAAATAAATAATATTTCTACTTGATATGCTCCGTATAAGCCGCTGCATCCAGTAACGTATCAACATCGGCTGTGTTGGAAAGTTCAATTTTCACGATCCATCCTTTACCGTAAGGATCCGAATTGATTAAACCTGGATCACCGCCTTTGCTGTCGTCGATGTCGGCATTAAATTCCAACACCTTACCCGTTACAGGCATAAATAGATCAGATGTTGTTTTTACCGCTTCTACTGCGCCGAAAATGCCACCCGCTTCTACGGTTTCGCCCACGGTTTCTACCTCCACATACACCAATTCGCCCAGCTCACTTTGAGCGAAATCTGTAATGCCAACGTATGCAGTATTGCCGCCTTCGAGGCGTACCCATTCGTGGTCTTCCGTAAACCTGCAATTATCAGGAATATTCATGTTGCTGTTGTTTTAAAAGTAAGACGCAAATGTAGTTGTTTATCTTGTTTTTTGGGTAATGCCTTTTAAAAAAAGGTTTGGATAGATTTTTTGATAAGCGAGCAACTTAACAGGATCGTTTATGTTTTTTTCGTTCCTTGTAATGTCTTCACTCGTCTATTTTTGGGCATGATTAATCTTATTTTAACGGGGAAAATAGCATTTTTTAATGATAATCATTATACATTACATAGGGTATTTTTTTAAAACATCACAATAGTATAATAAAAAAGCAGATACCGTACACTGGCCATGCACAGTATCTGCCAGAATGTGAAAAATTAATGAGCAACCACTATTTTTTGTACACTTTCCTTGCCACTTTGACCATATTTAAGGATATACACGCCGTTGGATAATTGGCTGGTATTGATTACTGTTGTTTGTATTGCGGTATATTGCTTTGAATATACTAAAGCACCCGTTATATCAAAAATGTTCAAGGTACCACTAAAAGGTATTTCAAATTGCAATGACAACAGGTCTTGCACCGGATTAGGACTTATTAAGAGGCGATTTTCCACATACACCTCCTTGATGCCCACAGGTATGGAGTCGCATACCGTACCAACCTCAGCCCCTAAATTAAAATTAGGAAAATAATTAATCGTCCAAGCAGTCCAGCGAGGCAATACAAAACTATGTTGCTTAAAATCGCATGACAAGCCCTGTTCATTGGGTTTATTGATCACATGGAGTACCCTTGTGCCATTACCGCCTGCCATATAAATCTTTCCATTTGGAGCATTCCGCATTTGGAAAAAAGTGGCAGGGAAAAAGCCATCTTGTAAAAAACCATCATAGGCCTCAATAAGAATAGGATTGGCTACCGCAACGGAATCATCACTGATATTCATTTGAAATAATTGTTCAGTATTATTAAAATAAACATATTTGGAGTTTGGTGAAATAACGAATCCTGCTGCAGGACAGGTGGTGAAACCATCTGGATAAGGGAAATGAGGGAATTTGACCAGCCGTAATAGACTGAATTGGCCTTGGCAGCGGTCAAAATGGTATATTTCTATTTCCCCCTCCCTTACTATCCTGCAAAACTTGCGCCCATCCGCAGAAAATCCACTTTGCGTATTGCCTGCTTCTAAATTGTATTCGTTTATAGGAAGTTCAACAAAATAAGGGGGATCGTCTATTGGGTATATACCTGTAAGTGTAAAGGGGGTATACGGCAATGGCAACGATTGCAATACGGGGGGCTGTAACCCTTGTGGCGTAAGTAATATTGTCCAAAACTCGCGACCAGTGCCACGGGGGGCGACAATCCACCAATCGCGGCCATTGGCATGCTTTACCGCCGATACCGCATCGACCAAACTATCGGTAATAGATAGTTCATTTTTTTGTATTACTTTACCCAAACCATTATTGGCTTCCATATCTACCTCGGCCATCATCATACGATTAAAAACGGTATAGCCTGTTGAAAAATAGTTCAGCACAAGGTACAATACGATATAGCGGTGTGCCTGATCGGGTATGGGGAGTACCACAGTACCTGAACGTACTGCATGATCACCAGTGCTTCCGCAAAAAAAATTAGTACCATTATTAATGTCTTCGCCATTGTCCATTATATCAAACTGGGCATTATAGATATCGCAACCTGATGTATAGAACGCGATATCTCCATCGGCAGTATTGGCTACCCCTGTAGGTGTATCTGAATAAATATCAATGGGATAAATACGAACACTATCATCCTCAAAACGCAACTGCATGCCGCCATAATAACCCGAACTAGGTACCGCTGGATTATTATTGGTGTATCCAATAATCCAGTTCTGGTCACGTTTGGATTGCGCTTGGACGGATAAAAAAATGAATAAGTGTAAGTATATTATATAGAATATTTTTTTTAAAAACATTGTAGAGTATAATAAAAAAGCAGATACTGTACATTGGCAATGCACAGTATCTGCTAAAATGAAAAAAATTAATGCGCAACAACTAGATCGGTAATTTGCATTTTAATTCGGCTATTTCTTGCCAAACTAGCAATAATTGATGAATTTGTCATTGATTTTAGTTTTTAAGTAAAAAGAAAATTGAACGCCTTTGCCAAGACAACACAAATTTAAGACTTATTATTAATATATCGAGTGAAATTAACAAATAAAATATGTTAATTAATTTTACAAGTATAATTTGCTTCCAAAACCTAAGAATAAACAACTACCTGTTGATACTTAATGAAAAGAATAGCACGTATTTTATATTTTAAAATTAATTGTTACGCTTTTTTGAGACACACTACCGTACAATTCTCCATTATTTTGCTACTTCCATATCAAGCCTACCACAAAATTCACCGTACATTTACCCCCAAAATTGCGCTCACCACATGCTCCATACGTTCAAAGCACAAATACTGGAAGGCATTCCTTCGGTATTACCACCCGCCAAACCACTCGATCCTACTGCCAGCCATGCTCCCCGCCGCGTTATTGAAGGCATACTTTCTGCCGACGAAAGCATATTGGCCATAAACAATGCCCTCCGGTATTTCCCTTCGGAATGGCACGATACCCTCCGACCCGAATTTGAACAGGAATTGGCCCAATACGGTCGTATTTATATGCACCGCTTTCGTCCCGAGTACGCGATGCACGCGCGACCGATCAGCGATTATCCCGCTCAAAGTCAACAAGCAGCGGCCATCATGCTGATGATCCAAAATAACCTGGATCCAAAAGTGGCCAAACACCCACACGAACTCATTACTTATGGCGGCAATGGAGCGGTATTTCAAAACTGGGCACAATACCGCCTGACCATGAAATACCTCGCTACCATGAACGACCGCCAAACGCTGGCACTGTATTCCGGGCATCCAATGGGCTTGTTTCCCAGCCACGAGGACGCACCCCGCGTAGTCATCACCAACGGTATGATGATTCCAAATTATTCCAAAAAAGAAGATTGGAACAAATTTAACGCCCTTGGTGTCACCCAATACGGCCAAATGACCGCTGGTTCGTTTATGTATATTGGCCCGCAAGGTATTGTACACGGCACGACCATCACACTGCTCAACGCCGGACGACGGATGGGCTTGGGTGCCGATAATTTGAAAGGCAGAATATTTGTGACCAGTGGCCTCGGTGGCATGTCGGGTGCGCAGGCGCGTGCGGCGGTCATCACAGGTTGTGTGGGTGTACTGGCCGAAACCGATCAAGATGCTATCCAACAACGCATTGTAGATGGCTATATCCTACAAGAAAATGTATTCGATAACGCCGATGCGCTCATTGATCGGATGGAAATAGCCCGCACCAATGGCGAAGCAGTAGCATTGGTCTATAACGGCAATATTGTAGAACTTTGGGAACGGTTTGTGCATAATGGTACACATATCGACCTAGGTTCGGACCAAACCAGTTGCCACAATATCCATGATTGCGGTTATACACCCATCGGTTATACTTTTGAAGAAGCCAAGGCATTACTGATACGCGACAAACCACAATTTATGGCGAAAGTAGCCGATACGCTCCGCAGGCACGCCCACGCGATCAATACCATGAGCGAACGGGGTATGTACTTTTGGGATTATGGCAATGCTTTCCTCAAAGAAGCGGGCGATGTAGGGGCTGCGGTGTTCAAACCCGGTAGTAAACCCTTGGCACTGGGCGAAATCAGCGTATCCGAATCGCCTTACCGCTATGCCTCATATGTGGAGGATATTATGGGGCCATTGTGTTTCGATTATGGTTTTGGGCCATTCCGTTGGGTATGTTGCTCCGGCGATACCACCGATTTAGACAAAACCGATGCCATTGCAGCGCGTGTCCTCCGCGAAATGCTGCTGACCGCTCCCGAGGATATACAAGGACAAATCAAAGACAATATCCTTTGGATCGAAAGTGCCCGTACAAACCTGCCCATTGTAGGTTCGCTCTCGCGTATCCTGTACGCAGATTCGGAAGGGCGCATGAAAATTTCCAAAGCCTTTAACGATGCCATTGCGGCAGGTGAAATATCCGGCCCGGTGGTACTTGGCCGCGATCACCACGATGTATCTGGCACCGATTCGCCCTACCGCGAAACCTCCAATATTTACGATGGTTCCCGTTATACTGCCGATATGGCGGTACACAACGTGATCGGGGATTCGTTCCGAGGCGCCACATGGGTCAGTATCCATAATGGCGGTGGTGTAGGCTGGGGCGAAGTCGTAAATGGCGGTTTTGGAATGGTACTCGATGGCTCACAAGATGCCGATCGCCGCCTGCACCAAATGCTGTTTTGGGATGTCAATAACGGTATCGCGCGGCGCGCATGGGCACGTAACCCGCACGCGCTCGATACGATTAAGCGTACAATGGCTGCTTATCCTGATTTGCAGGTGACTTTGCCCTATCTATAAAAATACATTAAAATTAAAATTTTATCGTTTAATGTTTTAACATTAAAAATCGAACTAAATTTCGTCACCTAAATGAGCCACTCCACAAAATCGACCTATGGACGGGCATGGGGCGTTTAATGTCGTCAGATTAACGATGCACCAACCACGGATTGTCTAAACTTTTCATCGGATTGGGCAAATATTCAATAATCCAAAGTGTCCCATAAACCAAATGTGCCTATTGTCGGGGCGACTTTTTCTGTCACCCCGACAATTTAGTTGAAATTCAATGTTTGCCCTTATCAGATACTCCAGCCTTTTCCTTAAAGAGATATACTCTGTTTACCAACGAAATTTCAAAGTCGGCTCAAAGGGGGTTCGTGCTAAATTGTCGGGGTGACAAAAAAAAGTCGCCCCGACAATAGGCCAATTTAGTTATTGGATCACTTGGAAATAGTTGAATATTTGCACAAAACCTAATGACGCGAAGTATAATCACTTCTTTAAGCGGACGATATTAGGGGGGGCGTTACCACTACAATATCCCAATTCCACGCCTACAACACTTCGACTTGGAGCTGTACCAGAAATTTTATGAATACACCCGGAAAGCCCACTTATGAGTTACAAATACCCTATCTTTGCCACGAGCAGCAGCCCGTATGGTACGCTGGCCGCTATTTCCACATATAATATACGTTATTTACTATGACAGAGGCATATGAAAAGGCATTACAAAGGATTGAGGAGGTAAAAATAAATAAAGCAGACAAGCTGAATTTGTCTGCTTTGGGCTTAACCGAAATTCCGGTGGAGGTAGCGAAGTTGACTTGGTTAACGAGTTTTGAGTGTTCCAACAACCAAATTACAGATTTAGCCGCTATCCAACATTTAATCCATCTGACTTCAATTAACTGCTCGGATAACTATATTACAGATTTAACCCCTATCCAACATTTAACCCATCTGACTGTAATTTACTGCTCGTACAATCAAATTACAGATTTAACCCCTATCCAACATTTAATCCATCTGACTGAAATTGACTGCGAGCGCAACCAAATTACAGATTTAACCCCTATCCAACATTTAACCAAACTGATTTCAATTAACTGCTCTCGCAACCAAATTACAGATTTAACCCATATCCAATATTTAACCAAACTGACTGAAATTAACTGCTCCGGCAACCAAATTACAGATTTAACCCCTATCCAACATTTAACCAAACTGACTTCAATTGACTGTCGTAACAACCAAATTACAGGTTTAACCCCTATCCAACATTTAACCAAACTGACTTCAATTGACTGCTTTAACAACCAAATTACAGATTTAACCCCAACCCAATATTTAATCCATCTGACTTCAATTAACTGCCAGGATAACCAAATCTCAGATTTAACCCCTATCCAACATTTAACCAATCTGACTTCAATTGACTGCTCAGACAACCTAATTACAGATTTAACCCCTATCCAATATTTAACCCATCTGACTTCAATGGACTGCTCGGACAACCAAATTACAGATTTAACTCCTATCCAACATTTAACCAATTTGACTGAAATCCGCTGCTCCAACAACCAAATTATAGATTTAACCCCTATAAAACATTTAATCCATCTGACTTCAATTGACTGCTCTGTCACCCAAATTACAGATTTAACCCCTATCCAACATTCAATCAATCTGACTTCAATTGACTGCTGGAACACCCAAATTACAGATTTAACCCCTATCCAATATTTAACCAATCTGACTACAATTGACTGCTCCAACAACCAAATTACAGATTTAACCCCTGTCAAATATTTAACAAATTTGACTTCAATTGAGTGCGCCAACACCCAAATTACAGATTTAACCCCTATCCAACATTTAACCAATCTGACTTCAATTGACTGCTCTATCAACCAAATTACAGATTTAACCCCTATCCAACATTTAACCAAACTGACTTTAATTGGCTGCTCAGACAACCAAATAAAAGTTTTGCCAGAATGGGTACTTAGATTCACTGATGAAATAGACGTTGACAATAACCCATTTATAGAACCACCCGCCGAAATTGTCCGCCAAGGCAGGGCGGCCATTACTACCTATTACAATAATCCCCGCCAGCGGCTGGGCGAACTCAAAATTATTATGGTAGGAGAAGGCGAAGCAGGGAAAACCAGTGTGATCAAAACATTACTGGGTGAAGCCTTCAACCCGCAGGAAGACCAAACCCATGGTATTCGTATCCGTAAGGAAGATTTGAGTGATTGGGGCGTGCCTACCATCGGGCGTTTTTGGGACTTTGGTGGACAGGAAATCATGCACGCGACCCATAAGTTCTTTCTGTCGGAGCGCAGCGTATATGTACTGGTACTCAATAGCCGCAAAGACGAAAATCCCGATTATTGGTTGCGCCATATCGAGACCTACGGCGGCGGTGCATCGGCCACGGCTTTGGTGGTGTTTAATAAAATGGAGGGAAACTCAGCCTATGACCTAGATCGACGGGTATTGAAACAAAAATACCCTTTTATTGGCGGTTTTTATCCCGTATCGGCCAAAACAGGTGCCGGTATAGCGGAACTGCGCAAGGCTTTGTTCCAATGCGTAGCCGATCACCCGCTGGCCGAATCCAAATTCCCTACGGACTGGATTGAAGTGAAAAACGCGCTGGAAAAGGAACGCGAAGACTATATCAATTACGACCATTTCCGTGCTGTATGCGCGAAAAATGGGGTAAAGGACGAGCAATACCAGGAGTTTTTGATCCGTGCACTCAATGATTTGGGGGTGGCATTGCATTTTGAAAACCTGCGGGGTTTTAATACCCAAATCCTCAATCCGCTTTGGCTCACCAATGCCGTCTATCGCCTGATCAATGCGCCACAATTGGGTACAGACCGAGGGGTGCTCTGCGTAAATAAAATGGGGGATATGCTCCACGACCCGAGGTATTCCGGCGAAGACTACCATTTCCCCAAAGAAAAATGGATGTTTATCGTGCGCATCATGGAGAGTTTTGAACTGTGCTACGAAACCATCCGCGAGCAGGAGTATATCGTACCGGAACGGCTGCCCGCTGCGGGTGAAGATAACCTGCCATTGCAGCCTGTTGCGGGCGATAAAAGCATTGGTTTGGTAGTGAAATTCCCCGAATTTATGCCCACCTCTATATTTCCCCGCCTGATGGTACGCACCCACCACTTAATCATGGGCGAAATGCGTTGGCGTACTGCCATGCAATTGGAAGAAAAAGACAGTTTTCAGGCCCGTGCGCGTATCATGTACGACCGCGACGACCGCACCATCCGTATAGAAGCGACGGGACGCGACCCGCGTGGATTACTCTCGGTACTGCGCAAAGAAATCGAAGCGATCCGCAGCAGTTTTGTGGAACTTAAAAAGGAGGAATTGGTATCCATTCAAGACGGTATATTTGTGAAATACGAAACCCTGTTGGCGCACGAAAAACGCAACCGCAAGGACTATTTCTGTCCCGAACTGGAACGCGATTACGTCGTGGCCGATTTATTGGATGGCATTGAATCCAAAGAGATGCGCAGCGCAGCAACCCAAACGCCGCTATCGGTATTCATCAGTTACGCCCATGCGGATGAGAAGGAGTACGAGGCACTTAAATTGTTCAAAAACCGTGTGTTTTCACAAGTGCGTCTCAACAATATCACGCTTTGGGACGATGGTGCTATACTGCCCGGTGAAAAATGGTCAAATGCGATTTGGCAGCATTTCGAACAAGCGGATATCGTTGTTTGTCTGATAAGTCCAAATTATATCAGTAGCGATTTTTGTTATAGTAAAGAACTTAAAGCCGCGCTGGAAGCAATGGAGAAAGGAGAAAAATCTATTTTCCCTGTACGTTTGATCGTATGCAATATCAAGGACTTGCCTATTGGTCAAATACAAGGAGCACCTTCCGAATGGATCAATCCCGGTACCATTGGTAAACCTAACCACGAAGGATGGGCGGAAATGGAAGACTCCTTTGTTAGATTGATAAAAGCGCGGAAAACGTGGAAAATGGAACAGATGGACGGGCGGGATAAGGGTAGAGATGATTTTTAGAACACTCTCTCTAATTGAGCGACTCCACTAAATCGGCCTATTGTCGAGGTGGTGGTGGGGTTAATGTCGTCAGATTATCGATATACCAGCCACGGAGTATCTAAACTTTTCATCGGATTGGGCAAATATTCAGTAATCCAAAGTGTCCCATAAACCCAATGTGCCTATTGTCGGGGCGATACCCCCAGCCCCGACAATTTAGTTGAAATTCAATGTTTGCCCCTATCAGATACTCCAGCCTTTTACTTAAAGAGATATACTCTGTTTACCAACAAAATTTCAAAGTCGGCTCAAAGGGGGTTAGTGCTAAATTGTCGGGGTGACAGAAAAAGTCGCCCCGACAATAGGCCAATTTCGTTGTTGGATCACTTGGAGATAGTTGAATATTTGCACAAAACCTAACGACGCGAAGTATAATCGCTTCTTTAAGCTGATGACATTAGGGGGCGTTGCTCCAACAACTAAGCAACAATTCCTTTAAACAACCGAATACACCACCTACTTGATAGCAATCTCCCGTGCGCATATCAACCAGATTATGCCTACAATATCATCACTAATTCCTACTTTTGCCCAGTTTTTTATCCAACAACACTATGCAACTCAAATACCTATTATCCTTCGTATTATTTATTATGCTGCAACACACCGCTGAATCGCAGGTCAACCATTCACCTTCTAAAAGAGAAATCACCCTTTATTGGGAATTTCGTCAGGCGCATAAAGGCGATTGGAAACCGATTGAAGTCCCTTCCTCCGTTCATACGGCCTTATTACAGCATAAAATGATCGAAGAGCCTTATTATCGCGATAATGAAGAAAAACTCCAATGGATCGAAAATGAAGACTGGGAATATCGCACTACCTTCAATACCGATGAAGGAACACTACAAAAAAAGCACGTGGAAATGGTATTCACCGGACTGGATACCTATGCCCAAATTTTCCTCAACGATAGCCTAATCCTCGAAACCGATAACATGTTTCGCGAGTGGCGTGTGGATATCAAACCTTTTTTAAAATTAGAAAGCAACCAACTCCATATCTATTTTGAAAGTCCAGTAAAAAAATCAAAAACAGATTGGGATGCACTCGGCTACGAATTGCCGGGCGGACAACGCACCATGACCCGCAAAGCACAGTTCCACTATGGTTGGGATTGGGGGCCGCGTTTTGTAGGCGCAGGCATACTCAAACGCCCATATATCGAGGCTTGGGATGAATTAAGGTTTGAAAATGTGCATTTTACTACTATTTCATTGACACCCGAAAAAGCGCGTGTGGTAGCGCGTTATCGGTATAATGCCTCCAAAACAATGGATGCGGATGTTGTAGTGCGTTATGGCAAAATCAAATCCATTGATAAGCGGCTCTTTGCAAGCGGTGTTCACGAAGACAGTGTTTGGTTTGATGTAGAGAACCCCAAACTTTGGTGGTGCCGCGATATGGGCGAATCCTACCTCTACGATTTTACCCTGGAGGTGAAACGCAGCGGTGGCGAATTGATCGAAAGAAAGGATATGCGCGTGGGGCTGCGCACCATTGAATTGGTCACCGAAAAAGATGCCGCCGGCGAAACGTTTTTTTTCCGGCTAAATGGTAAACCAGTATTCGCCAAAGGCGCAAATTATATTCCTCAAGACATGTTCCAAGATCGTGTAACGGGTCAAAAATATCGAAAAATTATCGACGATGTAGTGGCTTCTAACATGAATATGCTCCGTGTTTGGGGCGGAGGCATTTACGAAGACGATACCTTTTATCAACTCTGCGATGCCAAAGGGATACTCGTTTGGCAAGACTTTATGTACGCCTGTGCGCTGTATCCGGGCGGTAATACGCTTCGGAACAAAGCCAAAGAAGCCCTGTATCAAATAGAGCGTTTGCGCAACCATCCTTGTATGGCACTTTGGTGCGGCAATAACGAAAACGATGAGGCTTGGAACAATTGGGGCTGGCAAATGCAATTTACCGAAGCACAGCGCACCCAACTTTGGCGCGATTACAAAACCCTATTCAATGATGTATTGGGTACTTATGTCAAAAATTTTGCAGAAATACCGTATTGGGAAAGCTCGCCAAGGTATGGCCGCGCCAATCCTAAATCGCTGACTGAGGGCGATAGCCACTATTGGGGCGTTTGGCACGACGAAGAGCCTTTTTCGATCTTTGACAAAAAAGTGCCGCGTTTTATGAGCGAATACGGTTTCCAGTCGTTCCCAGAGTGGCGCACCATCCAGTCGTTTACGTTGCCGGAAGACCGCGAATTGGAATCTAAAGTGATGCTCCTGCACCAAAAACACCCGCGTGGCAATGCCTTGATCGCAGAATACACCAAACGCGATTTCAATAAACCGAAAAACTTTGAAGATTTTGTGTACGTCTCTCAACTGGTACAAGCAGAGGGTATGCGCCGTGCTATTGAGGCGCACCGCCGAAACAAACCCTATTGTATGGGTACGTTGTACTGGCAACTCAACGATGTATGGCCAGTGGCTTCATGGTCGAGTATCGACTGTTTTGGCCGTTGGAAAGCCATGCAATACTATGTTCGCGAAGCATTTTCGCCCGTGGCTGCCTTGCCGGTTGTGGTGGATAATAATATTTTGAGTATCTACGGCGTGAATGATTTTGCCAACGATACAACAGTGACCATTCGCGTACACGCCCTTAATTTTGAAGGTAAAACCCTTAGCGATGTAACACGTCCGGATGTGGCTATTCCATCCGATTCGAGCCGCGTGATTTGGCAGGGCGATATGCGCACGGTATTGGACAAAAACAAACCCGAATCATCGGTAGTGGAAATACTACTCATGGATGCCAAAGGGAAAGTGCTGTACCGCCGTTTGTTTTATCCAGTTGCGCCTAAACAGATGCGTTTGAGCCGCGCCAATGTAAAAACAGTTGTTGAACAAGTAAAAGAGGGTTATATGATCACGTTGGAAACCAATACTTTAGCCAAAAACGTATTGATCCAAACAGAAGCAGATGGCTTTTTTATCGATAACTATTTTGATCTAATGCCGGGCGAAAAAAAGCAAGTTTTGTTCAAAACAGAACGGATTTTGGATACGCCAAGTGCGGCTTTTTCGGTGAAAAGTTTGTAAGGTTTGTTTTATTATTGACATTTTTACGCTTTAATTATTTATCTAAGACACAATAGAATCGTTAAACTTTCCCTGTAAAGCACACCCCATAAAGTTTCTAAAAAAAACCTATGGGGTGTGCTATTTTGTCATCAATAAATCCTTGAACGAAACGCAAAAGCAACATTGTCCATTTATAAACCGTTAGATAAGTATGCTAAGTACTTAAAACAAATAGCCCGACGATGAAAAAATTGACTATTATTTTGATGGCAGCAATAATATTCACAAGTTGTAAGTCCTCATACAACAAGATTAGTCCCTCATACAACAGCCCACCTGCGAAGGATAATCAAAAAAGAGTTTTTGCGGCATCAACAGGACGTACCGTAGGATCGACGACCGAAAATGACTCGTATTGTCATTTATAACGCCTCTCTTAAGTTATTTGTAAAAATACCAGATAGTACAAATATTCGATTGGCAGAAATTGCCCAAAAATACGAAGGATACGTACAGACCCTTGGAAATAAGGAATCGGTCATTCGGGTAAAATCCGATAAATTATATGCTGCCATTGCTGATGTTTCGGGATTAGGAAAAGTGAAAAGCAAGACTATTTCGGGAGATGATATAACTGACCAATATACGGACTTCCAAATAAGACTGGATAATGCAAAAAACGCAAGAATAAGATATTTGGAATTATTGTCCAAAGCAGAAAATGTAGAAGCCGCATTAAAAGTAGAAAAAGAATTGGAACGCCTCAATGTTGAAATTGACGCTTTTGAAGGAAAATTAAAGCGACTCCAACACCTCGTCGATCATTCTACCATTACTGTTTACATGGAACAAAAGGTCAAACCTGGCATTCTAGGTTATATCGGTATAGGGCTGTACAAATCGGTAAAATGGTTGTTCGTTCGGGGTTAAGTATCGGGATAGTTCCTTCAAAAAAGCACACCCCATAAAGTTCCTAAGAACCCTATGAGGTGTGCTATTTTAAAAATAAATTCTTACTACCGCTCTACTGTTTCATCACCTTCACAGCACCAAATCCTGCTGGTGATTCTAAGCGCACAACATACGTTCCAGCGGGCAAATCGCTCATATCAACATCAAAATAGTTGATGCCTTGTGCCGTTTGTACCGTATATTTATTTATTACTGCTCCAAGTATATTGGTCACACTAACCTGCATATCTGCTACCAATTCGCTGCTGAACTGCATGCGTACATTACTGGTTGTTGGGTTTGGTGAGGCCGAAAGTGACATGCTATTTGCGCCATTGTTCTCATTTATCCCTACAGAAAGGCTACGTGTACCATTGGCATACCAAACACCATAAGCATGACTAGATACCCACGTTTGTGCGGTACCTTGCCCTTTAATTTTGCTGCTGGTTATACCCTGTTTTATCAAGTTAAAGCCACCAAAATTATTGTTTTTATTGTGGATAATATTCTTGTCCTGCATATCGAAATTAGGCCAGCCCCATGTACCGATATTGCTAGCAATTACATCATTGTCGCCCGTTTCGCTATTAGCACCGAAAATATAATGGTCGTCATTGCTGGCATCTAAATAGTCAAACGCAATAATGAACGGCGAGTTTTTAGCGAAAGTAGGGTTGCCAATACTGACACTTTCTGGTAGTCCATTAAATAATTTGGACACCTGTGCATTCGCTCCATCTGTAAATTGGTTGTTTTCCCAAAACTTCACAAAACTAATATCCCAATACGTAAACGACTGTCCTTGGGAATTGGCCAATTCGTTATAGGCATCGTACATGATATACTTACCTGAATAGTCGAATTCCATCACATCAGCATACAACACATTACTGGTAGATTGTCCAGCGGAATAAGTAGGATTTACGAGTGTAAAGGTTTCGCTCGCGCCAGATGACGATAATAAATCAAAAACATAAATATTATTATCTTCTGCATCAGTATTCGCTGCCACAAAACGGCCATCTTTTGAAATCGCTGCGTTGCGCCACTCCGGTAATTGGCTCAATTGAGTAGTTTGCAAGTTGATTTGACCATTGACGTATGTAAAGTCGATTAGGATCAAATGTTTTTCTTTATTGACAAAAATAGCCGAAGCACCATTGTCTGAAATACTAGGGCGGCTAAAAATGCCTACCTCATTATACACCACACCAAGTACATTGCCATTGGCATCGGCGAGATCGATACTGGATTCGTCATCGCTTTCGCACAAGATCAGTGCTAAGCCTGGGTTTGGGGACAATTGACCAAGGTAGTTTCCTGATGGTGCACTTCCGCCAATACCTACTTGACTGAATGCATTAGCCGCCGCATTGGCTACCGTAGTTCCGTATAGATCGGTTGCTGCTTGTATGATGGCTAGTCGGCAATCGACAAATTTGCTGGATTTCACCAAATTATCGCGCAGTGCTTTATAATATACTTGTTCTGCCTTATCGGTACCTACACCCGAGGCCGTTGCAAATAAATAAAATGCCTTATTAACGATTCCAGAATTGATATGCACACCGCCATTATCTTGGCTGCCAGTGTATTTTTCGTTCATGTGCGCGGGTTGCCAAAACGGGCTATTAGAGGAAACGCCGTTATTAGGATTTGACAAATCGCGCAAACAAGTATGCGTATTGGCTTGCATCACATCTTCGCCTATTTGCCAGTCGCCTAAGTCGATCATTGCACCAAAAACATCGGCAAAGGACTCGTTCAATGCACCACTTTCGCCTTGATATTCAAGGTTGGCCGTTTTTTCTACTACACCATGTGTCATTTCGTGGCCACCTACATCGAGGCCACGTGCCAATTTTTTAAATGTAGATCCACCATTGCCATACCACATATAAGCGCCATTCCAAAAGGCATTTTCCATAGAGGTACCATTATCTTCAGATACATTAATGAATGAAACTATATTTCCACTATTGTCATCAATAGAATTTCGGTTAAATTTATTTTTGTAATATTGATAACTCTTGATACTGTTCCAATGTGCGCTAACGGCAGTTGGGTTATTGAAGGACGTGGAGTTTGATTTCACATCTTGATAATCGAATGAACTGGATACTGCGGGAGAAGTATTTTTCGCATCCAAGGTGATAATGGTGCCGATCGGATTTTGGGGCATTTGTGATGATGTGTTGAACATCGGCTGACTGGCATCGATCATATACACGCTGCTACCATCTTGCCAAGCACCAAAACTACGGTTCACACCAAGCAAATCTGTACCTGTTCCGGTTACTGGGCCTTCCAAATCTTCGACTGTTGTTTGGTCGTGCGTGCAGGTATGTGCGCCTGCTTCCGTACCATGCATGTGCTCGGCTACATGGGAGAGTAGGCGGCAAGTTTGGTCGTATTGGTTGAGAATCGCACCGGTTCGTGCATCAATAAAATATACTTTACGCACCATTAGGTTGGGATGCGCTATGATATGCCAGGTATAGTGGTAAGTTCCGTTGGAAGGATAAATCACCAAGTCAGTTTGGAACGGTGTGGATGCGCCAATAATGGTTAAATCCTGCGCCGACCAATCGGTCTTCACCTTGTCGGTGCCAATATTATTTTTGACCAATTCAATCGCTTGATCGGCACTGATTGTTGGGACACTGGCTGCTATTTTTGGACTAGGTACGTATCGGCCATTGAGCATGTGGAACGCTCCGTTTTTGGTATGCGCAATCACCTCGCTACCATAAACAGGTACATTATTCCAACGTTGCTCCATGCGGATATGCTTGTTGCCTTGTTCATCGGTTTGTACTTTTGATACCACAAATTCGTTTTCTGCGGCTTCAATACCTTCTATTTGAAGGCTACTGATATAAGCCAATGCCGCTTGTGCGGGTGTTGTAGCATTATCTGCAATGGATTTGGATGCCTCGGTAATACCTCGATAACAGATCGGTGCGCCATTTTCGTCGCGCTCTACCGAAATATTTGCCACCCTATTATCAGGGGTTTGCAAAGTACCTATTGGGGTATATTTTGGATCGATAAAGCCAAATGGATTTTCGACAATAGGCAAATTGCGTTTTGCCTCGGGGCGTAAAAGCAAGCGTTCTGGAGCAGGACGCTCGCGTTTGGTTGGTGCTTTTTTCTCACCAACTTGCGCCGAAAGGCTAGCCGTGATTAAAAAAGACAAGAGCATTAAATGGATATTTTTTTTCATAATAAATCGTTTTTATGAGCAAATGTATAATAGTAAAGAAGGTCAAAGGTCGTTTTAATATTGTTTTTTTTTGCAGTAAAAATCAAAAAATAGCGAAAATAAGCATTCAATGTTTCGAATTTTAGAAAATACTTAATTTTATCAAAATATTTTTCACACATTATTATGTCTTTAAATCATCAAAATAGCATTGTCTATTTCTTTCAAATTCTTATTTTTGGGTTTCTAAGTCCCATATTTTCGTCGGCTCAAATAGCTGTTCAATTGGATAAAATGAATGCAGTGTTCTGCGGAGTGAGTAATCCTGTCACTATTGTCGTCGATGATTTGTCCACCAACCAAATACAAGTGGTGGCTTCGCAAGGACAATTGTCGAGCCGAGGCAATGGGCGTTATCAGTGGGATATTTGTACCAGAGATACCAATATGGCTTGGCTTATTATATCCGATTCCCTTACAAAGCAACCTATTGATAACCAATACTTTAGGGTGAAAAAAATTCCTGACCCTACAATAGTACGCGCCGTAAATAATCGAGGTATTGCTACTATCCTAAAAAAATTTGATTTAGGCCTAAGGTGCAATATGGTTTCGTTTAAGGTAACCTATACGAAAAAAAACCAAGACCCTTCCCCTGATGTCACCAATAATGGTGCGCGGTTCAATGAAAGGGTGTCTTCTATGGTTGATCAAATGAGTCCCGGAGATAAGATTACTTTTTTTGATTTTCGATATACTTGTGGCTGCGATCCTACCCTGCGCCGATCGGATGAAGTGTTGGCTTATGAAATTAAGTAATTAGGAGGATATTGCCAATATTATACACTTGGAGGATGATTGAGATTTGTTAAAAACTTTTTCTGAAATAACGATGTTAAAAATTGAATTGCCCGAAAGGGGCGATCTATCAAATTTTTATTAATCATTTTTCAACATGAAAAAATCTTACAAACTCTCCATTTTATTTCTTTTATGTGTTGTAACGGGCCTAATGGCGCAGTCTTCCATTCCGCAGCCCATAAAGAGTACTACGTTAAGAACTAATACTTCGAGTGACCCTCTGGCGAATTACGAACAGCAATTCTATTATTATAATACGAATAACCTGGTTAATCAAATAAAAACAGATTATTGGGATGGAGCCAACTGGCTACCTAGCATGGCGCAAAATTATGAATACGATACAAATGGCAATAACACGCTTTATATTCGCCAAGAGTTAGATAGCCTTACGAATACCCTTAAAGATGCGTATAAATCAATCGGTACTTTTTCTAGTACAGGACAAGTTATATCAGAAAGGTATGAACAATTTAATGACTCGACCAATACTTGGGAGTGGGATGCACAGATAAGTTATACGTATCATTCATCTGGTCAACTTTCAGCATCAAAAGTATCATTTATTGATAACAATACCGTTGGTTTTGGCTTTGTTACGACTTTTACTTTCGATAGCAGTGATCGTATTGTTACCGAAATCTTTGCATCGGGTTTTGGGGGAGACCTAAAAACTAGAGAAAGAAAAAACTATTTTTACACGGATGCTGATACATTAGTGGATAGAAAAGAAACGGAGCAGTGGAATAGCATTACAAATGTCTGGAATCCAGCATTATCACGCGTGCAACTTTTCTACACACCAACAGCAGATATTGAATTGACGGAAGAGTTTATTTTTGGTAATTGGCGACCCGAATACAGAAATACATGGACAAAAAATAGCAATGGGGACATAGAATTTTATACTTATGAAGTTTGGTGGACAGTATCACAAATATGGAAACCACAATTTACATCCAATAAAATGTATAATGCCGATAGATCGCTTAAACAAGAGACCCAAAACAGATTAGAGACGGGCGGAGTTGACCTTTATGTTGAAAGTATTACGGATTATGAATACGCACCACTATCCTCTACTAATCGTCTTTTCTTGCGTGCAAAAGTGGAGGTGTTCCCGAATCCAACGGCCAATATCATTCAGGTAAATGTGGAAAACAACGGTAGTTCCGTTACTAATTTTAATTTAATCAATAGCCAGGGAAATATCGTTGCGTCTCAGCAAACAGCCAATACTACGACCCAATTTTCAATTTCAGACCAACCTGCGGGAACTTATTACCTTGAAATAGAACAAAATAACGCGAGGAAAGTAGTAAAGGTGGTAAAGCAGTAAAATAGTATTGTTTATATTTATAAAGAGTACACATCGTCTTTAGAAAAAATGTCTTACCCACTTGCAAATGTCAAAAAATTGAAAATTAGTTCATCAATGCTTACTTCCTACTTTTTTTCGCAAAAAAAGTAGGCAAAAAAGGCTTCGGCTGACGAAAAATGCTGCGCTTTTGCTTTCGAGTTCCGGCGGCGCCAAAAAAAACTCGCCGCACTATCGAGCGGGGA
>JAYUKX010000123.1:0-2997 GCA_043764095.1 Chitinophagales bacterium
CAAAAAAAACTCGCCGCACAGTCGAGCGGGGACTGCGTCCCTTCAGTTTTTGTTTGGCTCAAACACTTTTTGGCTTCATCCGCCTCCACTCGAGCAAAACCTGCATTTTTCTAAGGCCGGTCTTGCCACACTTGGGGAACTTTGCTTTATAGCGAATTTCCAAGCATGTCACCAGAAATAAACGTGTACGGTTACAAGTTAAACAATAATCTTCTTCCTAAGAATGCACCATTTCCTGTTTTTGTGCAATAAATCCTTTCATTTTTTCCACCACAAAATCTACTTCTTCGCGGGTATTGTAATGTGAAAAGGAGAAACGAATACTTTTTCGATCAGGATCGGCTTGGATGGCTTCTAATACATGGCTGCCTTTTTCGGCGCCACTTGAGCAAGCACTGCCGCCCGAAACACTGATACCAGCAATATCCATATTGAACAGCATCATTTCGTTGCGTGGAGAAGGAGGAAAAGATACATTGAGTACAGTATAGAGGCTATCTCCGTCAATATCTCCGTTGAACCTAATATCCTCGAAGGTATTTTCCAATTGTGCTTTCATGTATGCCCGTACATCGCATATATGTGCCATGCGAGCATCTAAATCGTTATAGGATAATTCTAATGCTTTAGCCAAGCCAACGATACCATATACATTTTCGGTTCCCCCACGCATATTGCGTTCTTGTGCACCGCCATCAATAAATGGTTTAACAGCAGTAGTACCATTGATATAAATAAAACCAACCCCTTTTGGGCCGTGGAATTTGTGCGCTGCGCCAGATATAAAATGCACTGGTGTATCTTGTACATTAATCGGGAAATGCCCCAAGGTTTGTACCGTATCTGAGTGGCAATACGCTTTGTATTGTTGACAAAGATCTGCTACGCGTTGCAAATCTATCATTGTACCAATTTCGTTATTGGCGTGCATAATAGAAACCAAAGTGACCTTTCCATCGCCATTTTGCAAAGCAGTTTCTAGTTCATCGTAACTGATGCGCCCTAATGCATCAACAGAAAGCCAAACAACCTCCACACCTTGTTGCGCTACAGACTCAATAGCATGTGTGCCGCAATGGTGTTCGGTAGGACTGCTAATAATGCGGGTCACCCCAAGATCACGTACGGCGCATTTGATCGCCATATTATTACTTTCGGTGCCTCCCGAAGTAAAAAACACTTCACTTGTGCTGGAGCCAATACAGTTAGCAACGGTTTTGCGCGCCGCTTCCAACAACGATCGTACGCCCCTACCTTCGGCGTGGATACTAGATGGATTGCCAAATTGTCCCCTCAAAACAGGCAACATTGCATTAATTACCTCCTCTGAAATGGGAGTAGTGGCAGCATTATCGAAGTAAACTCTTTGCATAATTGAACATAAATTTAATGCTAGAAGGATGAATAAAAACAGCGGTATTAATTCCTCATTTCCTGAATATCCTGCATGATTTTTTTAGCCAAATTATTGGCCACCACTTCGGATGCGCTTTCGGAGTAGATACGGATAATAGGCTCAGTATTAGAAGGACGGAGGTGTACCCAGCCATCTTCAAAGTCGATTTTTAGGCCATCTTCGCGGTTGATGCGTTCATTTCTATACTTATGGCTTAAGGCTTCAAATATTTTATCTAATTGAATATCAGGTGATTGCTGAATTTTGTTTTTAGCCATCCGGTATTCTGGATACATACGGCGAAATGTAGAAATTTGTTTACCTGCATTGGCTAAATGGCTCAAAAATAGGGCTATACCTACTAAAGAATCACGACCGTAGTGTAATTCAGGGTAAATAATACCCCCATTGCCCTCTCCTCCAATCACAGCATTGACGGCTTTCATTTTTTCTACAACATGCACTTCACCTACGGCTGAAGCAAAGTATTCGCCGCCTCTTTTTACCGTTACATCGTGTAAGGCGCGACTACTCGAAAGGTTAGAAACCGTATTACCTACTTTTTTGCTCAAAACATAATCTGCTACTACAACCAAAGTATATTCTTCCCCAAATAATTCCCCATCTTCGCACATAAACACTAAACGATCCACATCTGGATCTACGGCAATACCCATTTGGGCCTTTTGACGTACGACTTGTTTGCTCAAATCATTGAGGTTTTCGCGGAGTGGCTCTGGGTTATGGGCAAAATCACCATTGATTTCACCATTGATCACGATTACCTTACAGCCCAATGCCTCCAAAAGGGGCGGAACCGATAGTGCTCCAGTGGAGTTAACCGCATCTACAACAATCGTATAGTTTTTGGCTTGAATGGCCGCTTTGTCCACAATAGGCAGATCGAGCACCATTTGAATATGCTTTTTGATATAAGAATCATCCGTACGGTACGATCCCAAATTATCAACAGATGCGTACTCGATAGCGCCTGTATCGGCTATTTCGAGCACCAATTTGCCATCAGCGGCACTGATAAACTCGCCTTTATGGTTCAGTAGTTTGAGCGCGTTCCATTCCTTTGGGTTATGGCTGGCAGTAAGGATAATACCGCCGCCTGCATTTTCCAGCGGCACCGCTATTTCTACAGTAGGGGTTGTACTCAATCCGAGATCGACAATGGATATGCCCAGTGAACGCAATGTATTGGATACCAATGCACTCACAATTTCGCCTGAAATACGCGCATCGCGCCCAATGACTATTTTGGGATTACCGGTGGTATTCAACACCCACTGCCCAAACGCAGCGGCTGAAGATACAATATCTTGAGGTGTTAGGTTGTCTCCGGGGCGGCCACCAATTGTTCCCCTAAAACCTGAAATGGATTTAATAAATGACATAGACCACAAAGGTAGAAAGATTCAAGAGAACAAAAGCGATATATATAGAAATACTGTGGAATTGGTAGGAATTCGCGTGTTTGGTTGTTGCTTTATCGTTTCTTAGGAATGAGATTTAAATAAAGGTACAAATTTGGGGAGATGATTTTGTCACTATCAAGGCATGAAGAGGGCGTTTAGTGGCGCTAAATAACCGAT
>JAYUKX010000124.1:0-111626 GCA_043764095.1 Chitinophagales bacterium
TTCGTCCGATGCGCTGCATCGAACTCAAAAAAGTGGCTCGTCTGACCAAAAATTGCCTACTTTTTTGACTCGAAACCGTTGGGCTAAGTTTTTACAAAAATATTTATAAAGGATAATCCCACTTGTCTTTTCCTATGACTAAACCGAAAGACAAAGTATTCTAATGTTACCATTCAGCACAACGGGAAATGGCAGTCAACCATGTGTACCTTTCCCTTTGCTTTTCCCTTTACGTTATGGGGATAACACGCCGTAAGGCATCTAAGTTGTTATCCGCTGCTATTGTTTACGATGAGTACCCGTTTGGATTGTAACCAGCTGAAAAGGCGTACCCGCATGAGGGTGCGCTTTTTTTTTGGAAAAATATGAACATTGGTACGATAGAAATGGTTTTAAATCCCTAATTTATATGGGGTACACGTTTATTCTTGGTGAAACATTTTGAAATTGGGATTAAAGTACGGTTCCCCAAGTGTGGCAAGACCGGCCTTAGAAAAATGCAGGTTTTGCTTGAGAGGAGGCGGATGAAGCCAAAAACTGTTTGAGCCATAGGGATTTTACGGGACACAGTCCCCGCTCAATAGTGCGGCGAGTTTTTTTGGCGCCGCCGGAGCGAGGAAGCAAAAGCGCCGCATTTTTCGTAAGCCGAAGCCTTTTGCCTACTTTTTTGGCGAAAAAAGTAGGAAGTGAGCATCATTGTACTAAATTTTGACTTTTCGAGATTTGCAAGTTTGCGCTACTTGTTTTATAGAAAAATAATTATTTAAATTTTTAATGTTTAAACATCGAAATAACATGGATAGAAAAGATTTTATAAAAAAAGGTTTTTTAGGCACCGCAATGTTTGCAACCACAGGCGCTATCGCCAACTTGACACAAAATGACATTGACGAACTAAAAGAACTTGAAATCCTAGGATTTAATCATATTCCAAACACAAACTCAAAAATTATGGCCAATTCAGTTTTGCACAAAGCAGACAGCAGAGGCGTAGCCAACCACGGATGGCTCAACTCGCACCACACCTTTAGTTTTGCCAATTATCACAATCCCGAAAGAATGCACTTTGGCGTATTGCGGGTATTGAACGACGATATTGTGGATGCAGGCATGGGCTTTGGTACGCACCCACACGATAATATGGAAATCATCAGTATCCCGCTGGAAGGCGATTTGGAGCATAAGGATAGTATGGGTAATGTGACGGTGATTAAAAATGGCGATATTCAGGTGATGAGTGCAGGCACGGGTATTACACACAGCGAATACAATAAAAACAAAGACCAAAAAGTAAAATTCCTACAGATTTGGTTGTTTCCTAACAAACGAAATGTGGCGCCTCGGTACGATCAAATTACCTTAAACGTCAGCGATCGACACAACAAATTACAACAAATCCTTTCTCCCAATACCGATGATGATGGCGTTTGGATCAACCAAGATGCGTGGTTCTCCATGGGCAAATTGGACAAGGATTTTTCATTGGATTATACCTTAAAAAACAAAACCAATGGCGTGTATGCCTTTGTACTAAAAGGCGATGTTACGATCAACGATCAAGCCCTCAATGAAAGAGACGGATTGGGCATTTGGGACATCGAATCGCTTGATATACAAGCCAATACGCAAGATGCGGAGATATTATTGATGGAAGTTCCAATGGTGATGTAGCGGGTGTTTTAGCGAAGTGACTTCCAAGAGAATACAACTTAATGGTTGGGGTGGGAAAAACGCCCCGACCATTAAGAAAATACAGTAAATAATTTTGCTACATAAAACAAGTTTTCTTATATTTGCATCGGATACGTTTTTGAAATGGGTAAAATAAAATAACCCAAACAAGAGTTTATAAATATTCAATTTAATCAATACAAAAATAGCCTTGTGCTGGCTTTTAAATCAACCTAATTTTTCATGAAAAACATCTTTTTGAGTTGCCTGATCGCAACGATTGCAAACCCAACCTTTGCACAAATTAATATTACGCTCCTTACTTCCAACATTGAAATGGACTCGGTTAGTATCACAAACTCCAACCGGAAGTACAAGGCATCCGCATTACCCGCAAATATCCTGAAGATGCACTTGGAAGCGCCTTATGATATAGATCGTTTCGATATCAATATCTATCAGAAAGATAAAAAACTATTTCAATCAATCTGGCTAAACAAAGGCGATATTACCATAAAAGCACACCAAAAAGACCATGAACTCGTAATTGATACCGTTATCAATGCGCCTATTTACGATTATGTAGTGCACGAGGTGAACCCCACACTAAAGCGGTTACGAGCCTTAAACAACAGTGATTCGATGCATTATTTTTTGTTAGGTGTTATTGAAAAAAACAAAGAAAATGCTTTCTCTGCTACGATGCTTTATCAGTATATCAACAATAGCAGGCATTCAGAAGACCGCATGAACCTTATTTTACCAATTATAGAACAACAAAGCACAAAACTCTCTTGGTTTCATATTGCCAAAATGAACGCCGCTGCGGTTCAATTAATCCTTCATCCTCCTGTTTTAGACCTAAGTCTGTATGCATTTTTGGATAAGGACTCGGTACTCCACCATATCCAACTGGAAAAAGGCCATTATACCGTGCTCGATTTTTGGTTTTTAACCTGCACGCCATGTAGAAGAGACCATAAGAGCATTAAAGCAGACAACCCAAAAATGGACGCTAAAGGCATTCAACTCATTAGTGTGTCCATTGATGAATACGAAATAGCCGATAAATGGAGTGATTACCTACAACAACACGAATATACATGGGCGAATTACTTCCAAACTAATGAAAAAAGCATCACTAGCGATTTTAAGATCTCCACATATCCTACTTACTGGGTACTCGATGATACGGGAAAAGTGGTATTTATGGATAATAAATATGATGAATTGAAGCGGTTTTTGGGACTGGAGTAAGGGGTCACAAGTCAGCGATATCCGCTAAAAGTGCATCAAAATCGGCCAATCGTTCGGGCGGCACTTGGCCAGTCAACAGCAGTTCGCGTAATACCTCCATAAAAATATCTTTATGGACTTGCTCTGTTATTTTCGTTTTGTTGTGCCAAATACGCGCCATTTTCTTTGCTTCTGTTATATCGCCTTTTAAAAACAGGATGGCAAACTGCAAGTGAACAAAATCCTTAGAATTGTCTGGTCTTGATGCTTTTCGATCTGTTTCCAGTATCGAGTTAATCAATTGGGTTGCTTCATTGGTTTCACCCAAATAAACGAGTGCTTCTGCGAGTCCCACATAATATAAGGATGGAGTAGATGGCGGGAAGTTGCTAATACGTTCTGTTTCTGCCTCCTTTTTACCTCGGTTTATTTCTTGTTTTTTATCAAAAATTTCTTCATAAAGACTATACCAATTCAATTGAAGGTCTAATCGTTTTGTAAGTCGCTCCATCTCGGCATTATTAATCGGATTTCCCTGTAGTTCCCATTTTGCCACTTGACTTTTCAGGGCAGAGGTTGGGATATTTGTCAAAAGATTACCATGTGCTAAAAGCACCAAATTAGAGTCCATCATACCTATTTCTTCGGGTAATTTTCGGAGTGTACAAGAGCGTACATCAAGTGTCTTCAAATGCTTAAGTTGACAGAGACTTTTCGGTAAACTTATTAGTTTGTTATCACTAATATCTAACTCTTTTAATCCGCTCAACCCTCCAATAGACTCGGGTAATTTGTATATTTTATTACTTGAAATATCTAAAGACAACAGTTTGTTGCGCTCCTGTTCTATCGTAGGCAAACTGCCCAATTCATTTTGGGTCAAAAAAATACTCGTAAGGTTGGGAAGTTGAAATAACCATGCGGGCACAGTTTTTAATTTGTTACCCGCCAAATCTATAACCTCTAGCTCAGGTAAGTCCGCGTTATTTGGTAATTGTACCAGTTTATTTCTCGCAAGGTTTAATAATTCTAACCGTTTTAATGGGTTAATCGCTGCTTCTGGTAGTTCCGTCAATTTATTTTCGGAAAGATCAAGGCGCTTCAACCGGGTTAAATTGCCAAGTGTAGGTGGAATATATTTTAGTTTGCAATCCATAATACGTAAATATTCCAGTTGTTTAAGATTGCCGATACTTTCAGGACAAACGGCCAAGGAAGTAGATTCAAATGTAAGAGATTCTAAACTTGTTAGCCCCATCAATGCTTCTTCCGGGCACTTAGAGAAGGCATAGCCCCTGATATCCAATTCTTTTAGTGCAGATAGTCGGCCAAAACTTCTCGGAAGTGATGCGATATCTGAACCATCTATACGCAGTTCCGATAGATTGGAAAGGTTACCAAAGCACTCAGGTAAGGCCTTAATTTTAATTCCAAATAAACCTAAATGAGTAAGACTGCGCATATCGCAAAAACTAATAGGCAAAGCGGATATATCATTTGAAGAAAGAAGTAAATTTCTTAATGATGTTAGTTCGCCGAAATTTTCAGGCAATGCCTTCAAATCTGATAACCCTAACTGGAGGTATTCCAAGCGATTAAGATTGCCGAAAGACTGCGGTAAATTTGTTATCGGGATACTATAGAAAATGATCGATTTCAACGATGTTAAACGCCCAAAGTCATTAGGCAAGGCTTGTATCATCGCTTCTTCGATCACGAGCCAGCGCAGTTGAGATAAATTGGAAAAAGAAGGCGGTAAAAACTCAATAGGAGCATCATCTAGGTTAAATGCTTCTAAATTGGACAATGCTCCAAAATCAGTCGGTAATTGCTTCAATTGACGAGAGTCGAGTACCAGCCATCGCAATTGGGACAACGCACTACATACGCCTTCTTCAATGGATTCAATAGGTGTATCCGGTAAAATAAGATTGAACAAATTGGTCAATTTGGCCCATCTTTTGTCGATCCGCTCCAATGGATTACCTCTCATATTCAAATATTGTAAGTTGGGTTGGAGTGCCCAATCTGGTATCGTTTTGAGATTATTATATTCTAAATTCAGGAATCTGATTTTGGAGGACTTTAATGATTGACCCAAGGATGTAATCAACTTAGGGCAACTACTAATTTTCAATGACTGGAGTTTTTTGAGCGCGCTCCAACCCGATCCAAACTGTTCGGTATTATTGAATCCACTTAATTCCAATCCTTTTAAATTGGTTAACCTAGAAAAATCAAGATTTACATTTACTGGAGCACCATAGGCATTTATAGATAATACCTCTAATTGTGTTAGATTAGATAAAAAGTCAACCGAATCTTTGTTATAATTTACGTTCACTATCAAAATCTTGATATGCTGGAGTACGTTTATATCATTAAACAAACGTTTCGTGCTATCAACGCTTGCAATATGTAATATTTCTAATCTAGGCATTTTGACAAAAGCCTTGGGTAACGCAATGAGGGAGTAAGCATCATGAATATGGAACGAAGTTAAGTTTTGGAGTTGCTCAATCGCTTCGGGGATTATCGCCCCTGTATATTTTGAAATACTTAAATGCTTCAGCCCTTTACAGGCATACAGCGATGGCGGTATTTGCCCGATCACCTCCACGGATTTGGCGTTTTGGATGACTTCTTCGATAGGAACAATACTATCGCGTTTTTTCCAAATACCATCTGATGAATAATAATCGCGATTATAGGCTTTATTGATACTCCACAAACGACCTTCCTCTGCTGCGATATATTGTGTGGTGTTACTATAATTAGTATCGGCCCTGAACAAATAGGTTTCTTCCATTAACTGCTCGACCGATAAACCTTGACCGTATAGTGCTATTTGTGATAGGAAAAGTCCAATTAGTAGTAAAATCGTGTATTTTTTCATTTTAAAATTTGTTTAATCGTTTCAAAATCGTTTTTTCGCTCTTTGGGTACAGCATAATTTCTATACATATCCTGAATATCGGATAAGAATACTGTCTTAAAAGTATCACCATTATCAGATAGTTTGTTCATCCATTCTGAGTACATAAGTCGAGCCTCCTCGAATCGGCCTTGAAACAGGTTGACTAAGGCAAGTTTACTGATAACCGTGGAATTCATTGGGTCAATTACAATTGCATCGCGGAGGTATTTGTCAGCCTCTTTGTACGATCCTAATACCATCATTACCCAAGCAATTGAAGTATAATTAGATACCATCATCTCATTACGGTTAGGGTCATTAGCGGGTATTTTTTCTTCGATATAACGTTTATCACGCAATAGTTTCCTGAGATCTACTTGAATATCACGCGATATTTCCGCCTTGCTTATGCCCATGCTGAACTTACACTGAGGCATGGCTTTTTTCAAAGCTTCGCGTTCGTCGTCGTCCAGTAGTATCCCCCTAATTTCACAAACTTGTAGATTGGTCAGTTGCTCTAATCCATTTGGGACAGCATCTAAGGGGATATACCCTAAGTTTAGGATACGAAGTTTTAAAAGTTGGTCAATACCGTTGGGTAATTTCACAATGGGGCAGTAGGCTAGATTAATTTCTTCTAAATTCTTCATTTGAAAGAGCCATTCTGGCAACTGACTCAATGGCGTATTGGATAAATCTAACTTTTGGAGTTGCTCCAAACGGATATTACTCCAAAAATCTGTCGTCAATGGGTTGCTAGATAAAGATAATGTTTTTAGATTTTTTAAGGAAGAAAAACTATTCGGGACTTCATTGATTTTATTGCTAGCGGCGTACAATGCCTCTAATTGGTTAAATCCTCCGATAAATTCGGGCAACCACTCAAATTGATTATTTGTAATGTTTAGATGTTTTAATCGACTTAATTGGGCAAGGCTGGGGCGTAATTCACTAATATTATTGGAACACAGTATGAGTGTTTCTAAATTATGGTTGTTGGCCAATTCAGAAGGCAAGGTCTCCAATCCATTATCGGAATAGTCTAAATACCGTAAAGATTGAATTTGGGTAATTAAAGTTGGTATGTCTTCAAAAAAATTACCAACCAGTAACAGGGTATGTAATTGGGTAATTTGGATAATTCGATTAGGTAATTTTCGGTCATGTACCTCGAAATAATGTGGAATTGAACGCTCCCTTGGCCCGTCGACAGCGATTATAGGGTCTTCGTGTTGCCCCCAATCCAAATACGTGAGTTTAGTCCACCGATCAATATCTTCAGGTAAAGATGGCGTGGCGGTATTATGTAGATTGATAGCCGTTAGTGCTTTCCACTGTAGCATGGAATTTGTAACGCTTTCAATAGGGTTGCCCGATAAATCTATATACTGGATTTTAGATAAGGCTGCTACACTTTCAGGGATGTATAAGATATTATTATTACTAAGATCCATGGCAACCAATTGCTTCAACTGGCCTATTTCATTGGGAAGTGAGTCGATATCATTATCAGATAGGATAAGCACTTTTAATCGCTTCGCTTTCAGTAATTCTAAAGGGAATTTAGTAAAACCCTTATTTTTAAGAATAACTGCTTCCGTGTTACGATTAACTTGAGCCAAATCCTGTACTAACTTGTAGGTATTTCCCATTGTATCTATTAAAACGTCTGCTTCTTGCCGATAAACAGTAGAGATAAAAGACGGTGGGCTAGGAAGCCTACAGGAGAATTGAGCATTTAAAGAACCTGATAACATCGCCATTAAGGCTATAATAACAAAATTTACCTTCATAAATAAAAAATAGGAATGAATAAGGTTGCAAAGGTATTACACGCTGATCTATAAACAAAATTTGGTAATATCTTGCGAATGTAATTACCTTTACATGTAATTCATTTGTCAACAATTTTATGGGTTTATGTACTTGATATTTTCCAGATAAGCAGTATCTGTTATCGCCTCTAAAACTTGTTGTAATCAACACAAAACAATTAAAAATACACATTTATGAAACATCTTTATCCGCACCAATCAGTTTCCAGCAGCAGACTCAAATACCTACTTATTTGCGCCCTTTTTTGGTGTACAATGCAAGTAATGTATAGTCAGTCGGTCACTTCCAACACAAAGGAGCTATTTTCAAGGCCAGGTTTATCCGTTGGGAGTTATCATTTCAACTTTTTTGATGGTACATATAATTCCAGTATTCGATATTTAGGAGATACCGTACTCTGCGGGAAGACACTACTTCGTTATGATTTTAGCGCATATTCAGGTATTTATAACGACGTTTACCATTTGATAGAAGGCGGCAAAGTGTCCGTATTCAACCCAAATACCTGCAATACGGTACAAGATGTTTTCAATTTTGACTTGGAGGTAGGGGATTCTTTTAATATTTACCTCGTAAAGCCCTTAAAAGTAGTTGAAGTGGACTCTTTTTCCCTCAACAATGGCGAACGAAGAAAATATATCAAACTGAAGGCCGAAAATAACAACGGCCTTCCACCTACTTTTTTTGAGTGGGTAGAAGGTATCGGTGATTTGCAGTATGGACTACGCTATACCTTTTATGATTTTGAAGGTTACGAACAAATGGTTTGCGTAAAAGATAGCAACAGTACTTTGGTAGAGAATAATACGCCCATATTCGTTGATTGCGACTCCTTGACATGCCCCGAACCATTACCCAATTTTGACTTTACGATCAACGATGACATTGCTCAGTTTTATAACCGCAGCCAAGATGCAAACCTTTATCATTGGGATTTTGGCGACGGCTACACTTCCAATAGTAAAAATCCTAGCCATCAATATACAGTACCCGGGTGCTATCTCGTCACTTTGACGATTAAAACACCTTGCCTCCAGCGGGTATTTGTACGAACCCGTACTGTGCCTATTTGCATTGACCCTAAATGGATACCTTTTGACAGCCCCTTACCCCACCAATCTGTGGTGCTCAAATTTTTGGATGCCGAGCATGGTTGGTGTTTTTCGGGTAATCAAGTATTTGCCACAAAAAATGGCGGTAATTTTTGGACGCAAATCAATATTCCTTTGCCTAACTTGCCCGTAAGACGATTAATCACCGATTTGACGATGAAAGATACCCTCAATGGCATCATTACGTGTGGTCACTATAGCGGCAATGGCACAGAAAAAGCCATATTGGTGACCCACGATGGTGGAGCAAGTTGGACAGAACATATTGAGGGTAGTTATTGGCAGTTTAATGGATTAATGACCAATGATGGGAAAGCATTTTCACGTGGATCGTATGGCGAGGTATTTTATTCCGACAACGAGGGAGACACTTGGGTGTCGCATGAATTACCTTCATTATATGACTTGCAACAATGGCAATACATGGGTAATGACACATTATACGGCTTTGGTTGGTATGGTCTCCAGCCCAATGTGGAGTATGTATTCTTGATTTCGCCCGATAATGGTGCCTCCTGGAAGATATATGATAACTTTCCTACGGATCAATTACCTAGCGATTTTTATTTTATCAATACCAAAGAAGGCTGGCTAGGTGGGTATTACGGTGGGTTTTGGCACACAACGGATAGTGGCACCACTTGGGAATCCGTTGATATTGGCGACAACGAAGTGATTTATGACATCGAATTTGCTGATGCCACAAACGGCTGGGCGGTGGGCCGAAATGGACTCGTCCTGCATACCACTGATGGAGGCCAAAATTGGCAACGCGAAAATTGCGGCACTGCCGTTTTGATTCATTCCTTGACAGTTCCAACCCCTACAAATGCTTTTTTGAGTGGAAATTCAGGGTTAACGCAACAATACCACCCTAATCCTGCATTGGATTGTACCTCCAGCACAGTGGAAATCCCGACAAAAACGATGAACGAACTTCACATTTCCCCTAACCCGGCCACCGAAATAGTCACCGTAAGTGTTCCCTACAATACTTCACATCAGATGGTATTGTTCAACTCAATGGGACAAGTGGAGATAGAAACAACCATTTTGGGAGGTAGAGCGCAGTTGTCGGTGAGCGGTTTAACACCTGGAATTTATTGGCTAAAATTGGACAACGGACAACATGGAAAATTGGTAGTGGCCCGGGAATGATGCATGCTAAATTCCAACCAACGCCCTACCTTTACCCCCCAAATGCTACTACAAGACTTTACCCCGCTCCAATTCACCCTTATGCTCCTCGCAGCAGTCATCATTGGCCTTTCCAAATCGGGGGTGAAAGGCATCGATATGATGAACGTAACGCTTATGGCCATCGTGTTTGGTGGCAAGGCATCCACGGGTATCGTGCTGCCGCTCTTGTGCATCGCAGATTTGGCGGCCGTGGTGTATTACAACCGACACGCACAATGGGCGCATTTTTGGAAACTACTTCCTTGGATCGTTATCGGGATTTTGGTGGGCGTATTTGTAGGCAAATCGGTGGATGAGGGTTTGTTTCGGAAAATCATGGCGGTTATCATTTTGGCTACTGTGCTTATTATGGTCTATATTGAGTTTAGAAAAACGCCTATTTCGCCAAAAAACAGGTTGTTTGCCACTATTTTAGGTTTAGTTACGGGTTTTACTACCATGATTGGCAACCTTGCCGGCGCGTTTTCTAATATTTATTTTATGGCCATGCGTATGCCCAAGCAGGATTTTATCGGTACGGCGGCTTGGTTATTTTTGTTTATTAATTTTTTCAAATTGCCCTTCCAAGTTTTTTATTGGAACAATATCACGCTCACTACTTTGCGCACCGATCTGGTATTGTTGCCCGCGTTAGCATTGGGCTTTTTTGTAGGATTGAGGATTGTGCAGCGTATCAGAGAGGAGTATTATCGGCGGGTGGTGCTGGCTTTGACGCTGCTGGGATCGGTATTTATGTTGCTTTCTTAAAGCCGAAATACTATAGTTGGAGCAATTATTTGAGATTAACATTCCCAAAAAAATCTAGATCCTAAAACAATCTAGTTTGCAATTATTTTTTTTGAGTATTGGTGTATTTTTTAATTAAAAAAGAATATTTTCTGCGCTTTTTCCTGTACCTTTAAGTAGTTTTTAAAGCATGTTGATGATAGAGCGATCAACAGAGTTCCGAATCAACATAGATTGGACAAAGCGAGGTTCAAGATGGCGATACCTCGTACCAAATTGAATGTTCTTCCGCACCAACGCCGTATAGCCGAGTAAAACAACCGTGTAACACACAATATTTTATCACCAACTATTAAGTATTAGTAGACAAATAATTGCCATTTTGGACTTGGGCTTTTCTACCAATTAATGATATCCTGATACTTATCTAAAACATCTATAAAATGAACAAATTAAAATTCACCAAAGACGAAGGCTCCGATTTTTATAAGGAACTCAACGAAAGCGTAGAGCAGTATTTCGTTGAAAAAGGGATACCTAAAACAGGTAATAATATTATGATATTTAAAATCATACTTTATTTCAGTTTGGATATACTTTTTTACGGACTTATGATGACAAGCACCACGATATTTAGTTTTTACGCTTACTATTTATTGATGGGACTTTCCGTACTTTTAACCGCTTTTAATGTTTCCCACGATGCTGCGCATGGCGTGGCTGTAAAAAGTAAGTTCTGGAATCAAATACTATTTTCGCTCAGTTTTAACCTGCAAGGCAATAATGCTTATGTTTGGGGAAAAAATCATAACGAATCACATCATTTATACACGAATATCGAAGGCAGCGATATTGATGTACTCAATAATCCTTTATTCCGAATGACCGAAAGTCAGGATCTTAAATGGTTTCATCGGTTTCAGTTTATTTACGCGCCTTTTTTATATTTATTTTACTCTTTAAATTGGTTTTTCTTTCGCGAAACCCTGATGCTCCTCAACTATTCGAGTAGAACGATAAAAATTGAAATCCCCAAAAATGAAATCATTAAATTAGTCATTTATAAACTACTTTATATCGGCTACATGATCCTTTTGCCGGTTTACTTTTTACCTTTTGGTTGGGCAACGGTCTTAATGGCGTTTCTATTGAACCATTTTATGGTGTCCTTAATATTTGTTGGGGTATTAGGTGTATCCCATTTATCAGATTATGTAGCGCATCCAGTTCCAGATAGCGACCATAAACTCAATATGAGTTGGCCCAAATTACAAATGTGTACCTCTGTGGATTACAATGCCGAAAGTGTATTTTTCAATTGGACACTTGGCGGGTTCAATGCGCACGCAGTACATCATTTATTGCCTAATATTTGTCATGTTCATTATTTAGAAATTTTGCCCATGTTTCGGGCGATCGCTAAAAAGCATGGTTTGACTTATATGGAAATGCCATACCCAAAATCATTAGCAGCACATTTTCGTTTTTTGAAAGGTATGGGAACGCATAAACTTTTTAAACCTATTCCTTTTGAAAGATAAACATCTATATATCGCCGAAGATAGCGCATTGCTTAAAACAATTTATCGAAAGGTGGAAGAGCAACTTGTGGTAAATACGCAGGTGGTCACTTTTAAAATATGGATAAAATTTATTTTCTACTTTTCGTTGACCGCTTTTTGCTATTCGCTATTATATACCGTTAAAAATCCATACTATTTTGTGGTATGTTTTATTTTATATGGTTTTATTTCCTTGCTTTTTGCTTTCAATTTTTCGCATGATTTTTCACATAATACCATATTTGAGCATAAAAAACTAAATAATCTTTGTTTTATTGTTATCTATACCATAGTAGGTGCGCATGGCGAAGCGTGGAAGCAACGGCATATCCATTCGCATCATTATGCCCCCAATGTGGAAGATTATGACTCTGATCTGAAAATTTCTAAAATTATCAGGGTGATTCCAAATAGTAAATATTTTTGGTACCATCGGTATCAACACATTTATGCACCGTTTGCTTATACCACCTATTCGCTATTTTGGATATTTATTAAGGACTTTGTGATCTTGTTTTCGAAAGACGAATACACAGAAAAGAAAGGATTTTTGTATCATCTGTCATTTTGGACGCAAAAAGTGTTCTATCTCACCGTGATTTTGATTTTGCCTATACTTTTTTCTTTACAGGTTTGGCCTGTTGTTTTAGTCGGATTTTTGCTCATGCACTTGTTTCAGTCCCTATTTTTGCTTTTCACTTTTTTTATGACGCACCACGTGGAGGCCACTGCATATCCCACCACCGACGAAAACGGCACCATTAATACTTCTTGGTTAATGAATCAGATAAAAAGTTCGAATGACATGCACCCATTTAGTGAAACAGCCAATTTTATTCTTGGGGGGTTCAATAACCATATTGCACACCATTTATTCCCGCATTATCACCATATTCATTACCCAAAACTGAATAGGATTTTGTACAGAATTTTGCGAAAAAACAACATAGAACCTAATCAAACAACGTATTGGGGCGGAATTATATCGCATTTAAAACTATTAAAACGTATGGGGCGGAATAGTATAAAGTAAAAAAGTAGCGGCGGAAAAAAGATTTGGGTACCTCCTTTTGAAATTAGGAGATAAGCAAAACGTTGTATAATAATATTGTAAAATGCTTTACGGAGCCGCTTAAATGCGGCTCCGTAAAGCATTTATGAAACGTAAAAATTTAGCCGCTCCCATTTCGGTCAAAAAAGGTCAATTTTAGTCCATACTTCGCCATTTTTTTCGTCCGATGCGCTGCATCGAACTCAAAAAAGCGGCTCGTTTGGCCTGAAATTGCCATCTTTTTTGACTCGAAACCGCTGGCTAAGTTTTTACAACAAAATTATCGTACAACTATTTTTCCAATAGCGGTGCCAGCCGAAGTTTGGAGCAGTACCCAATATGCACCCGAAACAACGCGTTTGCCGGCATTGTCCAACAAATTCCAAGTGGAAGTATATGTACCACTTCCGCTAAGATCCAATGTCCAATCCGTCACCTTTACCCCACGTGGATCGAGTACGCACACTTGAGCCTGTTCGTGTAAGTCTGGTTGAACCGACCATTTGATCTGCGCGATGCTATGGGTCGGATTAGGCGTTATACTTACAATAGAGATCAGTCTATCTTGCGCTATTTTTCCTGCCACTTCTTCTGTTGAGATAACGTTGCCGCCGCCGCCGCCGATACCGCCGCCACTACCGTTATCAACAAAACTAGTGAATGGTGTAATAACGCCATAACAATTGCTCAGGCTTACAATTTCCTCCTTAATACCTTCAGCACTGGCAGGATCAGCACTAGCATAATAGTCTTGTAATAGTTTTTCCGTTTTTTGTTTTGCCCAAAGTTTTGGCAAGAAATGATATTTTTGGCTATCCGTTTCCACCAATGGCATAGGGTAAATATAGGAAACTGGGCTACCAAATGCTTCACCATCAAATTTCACCTCCGTCATACCGGGTGTTTCGTACCTGCCCACGACTAGCATTTGAACGCCTTTGAATAAATTAGGCAATGGGTTGGGGTACGTTTCGGTCACCAATGCTGGCGTAAATGCCATGGTGGTATTTAACAACACAGGATTCCGAAGTGTGAGATAAAATTCGGTGACTGTGGTTTGTAACTCATTATTGGCGACGAAAGTAGCAATACCTTGGTTTTTATTTGAAAGTTGAGTCAATAGTTGTTCATTGACATAATCTCCGATTCCAAAACAGAAAATACTGACTTTTACTTCATTAAATACGACTTTGTCATGTACAAAGTTTACTATTTCTTGCGTATTCGTAATACCTGCTGTGGCTTCGCCATCGGTTAAAAAAATGATTACATTATAGGTATCGCCCAAATCATTGGCAAAATGTGGAATGGCTTCGCCAAACGCTCCAGATATATTGGTGGCGCCACTAGCATCTAGTAATTCAATAAAATTAAGCGCACTAGTAAGGTTTGTAGCGGTGAGTGGGACATGATCTGGCCTAAAAGAATGGATTTGGTCGTCAAACTCTACAATATTGAACTTGTCTCCCTCATTGAGGTTTTGCATGATAAATTTAGCAGCATCTTTTGCTTGTTGCATTTTGGTGCCGTCCATACTGCCGCTTCTATCAATGATTAAAGTAAATACCTTATCAATGACATCAGCATTGGGATTTGGAGCAGGTTCAGCAATAAAAGCGCAAAAGCCTTTTCCGTAGTCATCGCAGACAATGGAGTCTTGAAAATAATTAGAAAAAGCAAACAAACCTAGGTCACTTGCACTAAGTTCATATTGTATTTTGTAGTTTTTATTGGCCGGAGCAGCACTTAAGGATTCCACCACAAGGCCATTATAGGCCGAAGTAGTAATCAGTGCTGCTGGAAATTCAGGCATGGCCAAAGTAGTAATCAACCTCGAGCTATACAGTTCGAAATTAATACTTTGAAGATCTAACGGAGTGTTTTGTATCAATGCATAATTGTTCGGATAATTATAACTGACTACACCAAATCGGTACGGCAGTAATTCAACATAAGTCAACCGCACGGCAATCATTTTTCCGGCTTGTACTTCATCCTTGATACTAAAATATAAGGGAAATAATCCAAGATAGTTTTGCAAATCGACATTAAGAGTGCCGCCACCTTGACCTCCACCGCCGGGCAAAGAAGTGTCGTGTGGTGCCGATTGAAAATCTGCATTATACCAAATTGAATCCAATTGCCAACTCAGTGCCGTTGCACTAGCACCGGCAGGCATCGGAAATCCGTACTTAAAAGCGGTATTTAGGTCGGTTTGATTGCGAAACCACTGGGTACTGGTCGTGATCGCGATTTGGTTTTCTACCCGTACCGATACTTCGGATCGGACGAGTGTAAAATATTTGGCCTCATCGGCATTGACAATAGCTACACCATTGGCCAATAGGCTAGCAATGCTGGAAAAAAATAAAAAGAATTGAAGAAAAAGGGGGCGTAACATAAATTCAAAAGGTTTAATTAGAAGACATTATTATCTTCTAGGCAGAGGCAAAGGTATGGGCGGTTCAATATGGAGCGCAAGCCCTAAAACATGTTATGACAAAAACTGGCAAATTATACAATAAAATGTCGTTAATTAGCAAAAATTCAGCAACAAAACCTGATTTTAATAAATTAATCCGAGCATAATTTCATAGCCATCAAATGATTAAAATATATTTTTTGCCGATTATTGCTACGTTCACAGATATGCTTTATTTTTGCACCGCGTTAGGAAGCGAGTAAACTTTTCTATGATTGATAAAAACAACCCGCACCCATGATAATAAGAAAAAATTACAGTCTAAAAAACGTGCTCCAATTTACAGGAGGACACCTAGTTTGGTTAACTGTTTGGGCAAGTGCCGCTGTCTGTATTTATCATTTTGGGCAATTTCGTTGGTTATCTATTCCTTGGTTACCGCTTTCGGTTGTGGGTACTGCGGTAGCATTTTATGTAGGTTTTAAAAACAATTCTGCTTACGATAGGATGTGGGAAGCCCGCAAAATTTGGGGTGCCATTACAAATAGCAGTCGCGCTTGGGGCAGTTATACCAGATCATTTGTAAGCAATCAGTTTGCAAGCACCAAGGAATCATCTGATGGATTAAAGGCAATACATCAGCGGCTGATTTATCGCCATATTGCTTGGCTTTATACCTTACGCGATCAACTTTTAGTGCCTCAACCGTGGGAGCATATTAACCAAAAAGGGCATATTGGTAACAAGGCCCAGGTTTATATCAGCAATTTTGGTGTTGGCTTAGTGCGTGACGAGGTAAATAATATCAATGTATCCGATTTTTTATCCGAAGAAGAATCGGAAAGAATATCTCACTTCACTAATCCAGCAGCACAACTCATTGATTTTCAATCACAAGACTTACAAAAACTGCGCGAACGGGATTTGATTGAAGATTTTAGACACATGGAATTACAACGTATTTTGGCCGATTTCTATATCCATCAAGGTATGGTAGAGCGGATCAAAAAGTTTCCACTTCCGCGTCAATATGGCAATATGAGTTTTATTTTTATTGGCATATTTATTTTTTTGTTGCCCTTTGGCATGATTTCGGAGTTCACTAAATTGGGTGATTATGGTATTTGGCTGACGATCCCTTTTACAATTTTAGTGGGTTGGATTTATGTAGTCATGGAATTAGTAGGTGATTATACCGAGAATCCGTTTCAGGGCATGAGCAATGATATTCCGATGTTGTCCATTTGCCGAAATATAGAAATTGACCTCCGAGAAATGTTGGGCGAAACCAATGTACCAAAACCAATTCTTGCAAAAGATGGAATACTAATGTAATATGCAATACAATAGACCAAAGGATAAGCCCACAAAATCAGTAGGTACTACCATTTAAAAAATAAAAACAAAATCTAATTAATTTTTCTTATGATAAAACACATTCGACCATTAATAACCCAATTGGCCACTCATCCCAAACGGCTTTTCCTTATCGACGGCTTAGGAGCATTTTTGACGGCTTTTATGTTAGGCGTAGTGCTGTCCAATTTTGAATCTAGTTTTGGGATGCCCCTAAAAACGCTAGATTTTTTATCTTTTTTGGCGGGTATTTTCTGTTTATATTCGTTTTGCTGCTATTTTTTTGTGTCCGGTAATTGGCGGCCTTTTCTCAAGGCAATTGCGGTGGCAAATACGCTGTATTGCTGTATTACGCTCGGATTGGTATTTTACTATTACCAAAATCTGACTTTGCTAGGTATCGTTTATTTTTTGGGGGAAATAGGGATTGTGATGGGTTTGGTGGTGGTGGAATTCATATGCTGCAAGGATTAGATCCCTGCCTAGTTTACTGATAATCTATCAATTTGCTCAATGAGTAATTTGATAGCAAATTTTTACAAAAATTGAATATAACGGTTTATATATGGTCAATTATTCTAGTGCTAACCCTTTTTTCTTGCGACCGCATTACAAGAAAAAGACAGGAAGTAGTTAGTAAAACAATAGAAAAAATTAGTGAAAAAAAAGCCGAAGCGGTCGATGAAGTAATCCCTACTTTTGACAGTTATCAACCCGACACTAAATTTAATAAAAAAAGATTTAGAGCGTTCTTTGGCTTTGATCCAACACCTGACGTAAATCGTATTTATTGTTTTGGCGATCAAATTGGAATAGATTCAAAATTTATGTTTTCATTTCAATGTAGCACTGCAACAAAAACGAAAATTGTAGCACATTTAGACTTGACAAAGTCTGAAAAACCCGATAATTCCAGTAGCGGTCTTTGGCAAAAATTTACTTGGTGGGACAGCCTAAAAATCGTTACGATTCACCCTTATTGGAGCAAAACAGAACACGAGCATTATAGATATTTATGGTTTGATAGCACTAAGCAAATGCTTTATTTTATAGACTTTGACTTGTAACCTACTTTATATATTATATTCATTTTTACCTTTTTAATTATATAAAGATAGTAACTTTATTGCTTTATTTACTGTTTTGATTCATGCCTTACAGATAAAAATGTACGACTATATTAGGAATATCATGCACCACTAAAGCAAGCAGAAATAAGAAAATGCTAAAAAAACACCTCACACTCCTAGGCAGCACCACGTCATTGCTACTCTTATTCATATCCACATCCTATTATCCCGGCGGTACGCAGCAGGATAATAACACTATTGGATACGATATGAAAAACAACTAAAAACCCCAAAAAGTACGCGCGATTAAATCTTAAGAATAAGCATACGAACTATTACATTTAATAGTACCTTTGTCCACATATTTTATCGTCTTACTTCACCTATACCAAAACATATCTTTTATATCGTTAGATTTAAAAATGAACAACAATGAAAAATAAAAAAATTACAATCTATATTTGGACATTTATCATCGGAATTGCGGCGATACAAGCCTGCAAAACCTATCAATTCCGTTCCAATTACAAAGACGCAAACCAACTACTCCACGATACCAAAACCCTCCAAACTAAACCTTTTTTGAAGGCGCACCTCAAAAATGGCGATATCTGTATCCTCAAAGATACTTGGCAGGTAGATACCATTCAAAATTTGGTGAACGGAAACGGTCTTCGTTATGATTTTAACCGAATCCATAATTTTACTGGCAATTTCTCTATTCCTATTGACAGTGTTGCCATTTTTGAAACCAATACTAAAATAATAAATCCGGAAAATCAAAGGATTACAGCACTCTCTATTTTAGCAGGAGTTGATGTTGCAATAAGTCTAATATGCTTGAGCATGCCCAAAGCTTGTTTTGGTTCTTGTCCAACATTTTATATCAACGAAAACGATAATTTTCATTATGCTGATGCAGAAGGATTTTCAAATGCCATTGCGCCATCTATGGAATATTATGATGTGGATGCACTGGATAACAAACCGATTTTGGATCATTCATTCAGCATTACTATGAAAAATGAGGCATTGGAAACGCATTGCGTCAATGATGTCAAATTGTTAGCCTATCCTAGAAAAAAAGGCGAACGCATTTATCATTCCCAAAAAAATGACTATTATTTGTGCGAAAATAATTATCCCATACAACGGGCAACAGGCAATGAAGGTGACATAACAGCAGTACTTCAAAAAGAAGATCGACAAGAGCGATATAGTCCTTCGGATGAAAATAACCTGAGTAGTAAAGAGGAAATTTACCTCCATTTCGACGATGTGAACAACCACAATAACTTGGGGCTTATCCTCAATTTTCGCCAAACACTGATGACTACTTACTTTATTTATAGTGCTATGGGGTATATGGGTGATGAAGTAGGCGATTTTTTTGCAAAAATGGAAACCAATTCCGCTACGAGCGACAAATTAAATGGCGGAATCAAAAAAGAATTAGGCAATATTGATATTTACTTGTGGAGCGAGCAAAATAACAATTGGGAATTACAAAATGGGTTTTACGAAACCGGCCCGATTGCAATAAATAGGCAAATGCTTCCACTCAAAAATACTGGATCCGGTTCGTCTGTAAAATTAAAACTGGTCATGAATAAAGGGTTGTGGCGGATGGATTATTTGGCATTGACCAATATTAAAGCAAAAGTAAAACCTGTCGAGATTGCACCAAGCAGCATATTGAATAAAGGCAAAATAGACCATAATGCATTGTCGTCTATCAATCACCCGAACGACTATTTAATTTCAATGCCCGGCAATGCGTACAAATTCAATTTTGATCTACCCAAACAAAACGAGGACTACGAATTATTCCTCTATTCAAAAGGTTATTACTTGGAATGGATGCGCGAACACTGGATAAAAGACAAAGATTTATTAAAATTGCGACAAATGGTGGTGCATCCTAAAAAATACCTGAAACTCGAGGCTAAGGATTACAAACGCTATGAGGCCAATATGGAACAGGAATTTTGGAATTCAAAAATTGACACAAAAATATTCTCATACTATGAAAACTAAAATCATTTTAATAGGGCTTTTGGGCCTATTGACGAGCAGTTGCTATACTCCAAAGTATTTACCCAGTTCGGAAAATATTGATATTAACAAATATGGCTCATATATTGAAGTTAACTACGGTTCAGCATCTCAAATGAATGGCGAATTGATAGCAATTGACAGTAATTCAATTACTATTTTGAAAGCATCCACCAAGAAATGTAAGACCATTCCAATGGCCGATGTTAAGCGATTCGAGTTACAATACGCAGCCCACAAAAAACATGGCTGGGCGATTCCGTTTTTCTCTTTATTGACCCTTTCACACGGCGTAGGTCTGATAGCTACGTTGCCCATTAACCTCATTGTGACCATATCGGTGGCTGTCGGCGGGAAAAAAAGTTTTACCTACAGTAATAAAAAGATGACTTACGATAAATTAAAGATGTTTGCACGGTTTCCACAAGGAGTACCGGAACATATTAACGTAGATATGATAAAATAGGAGAGACTAATTTCCTAATACAAAAAACAGCCCGCACCCAAATCCTTCAAAAGAGATTCGAGTGGGGGCTGTTTCATTATAAAACTTGACGACTAGAACATCTCCACCCGATGTGGGACACCTGCTGCTGCTGCAACGCCTCTCGCACTAGCCTTCAGCGTGTCATTTACAGGACGACGTTTGATTTCAACTTCTAGGTTAAAATCTTCAGCAGTCAAGTCCATACCTTGCTTACCCGTATCTTCGGGCATAGGCATTTCAAAAAATGCAGATGCCTCCAAATGGGTTTGGCAATTGGCACAATATTTTGTATTCCAACGACTTAATACAGCCTCCGTACCCAAACATTGCCTTTTCCCGTCAATCGTAGCAAACGCGGAAATCAAGAACGAACCTCTAATAGGCCCACGGTTGATATTGGATACCTTGATCGTTTTTGTAGGACGCGCCGCTTCCTCTGTTGCCAGCGACCTTGATTGCACCGTATCTTCCAACGATCCTGGGCCGTATGTATAACCCAATTGCTTTTCAATATTGACGCAATCATTAGAAGTAAATGTACGCTGCTCTTTACCCTCCAATTGGAAAGGATTGAGCGGTGAATCCATCGTTAACCAACTATTAGGCATCATACCCGGCGTTGGGCCTTGGTTATCAACGGTATTGGTTCCAGGGTATTCTGGTATGATTTCCAAGGCATCAGTTTGGCCATGTTTTTTCTGCCATAGCCAAAATACACGATCAATAAAGCAATGGTGAAAGTAGAAAATAGGATCCAAACCAGCAGTATCGTTCTCGCCCATATCGCCATTGGCGCCATCAATAGGTGAAAAATCGCCTGCATTTGGTCCTGTAGGTACCTCATAACCACCTACGGAGAGGTGTATGCTATTGTGTGGGGACTCTAGGGGTACTACTGGCTTAAAATTCGGATCAGGATTGGGTATTCCTTTGGCTTGGTTGTTCCATTCCGCCGCCGAAGTTGTATTGGAAAACACCGTGTAATTCGGCGCGTCCAAACAATTCTTAAATTTCTGTGCTACACCAGTTGGAACCACTTTTCCGTTAATTACAATCGAACTATTGAGCCAATTGGTCACATTTTGATTGAGAAATCTTACATTTTGCTTATAATCTTTAAATTGATCGTTGTGCGCTGTGGTAGCAGCACGATCCGCATCAGTACCAACCAAACCAGACAATGGATAACGCACTGTTTCGTAACCATAAGGTTTTGAATAGTTTGGATCATCGTTGTTAATACTGTCAATGATGTTTTTAGGAAACACAAAAGAGCGCAACGGATTGGTTATTTGTTCACCATCTAATTCAAAATACTCATCGGTCAATGCCCACGGAATACCATTATTCATCGATTCATCCGAGGTTTCATCCCAAAATGGAAGCATTACATCCTCACAACCTTCAATACTTTGGAGTGCTTGCTCTAACTTAAACAAATAAACGCGGTGCCAAGTCGGAAATAAAACATTGCCGTGGTTGCAATAACCACCCCAGTAAGCACTGTTGCCCCAACCTGCGCCCCTAAACGGTTCGCCGTGAAAACCACCTAATTTGAAAAATGAATTTGGATCATCCGGCGGCAATGCTTTGATGCCTTTCCAAGCACGCATAAGGTCTTCTAATGGTTTTTTATTGCCGTTTTTGTAATCGTCTTGCAATTCAGTGATTGCACGGCGAACCTTAAGATTTGTTGTAGCCATGGCTAAATTGTAATTTATTAGATAATTTATTTATTGAATAAAAATTGAAGTTAAAATTGTTCCATAAGGAGCCTGAAAGGATCAATGCCATTCCAGTGTAAAGCAATACCTCAGTGTTGGAGAACCATATACGCTCCACCAAGAAGAATAACACTCCGAGTAAACTGAGTAAAAAAGGCCCATAACCTTTTTGGGGTACTTTTTTGAACAATAACCATAAGTGCAAGCCCAAAAAAGTTAATAAAACAGGGTATAACCAACCCAAATAAGGGACTTTAGCCAATCCCAAACTGCCGAACATGCTCATATAAGCAGCCCAACAAATGGGGCATTTGGGAAAAAACGCAACCAATATGCTAATGAACAGCGAAGGAATGGTGCGCACTGTTTGCTTGGTAGGTGTCTCCTCTTTATGGAGTAATACCTCTTCCGCGATAACAGGTGGCTGTACTGCTGCCTTTTGGCAACAACAGCAGGTGGGTTCTGATGTGATCGTACTCATGCTATATTAATATTTTGTGAGATCTGGATGTCCTACAAGTACAGCATAGAAGGAAGCAACTACACCTGCCGGGTTTGTTCCGCCTTGACTATTTGGATGTGGAATAGCACGTGTGACACTCCCTACCAAAGCAGGTACTTGGCGTTCGCCATTCGGAATTTGCGGTACTGCATAACACAGGTAATCATATACCCAAAGCGATCCGTCAACCACGCCTTTGCCTTGAAACCAAAGCGTAGAAGGGCATCCAGATTGGATCGATCCTTTCAATTCAAGTTCAAACCCCGTTCCGTAGAGTTTACCCGTAAGCCCTCCATTGTGGTCTGTTTCAATAAGCATATTGGCTTGGCCAAATTCCAAATCGTTGAACGAGACGCTCAGATCTGGATTGTTTAGCAGACTTCGGTACGACCAAAGTGCGGAATCAAGGTGTTGGATAATGGTGGGCATAATATAAGTTGATTTAAAATAGTGAACACTTTTTAAGTTGCAGGATAAGTAAAAATGTAAAATTTATATTTTTAATTAAACTTAAAAGAAAAATAATAAACTTCAATAATTTACTACGCAAAGATATGATTGGTTAACAATGTCAAATAAGCGTATAAATACCTGAATTAAAAAATGGGTATAAATACGGATATGCACAGGTATTAATACCCAATAAATCTTAGTTTTGACTTTTAGGCGCTTTCCAAAAGATAAACTGTAATTTTGCAGCCATTATCCATAAAATATACATGTCACAAATCACCATCTCTGCCGCGCTTTCAAAAAAACTCACCAAACCTCAACAAGAGTTTAACCGACTGACCGAAAAAATCAATGAATTGCGCGGAATGATTGAAGATTTCCAAGCAGCCGTACCAAGGGTGTATGCGCGCTCCAAACAAGAGATCAGCCCATTGGTAGCGGAGTACCGAAACCAGTTCTACGAACTCGTGCGGCTATACGATAAGATGTACGAACATCCACAGTTAAAATCGCAGGATCGCAAAAAAATACAACACGTTATCCTGCAAATGATCGGCGATCAATTAGGAGAACTCAGTGATGATATGGTGAACATTTACAACAAACACAGCGGCGGCAGCTACGACGAAGACAAGGAGGAAGAGGAAGCATACAAAGTAGAGTTACTGAAAGCAATGGCCACAAAAATGTATGGTATCCATTTTGATCCAAAAGCAGATATAGATACGATTGAAAAAGTAAAGGAGTATATCGCTAATTACCAACAGCCTTCCTCTGAAGACGAAACGGATTTCGAGCGCAAAAAAGCGGAACATCGCGCTAGTAATAAATCGGCAAGACAAGCAGCAAAGGACAAAAAAATAGCCGAAAAACAAGCAAAAAGGGCTGAAGAAGCAAAAAAAGTGACTAAATCCGTTCGTGAAGTATATATGGATTTAGTAAAAACTTTTCACCCCGATTTGGAAAAAGACGAATCAGAAAAGGGGCGAAAAACGGCAATTATGCAACGCGTTACCGCCGCTTACGAAAGCAACGATTTGCTCACTTTGCTACAATTGCAAATGGAATTTGAACGTATGGATGACGAGCAACTCTCCGCCATGCCCGATGATCGAATATTGACCTATAATAAAATACTCCGCAACCAAACCAGCGAACTGATGGCAGAACTGGAACAAGTAAAGGAGGAACTCGCCTCTATTACCAACCGAATGCCCCACGAGGTAAAATCAACGGCAATACTCGATCATTGGCTCAACCAAGATATAAAAACAACTAAAAAAGCCTTGAAAGAAGTAAAAGACGACCTTAAAGCACTGTCTGATCCAGCCTATATGAAGGCTTGGTTGAAATACGTGTAAAAACATACAAAACGAAGCAACACATGAAAATTGCACTTCGCCGCCTATACCCATTATTGGCCATTATAGCCGCTTGCACCGCACCCCCAAAACCCCTCCACCGCCCCGCAGAATTTGAACCCACTGCCGCCGTTTGGCTACTTTGGTCCAATTACGACCACACAGCAGGTGTACCCAATGCGCAAGCGACTTTTGATATAATTGAGGCACTTTTACCCTATACAAAGGTAAAATTGGTGGTTCCTTCCGATAGTATTCTCCAAATTGTACAGTCACAATTTAAGGAAAATAATATCCCTGCTGGCCAATTGACCATGTACCAATTTCAGTACCGCGAGTTTTGGACAAGGGACATGGGGCCTTCTTTTGTGGTCGATGAAAAAGGCCAATTAGCCGTCACCGATTTCAATTTTAGTGCCTGGGGATACGCGCCAAAAGGGGATTCGCTCGCAGCATTGGACGAAAAACTGGACGAGCGGATTGCGGCTTTACTCAAAGCACCTTTGCGCTCATCGGACATCTATACTGAAGGTGGTGACCACGAAATAAATGGCCTCGGAACGATTATTTTAACCGAATCGGTAGAAATGACGCGAAATCCAACCATGAGTTTGGCTCAAATTGAAGCAGAATTTAAACGAATGCTGGGTGTTTCTCATTTTATTTGGCTCAAAAATGGCCTCCGCGAAGACGATCATACTTTTACAGGACCTATGAAAGATGCCCAAGGTAAGCCTATCTATACCGTACTGACCACCAATGGGCATACCGATGAATACGTGCGTTTTGTATCCCCCACTACCCTACTACTCGCCGAAGCAGACGCTAAGTCAACCGATCCAATTGAACAGGAAAACGCACGCCGTTTGGAGGCATCGTACCAAATATTGAAACAGGCAAAGGATCAAGACGGAAAACCCTTCACGATCGTTCGCATGCCCTTGCCCTACCCTATCGTAAAAACCATGCAACCTGGCGATGCCGTTTATGAAATGATCAGCACTTTTGATTATCAGGACGGTTCTATTTTCCCAAAAGGCAAGCCCGTACAAGTGATGGCCGCATCGAGTTACCTCAATTTCACAATTGCTAATGGTTGCGTAATCATGCCCAAATACTGGAAAGAAGGCGCAGATATAAGCATAAAACAGCGCGACGAAGCCGCAAAGGCCATTTTACAAAAGGCATTTCCCGATAAAAAAATTATTCCGCTGGACGTACTGGCGGTAAATTTAGGCGGTGGTGGTATTCATTGTATCACGATGAACGAACCGGCGGTCTATTGATACAAATACATACTACGATTCCGATCCAATTCCCTAAAATACGGATCTTTCAAGTCCTTGATAAACTGAATTGCCTCACCTGTTGATTTCATTTCGGGGCCAAGTCGTTTATCGGCACCGGGGAATTTATCAAACGAGAAGACCGGAATCTTGATCGCATAACCTTCCAATTTATTGATCATTTCAAAATCCTTGAGTTTGTGCGTACCCATCATCACCTTAGTAGCAATATTAAGATAAGGCACACCGTAGGCTTTCGCGATAAATGGCGTAGTGCGTGAAGCGCGAGGATTGGCCTCAATCACATACACTTGGTCATCTTTGATCGCAAATTGAATATTGATCAAACCCTTGATTTTCAACGCCCTTGCTATTTTTTCAGCATGGTCGCACATCGTCTGTATCACAATCGGCCCAAGGCTATACGGTGGCAACATAGCACAAGAATCACCGGAATGGATACCCGCTGGCTCTATATGCTCCATAATGCCCATGATATGCACATCGTCGCCATCGCAAATGGCATCAATTTCGGCTTCTTTTGCGCGCTCTAAGAACTGGTCAATCAAAACGCGGTTATCGGGCAAATGCTTAAAAATACTCAATACATGGCGTTCCAATTCGTGGTCGTTGATCACGATACGCATCCCTTGTCCACCCAATACATACGAAGGACGCACAAGCAGCGGATAAGGCGTTTTTTTAGCAATATCCAATGCTTCGTCCACATCGGTAGCCACACCAAATACCGGATAAGGAATATCCAGTTCTTTTAGTAATTCGGAAAAACGACCGCGGTCTTCGGCAATATCCATATTATCGAAAGACGTACCGACCAGGTTCCAGCCTTTTTTATGCAGGTTTTCGGAGAGTTTCAAAGCAGTTTGGCCACCCAATTGCACAATTACGCCATCGGGTTGCTCATGCTCCAGTATTTCCTCCAAATGCTCCCAAAACACAGGTTCAAAATAAAGTTTGTCGGCCAAATCATAGTCCGTAGAGACCGTTTCAGGGTTACAATTCACCATAATGGCCTCGTAACCCATTTCTTTGATCGCCAAAATACCGTGGACACAGCAGTAATCAAACTCAATACCTTGTCCAATACGGTTAGGCCCAGAGCCTAAAACCACAATTTTCTTTTTATCGGAACGAACACTCTCGTTTTTGGTATCAAAAGTGGAATAGAAATAATTCGTTTTGGATTCAAACTCCGCCGCGCAAGTATCCACCATCTTGAACACCCGACGAATACCGTGTACTTCTTTGCGCACCCTCGTCACTTCTGTTTCAGAAATACGTTGAATCCAGGCAATTTGCGCATCAGAATAGCCATTTTTCTTGAGTTCTACAAAGAAATCATAAGGAATATCCTCTGCTACATTGAACTTGAGCAGGCGATCCTCCATTTTTACCAATTTCTTTATTTCGCCGATAAACCAAGGATCAATACCCGTCATTTTATGTACGGTTTTGGTCGGGATACCTAACCGGATAGCATCGCGGACACGATAAATACGGTCGTCGCTCACCCTTTCCAAACGATCCAATATATCTTCCGTTTTCATCCACTCTTTTTTATCCGCCCCGAGCCCCATACGGCTATTTTCTTGGCTCTGACATGCTTTTTGCAATGCCTCATTAAAACTACGCCCAATGGCCATTACCTCACCCACCGATTTCATTTGCAAACCAAGTCGCGGATCGGCATTAGGGAATTTATCAAAATTCCAACGCGGCATTTTCACAATCACATAATCCAATGTGGGTTCAAAAAACGCCGATGTCGTTTTGGTGATTTGGTTTTTTAATTCATCCAAATGGTACCCGATGGCCAATTTGGCCGCAATTTTAGCAATCGGGTAACCCGTTGCTTTGGAAGCCAATGCCGATGAACGCGATACACGCGGGTTCACCTCCACGGCAATTAATTTTTCATTTTCAGGGTTTTGGGCAAATTGCACATTACAACCACCCGCAAAATTGCCCAATCCACGCATAATTTGGATGGCTTGGTTGCGCATATCCTGATAAGCGGTGTCGGAAAGTGTCATGGCGGGTGCTACAGTAATCGAATCACCGGTGTGGATACCCATTGGATCCAGGTTTTCTACCGTACAAATAATGACCACATTATCGTTGCTATCGCGGAGGAGTTCTAATTCAAACTCTTTCCAGCCCAGCACCGCTTTTTCTACCAAAACCTCGTGGGTTGGTGATGCGTTGAGGCCACGTTTGAGTGCTTCGTCGAATTCGTCCTCTTTCATCACAAAGCCACCGCCCGTACCACCCAAGGTGTAAGATGGGCGAATAACCAAAGGGAAACCGATTTTTTGCGCGGCTTCCTTACCTTCCAAATATGAATTAGCGATAAACGAAGGCGCAACACCCAGCCCCATGCCCACTACTAGTTTTTTAAATTCCTCGCGATTTTCGGTAATTTCGATCGCAGCAGTATCTACCCCAATCATCCGGCAATTGTATTCCTCCCAAAGTCCCATTTTCTCGCATTCGATCGCGAGGTTAAGGGCAGTTTGGCCACCCATTGTAGGCAAAATGGCATCCAAAGTGGGTAAATCCGGGTTATCGCGGTGTTCCTTTAGTATCCACTCGATATTTTCGGGATTCAGGGGACGCAGGTAAATATAATCTGCGGTGACCGGATCGGTCATAATGGTAGCCGGGTTAGAATTGATGAGTGCAACCTTGATCCCTTCTTCGCGTAAGGAACGGCTGGCCTGTGAACCGGAATAATCAAACTCGCAAGCCTGACCAATGATAATCGGCCCTGAACCGATGATGAGAATAGAATTTATCGAATTATCGCGTGGCATAGTGTTTATGTCTCAGACATTATGTCTATTAAAAAAAAGCCGAATAGTGGAATTTGGATTCCACTATTCGGCTTACCGACTTAATAAAAAAACGTTTACTTGTCGCTTCATGTCGGGGCGCAAAGGTACAACAAGGTTTTGGATACGGCCAAATGGTTGGGCTGTTTTTTTGAAAATGGCGTGATATTTTTATGATTTGGGGCGGGGAGTTTATTGGAGCATATTTTTGTAATAACACAACCTCATCTACTCCAAATTTCCCCAGCCTTCAATACACGTACTTCTACCCCATCCAAATCCCGCACCCGCTCTACTAAATCTTCCGGTTTACCCACTAATGAATCAAAAGTACCATAATGAAAAGGAATTACGTATTCCGAACCAATCATACCTACCGCGTAAGACGCCTCTAAAGGCCCCATTGTATAGCGGTCACCAATCGGTAACACCGCAACCTGTGGCTTATAAATATCGCCAATCAGTTTCATATCGCCAAAAACACCAGTATCACCTGCAAAATAAATACGGAGACCATCCGACAAGTGGAGTATAAAACCTACTGACCCATGTGGGTGGGTAAATTTTCCATCCGGTTCATTAATATGGGCCAAATGGAAGGCTTGTACCATTGTAACTTTTACATCCAACAATTCGATAGTACCACCATAGTTTATGGGTTCAATTTGGGTTTCCGGTATGCCATTTTCCAATAAATACCACCTACAAATGGGGTTAGCGACCAATTTTGCTTGCGTTTTTGCCAATATTTCGGGCAATTTAACATCAAAATGATCGTCGTGGCCATGCGTGACCAACATGAGGTCTATTTGCTCCTGAATCTTATCTTCTTCTCGGATAAATGGGTTGTCGATCAACCAAGGATCTATAATAACGATACGACCTTCAGGTGTCGTTACTTTAAAGGTTGCGTGGCCGAGTAGTTGGATTTTTGTTTGGAATTTCATGTTTACTTATAAGTTTTCAGGCGTTTACCATTACCCTCCACCAAATCCCGAATCACCACGCTCGCCATATGCAAGCCAAATAGCGCAGGAATATAGGAAATAGTGCCATAATAAGAGCGTTTAAAATTGGTGCCATCGGTGAGTTTGCAGTTCTCTTTTTTCACCAATTCAGAAGAAAATACTACGGTAACCCCGCGGCGAACGCCCTTTCGCTTGAGACCTTTGCGCACCGTTTGCGAAAATGGACAATTAAAGGTTTCTGACAAATCCGCGACCTGTACTTTACTCGGATCGATACGTCCACCCGCACCCATGCTGCTGATAATCCGGATATCCAATTGCTTACAGGCAACAATTAAGTATTGTTTGGGTTGTACCGAGTCGATACAATCAAAAACATAATCGAAATTACGATCCACCAGTTCTGTGGCTTTATCGGGCTGCAAAAAATCCTCGATGACCGTCAGGTTCAAATCGGGATTAATATCCTTCATGCGCTGCGCCATTACCGTCGTTTTGGGTATGCCCACGGTACTGTGTAGCGCAGGCAATTGGCGGTTGGTATTGGTAAGGTCAACGGTATCGCCATCCACGATGGTCATATTACCTACACCTGCACGGCAAAGGAATTCAGCGGCGAAACTACCCACGCCTCCCAGTCCAACGACCAAAATATTCATATTTTTTAATCGCTCCAAGGCGGGGCCTGTGAGCAACAATTCGGTACGCTGCAACCAATGTGGTGTATTATAAAGGGTATCGGCTGCTGCTGCCGATTCTATTATTTGCTCTGACATGATGTGCTTGTTATAAAATGGCCACAAAGGTACGCCCTACTTTGGCATTCCGGGCAATTGCATATTTAGTTTTTCCAATTCCTCTACCATCACCTTTGCCATGACATAATCGCGGTACCAACGGTTGTCCACCGGACATATATGCCATGGAATCTTGCTGTTGTTGATCGCGTATTCGTAAGCTTCCATGTATTTATCCCAATGTTTGCGCTCTTCCCAATCACCGTCATTATGTTTCCAAAATTTTTCAGGATCTGTTTTACGCTCCATCAATTGGATTTCTTGCTCTTCTTTGGATAGGTGCATATAAAATTTGAACACCAAAGTATTATTGTCTTTGGCCAATAACTCCTCAAAGGCATTGATCGCGTTCATGCGCATCTGTAACCGTTCGGCATCAATCCAGCCATGCACACTTTGGATCAAAATATCCTCGTAATGGCTGCGGTTAAAAATAGTCATCATCCCTTTCAGAGGGGCTACTTTGTGTACCCGCCAAAGGAAATCATGCGCAAATTCCTCCTCGGTTGGCTTTTTAAAAGAGACCAAATTAAGACCAGCCACGGAGCAACTATCAAATACATTGCGGACTGCGCCGTCTTTGCCGCTGGCATCCATCCCCTGAAGGATAACAATGGCACTGTATTTACCTTGAGCATACATCAAGTGCTGCAAAGTACCGAGGCGTTCTACCAAGGCTAATGTTTTTTCTTTGTATTCTTTTTTGGTCGCGCCTTCTGGAGCGGTTGTTGGTATTTTAGAAAGTACTATCATTAATATGTTAGGTAGTTATATTTTATGTAGATATTCAGCCGCCTCAAAATTCCCATAGGGAATGTATGTTTATAGGGTTGAATGAAAACTGACCCAAATCCCGTAGGGATTGCATGTTATTTTGTACGTTTTTTACATGAAATCCCTACAGGATTTGGGCAATTACTACTATCCAGCCTATAAACACATATTCCCTAATGGGAATTTGAGGGGGCTGGATAGTTATTTTTTATCTTATCCCTCACTCAATAATTTAGCCGCCAATCGCCGTGCTTCTTGTCGGGGACTTTTCCACCATTGCGCCGCCAAAACTGGGGTATAACTTACACCATTTTTATTGAAATAATAGCGTAATTTTTCTTCCCACTCGTGCGAAGGCGCATCGGTGTGCGCAAATACGCCATCGAATTGAGGGATTAATGTTTTCCCATCCGTTCGTATGACCAAAGGCACTGTTAAATCTGCTACTTTGGAGTTCCGTTGTACACTACCCGGTTCAAAGAACGGCAACAACATGTGTTCCACTTCTTCCATAAACATGGTAGGTTTGAACAAACGATCCGGGTAATTTAATAAGATTTTTAATTTGGACAATTGATCTTTCACCGCTTTGGTATCGCCTTTTTGTAAATGATCGGCAAAAGTCACCAAATGTGAAAGAATACAAGTCCCCAAGAAATTTTTATCCGCAGCCAATACCGAGAATAATCCCGCTGGAATAGAATGCGCGATATATAACTTCTGTGTAGCGCGGGTCAAGGCGATATGCAATTGGTTGATACCTTCCTGCGTATTCCAAAAATGCAAATGTTTGGTCAATGTGCCGCTTACATCGGTGTTGCCATGCACCAACGACAGCAGCAATACATCCACGTGTTGGCCTTGTAGTTCGGCAAATTGATACACGCCCAAGCCGTTCAATTGCAATTGCTGAATTTTTTCAAAACCCGGCGCATGGCGTTGGCGAACGCGTAATAATTGGGTGGCGATCAAATCGCGTTGTTGTACCGTGGCACAAGCAATACCTACTACTGGATAGGTTTTGGCTGGCGTTTGCTCAATAAGGTTGAGCCAATCAATAATTTGTCGGGCTTCTGCTTCATTGGTCTGGGTTTTTTCGTCGTAGCGTCCACCCACGTTTTCTACCATCGTAATACCCTCGGCAGATCGGCCAGAAGGCAAACGTTTGAATGGTGTGCCGAAAGCAATTCTGTTAAAGTCCACCCATTCTTCTGGTGCGTCAGAGTGTTGATAATCAAGGGTATGTGAAAGCACACCAAGCGTTTTGCAATATTCCAAAAAGTCGTCGTCCGCTTGTGGTGTCATGTCCTGTTTGGAATCGCCCATCACCACCAAATGCTTGGCTTGGTCAAACAACGTATAACATTGTTGTTTGGAAATATTGTGCGCTTCATCCACCAAAACCACATCAAAAAGCATATTGGAGTGCTTTACCACATCATTGGCAACATGTGGGCTGACCAACAAAACGGGTAAAGTTTCGGTGAGTGCTTCGATATGCTTACTAAATAATTCAGCAATATCCTTATCTGCTGATAATACGCGATTGTCTTTTCCAAACCAAGTCTTATACGCCTTGGAATCGGCTGATTTCAACTTTTTAAGCGCCACATTTTTGCGTTGCTGCCAATAGTAACTCAGGTGTCCAGGCAAGTTATTGCGCAGATCATTAAAACCTTTGCTATAACCATCAATCGTATCTTTATCCCACAACAAAGCGGGCGTATATCTATCCTGCAAAAAATGATACAAATACCAACTATCAAAAGCAGCCACCCAATCGCGGGGTTTTACCTTACACAGCGCGCGTACTACTTTTTGCTCCGCAGGGCGCAAGGACAACCAATGCTTTTGCCAAACATAAAAATCGTTGAAATCGCGCAGGCTGAATTGTGTTTCCTCCAAGCGGGCAATCATTTCCTCCAAAAACTCCTGCCGCTTGGGAATTGTAAGCATTTCGTGGCGTACAGGACTGGAATAAAGGCCAGAATCGTTGAAATCCAGTAAAAAATCGTCCAGATGGATTTCCAAATCCTTTACAGAATCACGGAAATCGATACCTTGGTGGATCGTTCTTGCATTGAGTCGCTTTACCTCTTCCCGCACAATGACTGGTATTTTCTTTTGCCATTGCTCCAAGGATTTTTCAAATGTTTTGGTCAGTTCGGCTATACGCGGCAAGTCGCGTGCGTCATAAGTTTGTGGAAAATCAAAATCGAAATACTTCTGCAAAGAATAGGCTTTGCGCAAGTTTTCAAAAGCAACGCCTACTTGTTCCTTATCGGCGGTCATCAATTTCACCTTATCGGAGAGCGCGCCATATAATTTTTCTACGCCAGAAATAGGTTTTGCAAAATCAGCACCAAATCGGTTGGTACCATCCGCAATAGATTCGCGTATTTTTTTGGTCAGCGAAGCCAATTCCAAGTAATGTTGTTCATAGCGGTCGTTGAGTGTTTCTGCGTATTCGTTGGTGCGCGTAATATAAGTATGGTGCAAAGCCGTGGCTTTTTCCAGCAGTTGATTGACGGTATGAATCGTCCATTCAAAACTTTTACTGGCGCCTTGTTCCACAAAAATTTTGCCTTGCAAACGGCTCAACGGGTGGTCGAGCGTTGGGAAACGCGCAAAAAGCGGTTCACTTACCTGAATCGCATCAATAATTTGATCGTATTCGGCTTTTGAAAATTCAAAATCGCTGGGATTGATCTGAGTAAGCAGTAAATCCTTGGCTTCCTTGCGGTTGGCGCGCATAAATAAACCAACAGTTTCGCTATAATTCAAATCGCCAAAAACAGGCGTATGCAACAATTTCCAGCCTTCGTCCAATTTACCCTGTTCGCGTTTGCACTGCTGCATGATGGTATTCATCAATTGCTGATCGCTCGCTGGTTTGCTTTTTGCATCGGCGGCGGCGCGGAGCATATCGGCCAACATGAGTTGATCGCCAGTCAAATCTCTCAAAATAAACGAAAGATCGCCAAAGCCCTTATCGACGATAAATTTTTGCGCACGACGCAGGGCATTAATACTTTGAGAAACGACCAAACACTTTTTACCACTCATCAAGGCATTAATAATAATAGCCGAGATCAAATAGGTTTTCCCTGTACCACTCGCCCCTTCTACCACATTAATCGATGCTTTTTGAACGGCTTGTAATACCTGCCGTTGTGATGGATCAAGCGGGAGTAAACTTAAAGAACTTTGCCAATCCGAATCTGCCGGAAGATCAGGAATGACGACTGGAGCATCGGTACGGGTATTTTTAGGCAATGTAGGAAAAATACCTGCTACTGCCGACCAACACAAACGCCCTGTGAGTGTAGCATATTCCGCTTCTGCACCTCTGGGCAATGGTTGAACGCTCAAGGGCAATCCTTCCTCGTGTGCTTTGGTCAATAACCGCACTGCATCCGTAATTTCAGCGAGGTTGCGGTTGCTCAATTGTTTTCCCTCCGCTAAGGCACGTGCTTTACTCGACAAATCGGAAGCATTTAAGCTATCTATTAAGTAAAATAATGGATAATTGGGCAAAATGGTATGATTTTCATTCCGCTGTACGATCCAACTATCTGGATTGGTGGCATGAGGCTCCAATTGAATTTGCCATAAAAATAAGGGTGCGGTAATATTTACACCACCCATTTTGGCCATTAAAACGGGATAGCCCACGGCGAGGTTTTTTGTACCAAACACCCGTTCCAAATTCCTCGATTCAAAATAAAAATGCGAAAACAATTCACCGGCCTCCAAATGCTGGACTTGCAACGGCATATCAAACGGTTTGCCTTCCATCAATGCACGGATACATTTCACCGCAAAATCGTCGTCATTCAATTCGAATAGATCGGCCATATTGGCGCCACCAGGATTGGCCTGTAACCACGCCAAAGGTGCTCCTTTGAGATCGGCTAGTGTGGGCGTGTGTTGAGATTCGGTATTTATCATCTACTTTGTTTGATATTGTTTGAGCGTATTTGTTATTGGTTTTGTCGCTGTTGATTACACCATTTTTAAGCGTGAACGTTAGATCGATAAAAGTGTAAATTGCATGGGCGACCAATAACTATTACTGTTGTAGTACTTCTTAAGGAACGTGTAAATATTATTTTCACGTTCCTAAGGGCAAAAGAACGAAATTTGTTTCAAATTATAGCAACGAATCTACAAAAGTTGAAAATATTGCATTTCTTTGCACTAAAATGTGTAAATTATGAAAAAATTATACCTATCAACGTTACTTCTTTTTGTTTGTTTTGTTGTGGAGGCACAAAGTGCACTACAAGCAAAAGCCAACCTACTCGCAGATGGCATTGAGCAAAAAGTAATCAACTGGCGGCGCGACATCCACCAAAACCCCGAACTCGGCAACCGCGAATTTAAAACCGCTGAGAAAGTGGCCGCCCATTTGCGCAGTTTGGGCATCGAAGTTAAAACAGGCATTGCTTACACCGGCGTAGTAGGTATCCTCAAGGGCGGAAAACCTGGACCAGTGATTGGCTTACGTGCCGATATGGATGCCTTGCCCGTAGTAGAACGCGTGGAAATACCGTTCAAATCCACACAGAAATCCACCTACAATGGACAAGAAGTAGGTGTCATGCACGCCTGCGGACACGACTCGCACGTGGCCATCCTGATGGGTACGGCGGAGGTATTGGCCGGTATCAGAAAGGATATTGCTGGGACTATTGTGTTTGTGTTTCAGCCAGCCGAAGAAGGCCCACCAGCCGGAGAAGAAGGTGGCGCGTCCTTGATGATTAAACAGGGCGTTTTGGACAATCCCAAAATCGAAGTTATGTTTGGGTTGCATATCAATTCGGAGACCGAAGTAGGCCAAATCAATTACCGTTCAGGTGGCACCATGGCATCGTCCGATTGGTTTTTTATCAAAGTACACGGCAAACAAACGCATGGTTCTACACCTTGGACGGGCGTTGATCCCATTGTTATATCCGCACAAATTATCCAGGGGTTACAAACCATCATCAGCCGTCAAGTGGCCTTAACCGAACATCCGGCGGTGATTACAGTGGGCAAAATAGAAAGTGGTATTCGTGCCAATATTATCCCCGAACTAGCCGAATTAACAGGTACTATCCGCACTTTGGATACGGCCATGCAACGCCAAATTCATCAGCGCATCATACGGACAGTAGAGAAAATTGCCGAAAGTGCGGGTGGCCGCGCCGAAGTATCCATTGAAAACAAAACACCTATTACTTATAACGATCCCAATCTTACCGCTTGGGCGTTACCATCGCTTACAAAAGCCGCTGGAATAGGCAAAGTAAAAGAAATTAATCCGCGCACAGGTGCCGAAGACTTTGGTTGTTATGGCCAAAAAGTACCTTCTTTCTTTTTCTTTTTGGGTGGCATGCCCAAAGGCACAAAAGCAGAAAACGCACCAGCACACCATACACCCGATTTTTATATCGACGAAAGTGGTTTCAAATTGGGGATCAATGCGTTTACGACATTGGTGCTGGACTATTGTGAGAAGGCGAGTTTGCCTGTGAAAAAATAGGGATTGGAACTGTCATCACCTAAACTCGAAGTGACCCACCAACAAAATTGGCTTTTTGTCGGCGTGACTTTTTCGGTCACGCCGACAATTAAGCAATAACCAATAGTATTCCGTCATCACCAACCCTTTAAGTGTTCCAACAACCAAATGTGCCTAATGTCGGGGCGACTTTTTTGGTCACCTTGACAATTAAGTTGAAATTGATGGTTCGCCCATATCAAATGTCCTATTTTGCCAAAAGGGCTATACTCTATTTACCAACGGAATTTCAAAGTTGACTCAAAAGGATAAGTGCAAAATTGTCGGGGTGACAAAAAAAATCGCCCCGACAATAGGCTAAATCTGACACCCTGCAAACCTGAGGGTCTCAATTAAAGATAAATAATTGATAATGAATTAATTGTCGGCGTGACGCGAAGTCGCGCCGACAATATTTATATATTTTTTTCCTAAAACAAATACACACTTCCAAAATAAACACTATCTTTGCTACACCTTAATAAACACCAGTGTATTTCCTATACCCTGTAGTCATAAGCAATTTCTTTTTTACACAATTTAAACACTTTCAACAGTATGCAACATGAATTCATTGCTGCACAGTATGTGCGTTTTTTCAAGAGCGCACCAAAACAAATTAATATATTGCGGGGGGGGGCTTTTGCAATATTTTTAATGGCTTATTTTTGGGCTAATGGCCAAAGTTCCGAAACCTGTCTTGCCCCAATGTGCCAATCGCTCCAAATAGAGATTATTCCACGGTATTCTAGTTTGGACGTAAACTGTTCTATGATGGTCGATAGTGACTGCAAGGACTTATCTCGACAAATGGTATATGATGTCTATTTAGTGGACAATAGCCTAACTCCTCCGTTCGAATCGTATGATTTAGATTATGCAGACCTGTATATGGAGGTCAAATTAGTTGTCTCCAATCCATCTACGAATCCACGGAGTAGAATTAGTTATGCATCTACGACCAGTTGCAATGAACAAGTAATGAGTCAATGGGCTGGCGAAATATTCTCGATAACTCCGGAGAATGGTAAGGTAAGCCTTTCCTTAAGTAATAATTCTAATGATTGTGCTTCTGATGTTTTTAGGATGGAACTGTATCAACCCGATCCAATAAATGACAAACCCATTCGGCGTGCAAAATTATACGAAGTAGTTGTAGATGCCTATCCGGGCGAAACCTTCTCTCTTCAATGTGGTGAATTAGTATATTATGCCCGTTCAAGTATTTTCTGCCCCGACCGTAATGGCTCAGGAGGAAATGCAATAGCGTGTAATCCCTCTGCAAACTATACAGTACCCATGCCTAATACTAATTCAGGAGCGAATAGTGATATAAGGGCTGTTTTGAATGTGATTAACAATAATAATGGTACAGCAAATTTTGTAGTTTCGCTACAAAATTTAGACGGTTTTTTCCCTAAAACGGTTAATTATTTTGATTTTTTTGCAAATTTTGATTTTTCTCAAATCATGGACGAACCCATAGTTAGTTCAGCCTATTTGACCGAAACGATAGCTACTGGCTCAAATGGTATTAACAGAACTTATAGGTTTACTGGAGAAAATATCTCTTTAACAATTCCTGCGGCTGGTGCAGTCGCGATAGCAACTATAACTATAACTGGTCCCGAAGTGAATAATCTTTGTTGGAATGTTACAATGTCACTTCCGCAAGATAATACAGCTAGGGTGCGGACAAATGGGAATTGCTCTGGTCGTCTTAGTCTTTCTACTGCATCAGCACCTTTTGCAAAATCGACTGATTGTGAAAACTCTTGTGCAGGAAATGATCAAGCGGATGTTGGTTTTGCAATAACCTCTGAACAAAACTTTACTAATTGTGGGGTCAAAATAAAATTGGGTCTAACCAACCCTGACCCCTCTGTCTCAGCAGTTATCAATCTCGAAAGGCTAGATATAGGAGTTCAGTTTGTAACCACAGGCAACTTAGTCTTAACTGGTTTTCAGATAGGACCATACTCGTGCGGTACAGCATCTTGTGCAAACATAACACCTACTTCTTTTAATTTTTATCATGATTGGGGGAATACTGTTAAATTAATAGATTTGAATACCGCTCCAGTTATCACACTCCTGTTTGAGGGTTCTGGCTGTGTAAGTGAAGCCACAGTGACTAGGCTTAGTCTGAAACTAAAAGGACTAGACCCATGTGTCCCCACCATTGCTACACCTGATCTGAGCCTAGGCTGTTCACCAGCGATCCGTGGCAAGATTTGGGCGTATGTGGGGTCAATTAATGTTGGTGTTGGCGATACTATCCCTGCTCCAAGCGCTTCGCTAGAGGATGCAACGGTTCTTATTAAGCCTACCAATATTACTGCTACCTGTCCGTCCAATTGCACCATAAGCCAAATAACACCAATGTCTGGTGAATACGGTGCTTGTGTATGCTCCGGTTGTGCTTCGTATAGTGTCATTCCTTCCCAAAATTTCGATCCTTTAAATGGATTAGATGCTTGGGATCTTATCCTGATTAGTAGACATATTTTGGGCTTAGAACCATTAGATACACCTTATAAATTAATCGGTGCAGATGCTAATAAAAGCGGTACTATTACCACTTTTGATAATGTAGAATTACGAAAGTTAATACTCGGGACGTATCAGGCACTGCCTGCTAATAGTTCATGGCGCTTTGTGGATAAAAAACAAGTGTTTACCAATCCAGCCAATCCATTTGCGGATGGAATTAGAGAAACCGTAGAAGGAGTAACCCCTGGCAACCTGAGTGTAGATTTTATTGGGGTAAAAATAGGGGATGTAGATCATTCTGCTGTTCCGAATAACCGCCCTGCATTCCAACAAGATCTACTTTTTAGTATAGGTCAAGAGACGGTAACTGCCAAAAGCGAATTTATTACCCTACCAATTACTTACCAAGGTGACCAATCCTTGGAAGCTGTACAGATGGGGCTTCATTTTGATCCAAACTACTTGGAATTTGTTGCTCCTTCGCAGGGCAATATTGAAGGTATTACTCCGGATTGTTTTGGATTACAACAAGTAAAACAAGGTAATATCGCTTTACTTTGGCTTTATAATCCGATCTCCAACGAACATCCGTTGCAAGCGGGTGACCAATTGTGCTACCTCACTTTTAAGGTGCTACAACCGCTGCCTGAAAACGGAGACTGGTTACAATTGGGTGATCAAATCCTGAGTAGCACCGCTTGGGATAGTCAAGGTGCCATCTATCGTCCTGTAGTACCTGCTACTATTGCAGAACGCGCTGCTTCTGCGAGTCTATCCTCCAACAAGACCATCCAAGTAACTGCCATCCCCAATCCGACCCACGGTGCAGTACAACTCCAAATAGATGGAGGTGCAGGCATCGAACGTGCAAAGGTTGGTTTATTCGATGCTTTTGGCAAAGTGGTACTTGTTCGTAACCTTCGTATAGCACCGGGTCAACAAACGCTTGATTTACCAGAATTGGTGGCACACCCTGCGGGTGTGTATAATTGGCGGATCTGGAATGAAGGGATGCAGGTTTCGGGGATTATTGTTAAACAGTAGTATATAGCAGTATCTCAAGTAAAGATAAACAATTGATAATGAGCCAATTGTCGGCGTGACTCGAAGTCACGCCGACAATACAAATCAACAATTTCCATGATGAAATATCTACTATTACCACTCTGCCTCGCACTCTGCCTCGCACTTTCCGCCCAAAAACGCTATTATGTACAACCAACAGCCCAAGGCACAGCCACAGGTCTCAGTTGGACAGACGCATTTCCACACGTACAAGTTGCACTCGATAGCGCCAAGGCTGGCGATACGGTATGGGTTGCCGCTGGAACTTATAAACCTACCACGGGCAACTTGCGCACAGTATCCTTTGAACCGAGAAGCGGCGTAAGGCTGTACGGTGGTTTTTCGGGAGCGGAAACACAACTGAATCAGCGCAATTGGAACAGTAACCCCACTATATTGAGCGGCGATATTGGCGCGCAAGGCGATTCCTTAGACAATAGTTATAATGTAATCTATATGCAACTCCCCGATAGCAATACTGTGCTAGACGGGTTTGTGGTGCGGGGCGGTAACGCCAATTTTACAGGCACATCAGAGACCCGCGACCGCCGAAAATGTGGCGGCGGTATCTATATCAACGGCAAAGATTGGGAGGCATATCCCACCATAGCGCACTGTACTATTTTGCTCAATACGGCCCGTAACAGCGGCGGCGGTATTTTTGTAAACGGTAGTGGCATGGGTTCGGTGGCACCTTTGTTTCAATACTGCCGCTTTGAGCGCAACCGCACCTTGGGTTCGGGTGGAGGACTGGCGCGTACAGGGGGCAGTTGGATAGAACGTGGTATTGATTTGGAGGCTTGCGTATTTGAAGGTAACCGTGCTGAGCAATACGGCGGTGGGTTTTATTATACCGACACAGAGCGGGGCGACGAATTGGATATGGTACGGGATACTTTTAAGCGAAATTTTAGTTTTCTTTTTGGCAGTGCAGTATATGCTATAATAGAACGAAATGGGCATCAAGTATTAACTGTTGATTCCTGTATATTTGATGCCAACTTAAATAATGTAAATAGTTCTGTATATTTTGGTGCATTGCAAGGGGAGTATTTAGATAGTGCATCTATTACAAATTGTTCCATTATCAACGAGAGTTATGTTAATTCGGGGAAAACTTTATTTAGATTTGAAGTGTTTGGTAAGCCATACTCCAGTCTTAATTTTTTGCATAATTATTTTTTAAATAATGTATCTAGCCAACTAATTGCAGTCGAATATGTAAATGCAGATTATCTATCATTCTCTAAAAATAACATGAATAATAATACCGGAAGTGGAATTACTATTTCAGGATTCAATATAATAAATTACAACTTTAATTTAATAAGGGCAACTCCCAATTCGATTGTTTTTTTATCTGTTACGGGCTCTACTTTACAGTTAAAAAAATCATTAGTTATTCAAAATTCAGTCTTGTGGGGTAAGGCGAATGCCTTGAATTTCATCTTAGCAGTTAATATAAATTATAACAAATTGATTTTTGTTAATAATATATGCTCTTCCCCACTCAAAGGCAACATAAAACACGACACAGTCCTCATCATCAATTCCATCTTACTCAACGAACTCGTACCCGAAAACCTCCTTGCCTCCAATAACTACACCTATATCGGCAACAGTTATGTCAACAACTTAGATTGCAGCCAAGCAGCAACTTGGGGATACAATGTAGTCTGTAACCCCGACAATATAACAGGCACAGTACCGCTCTTTCGCGACAGTGCTGCTGGCGACTACCACTTACTGCCTTGCTCGCCTTTGGTCAATGGCGGCGATAATTCGTATATTTTGCCTGGTGATTTAGATCTATTGGGGCAGCCGCGTATCCAAGGCGCGGCGGTGGATATAGGGCCTTATGAGTCGGCAGCATTGGCCATCGCGACCGAACCTGCTGTACAACCCGCTTGTATCGGATCGGCCAACGGAAGCATCGCACTCAATCCCATAAACGCTTGTGCGCCATATACTTATGCTTGGACAGGGCCATCGGGACAAGGAACTGGCCTTACTGGATTACAGGCTGGTACTTATACCCTTACCCTCACCGACAACAAAAACGAAACAGTAGTACTTAACGCAACCATACCGGGTATCCCCGCTCCGCAGGTGGCCGTACAATCCACTCCGGTGTTCTGCGGTACTACGATGGGCGGCACTGCTACACCCACGGTAACGGGTGCAGTGCCACCGTTGTTGTTCGATTGGTCGGGCGGCAGCACCGATAGTATCGCCACCAACCTGCCATCGGGGCCGTACGCGGTGACGGTCACGGATGCACGTGGGTGCATGGGGGTTGGCACGGCCACCATACAGCGGATGGGTACGCTACAACTGAATATACAACCCACCCCAATCACTTGTTACAATACCACCGATGGGTCTATTTCCGTACAGGCCGCCAATGGTGCGCCACCGATCCAATGGCTCTGGAACAATGGCGATACCACTTCCACGCTTTCGGGACTTGGACCCGGTGTTTATTCCGGTATGCTCTTTGACGCATTGGGCTGTGCCATCAGTTGGAATATTCCGCTGGACGCACCGGACAGCCTCCGCTCCAATGCCACTATTACAAACGCTACCGGAGTCACTGTACCAGATGGTAGTATTAGCATAAACCCAACAGGAGGTACAGGCAGCATACAAGCGAAGTGGTCGAATAACCAGTCGGGGTGGAGCATAACAGGTTTATTACCAGGTACTTATACGGTTACATTAACAGATGAGAATGCCTGTACCCGCTCGGAGGTTTTTGTGGTGGATTGGTCAGTAGGGACTTACGCACCCACGCAGGTACGCGTGAGAACATGGCCTAATCCCGCTACGCAACTACTTTGGGTCGAACACGGTACTATGCCGCCGAATACCTTATTTCGGATGATGGATGTACATGGTCGTCCGGTGCTTCAAGTGCCAGTCACGAATGCGGGTATATTTCAGGTGGAAATAGGGCAATTACCGGGCGGGGTGTATTATTGGGAAATTGCGGGGAAAGTGGGTTGTTTTTTGAAAATGTAGGTGCTTTGCCTAACGCAGGCTCTAAAATAATTTAAAATTGAACATTTAAAATTTAGCGTTTAACATTAAAAAACAATAATTAATTTTTTTTAATGTTAAATATTCAACGCTAAATTTTAAATGTTCAAGTGCTTCTAGCACGCACGCCTCTTACTCCTTAAACCCACCGTTTTTCCAGCACTCAAATGCTTCTTTCTCTTTATCGGTCAATTTAGGGCTACCACTTTGCGGCATACGACCCGCGTCAATTTCATCCCAAGCCTTTGAAAAATTGGGTTTCATCAAAGCATAAGTGGAATAAATGCCCACCGACTCCGCAGCACCGCCCGTTTTGTGGCAGGTAACGCATTTTGCGTCGATGATCGCTTTCATATTGGTGTTGTAAGTAGAATTGTAGGTGCTGCAGTCCAATGCTGGATCAGTACCACAAGACGTGATGAGCGCCGAAAAACCTACACTAAAGGTAACGGCGACTAAAAGGAATGTTTTTTTCATAAATGAAAATATTGAAAAATTTGAAAATATGCTATAAATAAAAGGGACTTTACCTGTTGGAAAAAAGTATAATGGAGCGCACATTTTATGAGGAATGTAACCCAACACTGACCCGAAAAATGAACTTGAGGAACAAATGTACAATTTATAAACGCGTTTTTTTGTTCAAAAGTTGTACTTTTTTTATTTTTTGCTAATTATTGATAAGAAAATTCTGGAAAGGTAAAATATAAAATAATTTTTGTTTTTTATTTTATTAAACCAAATAAAGAATACTATCTTTGTGGCATTAATTTTGCTAATCAACATTTTAAGCCGATACATTTTGTTGAATGAAAAAACAGCATCTAAATAGGAACTATAATACGCAAGATGCAGACTTATACCAGTGGTGCATGGAGGCTATTCGTTTGGCTCATCGCGATGTAGAGGAGTTTAAGCAATATGGGTTTACCCTAGAACGACTGAAAACCTTCAAAACAATGTGCGATCTTTTTCAAAAACTACCCGATGACGACGAAATGGTGGGTGAACAAATGGTCAGTACAGAAAAGAAAAGCCTAGCCGCCGAATCATTGCGTACTGCTATAAGAGGTGTTATGACAAGGGTTGCGCTCAAATTTCACGACAAAACTGGACGTTACCGAAAATTTGGCACTTCCAAACTAGGTGATATGTCGGATCCACAACTTTTGTTTTGCGGAAGGCGAGTAGTGCGGGTAGCAAGGGCTCAAATTGATTTTCTGGCCGAAGTAGGTATGAACGAACAGATCCTTCAAAGGGTCACCGATGCTTGCTCTACCTTCGAAACCGCCCTCAATATTCAACAGGATCGCCTCCACGACCGCGATATTGCTGTTGAAAGGCGGATGGAACAAGGCAATAAAATATACGCAGAATTAGTTTCTATATGCGATATTGGCAAAGACGTTTGGGCCACTAAAGACCGCGTTAAATACGACCAATATTGCATTTACGATAGCAATAACGAACAGAAAAAAGCCCGTAAAAATAGTCCTTCTGATTAAATACTCTTTTATAACATTAAAATTATTGCACTCATGAGCGAACAACAGACGAATAACAATTCCGGCCTTTATGGAATTATTATTGGTATTCTTTTACTGCTTTCTGGCGGACTTGGCTATTTCCTTTGGCAGAAAAACCAAACCATGCTGATCGAAAAAGAAAAGCAGGCAATGGAAGTAAAAAATCTTAATCTCGAAAAAGAACGAATCGGCAAATCATTGGACAGCTTGTCTAATGCTTATGCAGGTTTGCGTACTGAAAATGAAAGCCTGACCAGCAAAATAGCCAGTACCGCGCAAATGGTACAGCAAAAAGAAGCACAAATTAAGCAAATTACGGTACAAAATACCAACGACCTCGCAGCATTGCGCGCTCAAGTAGCCGACTTGAATAAGACTAAATCTGAAATGGAGACCATCATTAACGTCTTAAAAGCCGAAAATGCGCAACTTAAAGGCGAAAATGTACGCCTCACAGAGGAAGTGTCGCAACTCAAAACAGATAAGACCCAACTCGCTGGTGAAGTGTCTAACCTCGCAGAAGAACTAAAAGCCCAAATCCAAAAAACACAGTCGGCTGCATTTAAAGCGACTTCTTTTAAAGTTGAATTATTGCGCAAAAACAAAACTACCGGCAAGGCTCGTCGCGCACGCGATCTGCAAGTGAGCTTTGATCTGGTGGACGTACCACAGCAATACCAAGGTGGACAAACGCTCTATTTCGTCGTTACAGACGAAAAAGGTAATCCAATAGCAGCCGTTAATCCAACAAAGAAAACGATATCTACGCCAACTGGCCCCATCGAGATTATTGCGATTCAGAGCAAACAAACCGTTTTGATGAACACGCAACGCATGGTGTTTAACTATAAACTAGAAGATAAACTAAAAGCAGGCAACTATGTAGTAGCCATTTACTGCGATAAAGGCTTGCTGGGTGCTTCTTCGTTCCGTTTGTCCTAATGAAAAACGATTCGTTGTTTGCTGCTGTGGCCGAAATGCCACAATTATCGCCCGCCTCCAGGGTTTGGATTTATACTACTGCCCGCCCTTTAACCGACGCAGAACAAACGCAACTGTTGCCTGAACTACAACGATTTGTACAACACTGGACAGCACACAACGCTGCACTCAAGGCTACTGCGGAAGTATTTGCCAATCAAATGATTATATTGGTGGTAGATGAATCTCAGGCGGGGGCAAGTGGTTGCTCCATTGATAAATCAGTGCATTTTTTAGAACAACAAAGCGAAGCACTGGGTGTCGATTTTTTTGATCGGATGCGTTTTGGATGGGTGAATGAAATGGGGCAAATTGTATTCAATGCCCGCGACGAATTTGCTCCATTAAAAGCAGCTGGCACAGTGACAGCCGATACATTGATGGTCAATTCACTCGCTGCAAACCTGTCAGAAATGAAAGAAAAATGGTTAACACCACTTGGAAAAAGTTGGCATAATCGCGTGATATAATCTATTTGCCTAAAATATTGTGGAAGAAACCCATTCACTCATTAGTACTATTGAGGACTTGATACAAACAGACAAAATCGAGCAGGCTGTACAGCAACTGCTCGATTTTGATCTGAAATACCGCGTTGGTAATGGTGCTGAAGTGCGTAATCTTTCGGCCAATTATTTGAGTGCCAAACGGGATTACGAAATCCTAGAAATTTTAACACGTGAGGGCTTTGTTGTGGCTGCCTCCAAAACCCGATTAGCATTGTTGACCATTACAGCTACTTTGCGCGAAAAACAGAAGACCTCCTTGCCTCCTATACAACAGCCGATCCCCAATCCTTTTACAGATCTGCCCAATACTAAATTTGCAATATTTTACGACGAACAGGATGAAGCGAGGGCAGAGCAATTGAACAAACACTTGACGGTGTTAAAGATGCGAAAAACGATTGAGGTCTATAATGTACATCAGACGATTGGCGGCGTGGAAACCTTGGCCGCTGCCGAAGTTGCCGTACAATATGCCGATTATTTACTCCTGTTGATTTCGTCTAATATTTTCAATCAAAATGCTATTTGGCTCACCACTACCCTATCGGCCTTGGAAAAAGGCAAAAAAGTAGTCCCTATTCGCATAGATAAAGCCGATTTGGAAGGCACCGGTTTAGAAAAATTACGCGCTTTGCCTTCGCTGAACAGAACTGTAACAGATTTTGCCAATGAAGAACAGGCTTATAGCGAAATTGTAGAGGAGGTGAAGCGTTTGGTTTTGAAGAAATAGTGTACAAAAACACTGTTACGCCTTACTAATCTATAAATACGATCTTACCCGTTTGTTGCCCCGAACTTGTGGTAATGCTCCAATAAAAGCAACCTGTGCCAATTTTCGATTTTTCAAGTACCCATTGAAAATGATTAGGTTCGACCTGCTGGAGTACACGCTCTACAACCTGTCTCCCAAGATTATCAAAAACACGCAACTGAATATCGGATCGTTCCAGCACATCAAATTCTAGCGTAGTATTTCCATGTGTTGGGTTTGGATAAGCTATTGCCGTCGTTTTATTGAGCAACTGCACAGGGGATTCTGTTCCTACGATCACACCATCTTTATTATATACAGCAATTCCACCTTGGTCACAACCAATCCATACATTATGATAACCATCCACCGCAAGCGCACTAATATTTGAATGAGGAAGCGGATAGTCCTTGAATTTATAATGCTGAATAATGCCATGATCCGACTCAAATAGTCCGAAATCAGGAATAGGAACGTCAAAACAATTAAAACTAGAAGTGGCCACCCAAAAGTGATCGGCACCATCGAAGGCAATTGCCTCAAATTCCCCAAAATAGGGCGGTATATGGGCATTCTGCCAAGAAACACCATCAAAAAACACAATATCAAAAACCCCAACTACAAATAACTTCCCATCCGGTGCGATCGAAAAATCTCGAATAATATCTGTTTCATTTTCATATGCAAGTGCCGATCGCGCCACGAAATGCCATTCAGTGCCGTTGTAGTATGCCAGTCCAAGATTACCCGTACCTGATTCATAGTTCCTGATCCACACCCAACCATTATGATCCACAGCTATTTTCTCTGCATTGCCACCAGAAGGCAAGGGTATTTGCTGATAAGTATCGTTTTCTATTTTACCAATATAATCAAATCCTCCTACCCAAATTTGATCCGTTCCCGATTGGCATGCCACACCGATGATAGGATCGTACGGATAATTAACAGCATTTATATCTTTCCAACTTCCATCGTAAATGCTCAAATGACTCCAGTTAGCCACCAATACACGATCATTCTTGTCCTTTGCCATATCTCGTGCGCCATTGATATAACCATCATATTTATTAAATTTCCAAGTTTGATTTTCAAAGGAACTAATAAAGGTTTCACCATTAGAACTCCCCAAAAGATTATGATCAAATGCACCCCATATTTTTTGTTGGCCAGTTACCATCAATTCCACCACTTGATTGTTGGGGATATCGAAGGCACTCGTTCTTACAGGAATCCATGCTTGATTATTTCTTTTCAGCAATTTTCCTCCATTTAATATCCACAGTTCATTGGTAGGGCTCACCGAAAATTGAAAATTATATCCTAATGCAGTAGAAGCCATATTCATATCTGTATATTGGCCTTGGGATTCCCTACGAAAAAGCTTATTTTGATCGTTCCCTATCAAAATTTTATTATCCATATCAAATACCATTTCATCCGCCCATATTGGAGTGGTCTCTACGTCCCAATCCGTAGCAGATTTATGGTATAATTTATTGTCGTCTAAAAACCAAAAACTACCCTCGGCATCTATTTCCCATGTAGAAATATCCAGGCTTTGCGACGGCTCGTTGGGGTCAACCGGAGCATCGGTAGCAGATAAATTGAGGCCATTGTAATGATAAAAACGGCTGATATTACTTTTGGAGGTATAGAAATACACACCACTAAGGTTTGGATTAACTTGTATTTCTCTTAAAACTTGGTCATTGCCAAGCAAAGTACTGATATTATACACCTTCCAGCCTGTGCTGGGATGATAACTAGCTAAGGGCGTTTGAGCGTAATCAATATGCATCCAAATAAAGCCGTCTTTATCCAACCCTAGTTTTCGAATACGAACTGGTTGGTTGGGCGTAATATAGGTCATGTCATTTCCGTCCCATCGCACCAGCCCCACATAGGTACCGAGCCAACGTGTGCCATTTTGATCAATAGCTATACTTGTAATATTATTGAAAGGTAATGCTGAATTTGCTCGATTATAAAAATTGGTTTCGGCAGTAATTGTGTTATATTGTACAACACCCCCATCAGTTGCAATCCAAGTATCCGTTCCATGATATGCTATTTCGTTGATCATAGTGGATGTTGAATAATTTTTCCAAGTATCATTTTGAGCAACTAAAAAAACGGGAAAAAATAATAATGTAAATTGAATGTATTTCATGTATTGACTGTTTTATAAATGTAAAAATATGAATTATAAAATAAGCGAAAGATAGGGTTCAATTTGTTACAAGAAAGTAAAAAACAAGCACAACAACACATAAATTATATTAATACTCATAATACATTGATTATAAATATCATTATTGCTTTGATTTCAAAAAAAATAGAAATCTCTCAAACCAGTCTTTTTTTATTAAAATACTTTGGATTTGCAGGTTTTGTGCATGAAAACCGCATATATTTACACACAAAATCTAACTACGCACAGTATATTATTTCAAGGTATCCTTACTTTTTTTGATTGCATTTTTTGTAACTATCCAGCCGCCTTAAAATTCCCTACCGGAATTTGGGAGCGGCTGGATAGTTGCCATTTTTTTTCCATAATTGCACAATGTTAAAAGTTCTTTTGTGCGGAATAATTAGACCATCTCACAGTGAGACGCTCGCAAATAATTCTTTTACTTTAATTTCACCGCCGTAGCGACATCTGCTTTTTTCATCTTTTCGTCCTCGCTAAAAGGCTTTATTTTGATGGTCAAAGTATGTCCGCCGTCGGAAATTTCGGAAAGATCATTGCTGGATTTTTTTACCGTACGATCTGGGAAGCGATAGACCTGTGTATAAGCCATTTCGGTAAAAAAGGACTTCATCATATCCATTTGACCCGATTCATCGCCTTCGCTGAGTGCTTTTTTGAGTTCTTCCCCTATATTAGCAGCACCCAAACGCTCGAAGCTTTTTCCATTATATTTAAAGGTTTCTTCGGCTTTGGCATCGTATTTTTCTTTGTTAATGATCTTGATCGCCTTATTAAGTGCTTCTACATTGACAAAATCAAAAGTATAACCAAATTTGAAAGCGGCTGTGTCGTTGATTTCCACCACATTTGAAATACCAGAAACGCCTTTGAGTGATTTGGCTACGCCACCCGTGAGTTGCTCACCCATCTTAGACATATCTGCCGGATTCTCTTCTTCTGCTGGTGCAACATCTTCATCCGTTTTGATCGTAGGGTTTTCCTGCGTTTTAATATCTTCGGTATTGATATCCTTTTCATCGCCTTCCTTAACGGGTGCATCGCCCTCTTTTGGTGGTGCCATATTTTTAAACATGTCCATCATACTTTTCATCTCGCTCATGTCCATTATCATGGAATAAGAGCCGCCACCGTCTTTTTTAAAAACTACTTCCTCCAGTATATTTAAGCATCCTGTAAAAGTTAAGGCACTAGCCAAGAGTGCGAATAAATAGAATTTTTTTAAGTTCTTCATCAAGAAATATTGTAATTGAAAATGAGTTGCCATTTTTATAAGCAACAATAACGTCGCAAATATAGGGACAATGTACTATTATTGATTTTTTTTGGACAAAATACCTTTCTTGGTCGTCAAGTAAAGAGAAAACAATAAAATAACAATCCGATATAAATAGTTTTAGAAAAGGGACTTTTTCCGAGGTAAAGATGTGGAAAAATGGAAATTATGCAGATAAAGAGCAATAAAGGATAGATACTTTATTTTTTAACCACAATCTTAGGTAGATTTACCAATAATTATCGGATATTTCGCCCTCAATTGATAATTTAGACGATCTATGAATATTTTAGTTACAGGCGGTGCCGGATTTATTGGTAGCCATACCGTTGTTGCTTTGCACGAAGCAGGATTTAACCCTGTTATTATCGACGATTTCTCTAACTCTAACCCAATGGTATTGGAAAGGTTAGAAAAAATTACGGGCAAACGAATTACTTGTTATGACCAAAATTGTTGCGATACTACCGCCTTACAAGCTATTTTTGATACTGAAAAAATAGATGGAGTGATTCATTTTGCTGCTTTTAAAGCGGTAGGTGAATCCATGGCGTATCCATTAAAATATTATCGGAACAACTTGGATTCAATTTTGGCATTATTGGAAACAATGATCCCTGCTGGCGTGCAACACCTTATTTTCTCCTCTTCTTGCACTGTATATGGCAATCCCGACCAATTGCCGGTAACAGAAGATACACCGATCAAGCCTGCCATGTCAGTATATGGCAATACCAAACGGATTGGTGAGGAAATTTTCAGGGATTTAGTTTCAACGGGTAACCCTTTGAAAATCATTGCATTGCGTTATTTTAATCCTATTGGAGCGCATCCTACAGGGCTAATTGGTGAATTGCCATCAGGTACCCCGAATAACCTCGTTCCATTTGTCACTCAAACGGCTGCTGGTATCCGTCCCGAACTCACCGTTTATGGCAATGATTACGATACGCCGGATGGCTCTTGTATTAGAGACTATATTCACGTAATGGACTTGGCAGAAGCGCATGTCGCGGCGATAAAACGTTTGTTTGGGCTTCCATTGCCTACACATTTTGATGAGATCAATGTAGGTACAGGGCAAGGAAACAGCGTTTTAGAAATCATTAAAGCCTTTGAAAAAGTAACTGGTAAGTCTTTACCTTATACCATTGGCAAACGCCGTATGGGCGATATTCCTTCTATCTATGCTGATGTCACAAAATCGACCCAAAAACTGGACTGGAAAGCAAAACGTACCTTAGAAGAATCTTTAACAGATGCATGGCGGTGGCAGCAAGGACTTTAGCAAAGCGTTAAAAACAAGTAAAAACAAAACAACAAGCATGATTCGTTCTAAACAATTAACACGTTTATCGGAGGAAGAGTTTGATCTCTGTATTATAGGCGCAGGCGCATCGGGTGCTGGGTGTGCGCTGGATGCAGCCCTACGCGGGCTTAAAGTAGTGATGGTGGACAAATCAGATTTCGCAGCCGGCACTTCTTCTCGCAGTACAAAATTGATACATGGCGGTGTGCGTTATCTGGAGCAAGCATTCAAAAATTTTGATTTTGCTCAACTCAAACAAGTTAGACACGGCTTGGAAGAACGCCACAGTGTATTGTCTAATGCGCCTCATCTGTCGCGGCCATTGGCCTTGGTAACACCGGTCTTTAGTTGGATCGAAGGGTTATATTTTACTATTGGTCTCAAGATATATGCTTGGTTTGCATCCAGTAAAGATACGTTGCCCAAAAGCGAATGGTTGAGCAAAAAAACAGTACTACAACGCATTCCGGGCATTAGCCGTAAAATGCACAGTGCTGTCCTATATTATGATGGTCAATTGGACGATGCGCGTTATGCGCTCGCGCTGGCGCAAAGTGCAAATGAAGCCGGTGCATTGGTTATCAATCATTTAGGCGTTATCTCTTTCGCCGTAGATGGTGAAGGAAAATTGACTACAGCCTACCTAAAAGACGAATTGAATAGTGCTTTACACGTCATTAAGGCGAAAGTATTTCTTAATTGCACAGGGCCGTATGCCGATCATATCCGTTTGGCTGCCAATAAGAGCCTGACCAAACGCATCCGTCCATCTAAAGGTGTACATGCCATTTTACCATTGCAGGTACTCGGTGGTAAAGAAGCGCTATTGATACCTAAAACACCCGATGGTCGCGTGGTTTTTGCTATTCCTTTTGGGGATAAATTACTGTTGGGTACTACGGATGAAGATTATCATGGCGGGGATGAAGAACCCATTTTAGAACGCTCAGAAGTGGATTATTTATTGGAGACATTGCGTCCATATATAGACAAGGATGTAAGTCCCGATATGGTTTTGGCTGGTTTTGGTGGTTTGAGGCCGTTGATTATTTCAGATGGAAAATCAACCAAAGGGCTTGTCCGTGACCATGAAGTCGAATTTGACCCCACTTCAAATTTATTTAGTCTATTAGGAGGTAAATGGACTACTTATCGGCTTATGGCCAAAGATGCCATAGACGATATTTGCCAATATTTAGGCGTTACTACGTCCTGTACTACAGAGCAACATGTACTTGTTGGCGGAGAAGGATTTATAAAGGATGATTGGCAAATTATACAGGCAAAAATAGGTTTGGATCAAGATATTTGTGTGCATTTGAACCTGAATTATGGTACAAATTGGCCTTTTGTGGTCGAAATTATTGAAATGCACCCGTCATTGGGCGCGCGTATTTCAGCGGCTTATCCTTTCATTGAAGCCGAGGTGGTTTATACGGCTCGATACGAAATGGTTGGTACGATCCGCGATTTCTTTGCGCACAGGATTCGCCTCGAAATTATGGACTGGGATGCTACAATGGCTGCCACCGAAAGGGTAGGTCAATTATTGGCTGAAGAATTGGGCTGGACTGCTGAAGAAAAATCTGAACATATCGCCCAATACAAAGCACTAATCACTCATTTTAAAGAAAAAATCCGATAAAAAACTACATAGTCCTATCACAATTCGTTAACCACTTTATCACTATTTACTAAATTATGAATGCATTTATTGGAGAGTTTATTGGAACTGCCTTACTTATCCTATTGGGTAATGGTGTTGTCGCTGGTGTAGTACTGCGCGGCTCAAAAAGCGAAAATGCAGGCTGGCTCGTCATTACCGTTGCTTGGGCTTTGGCCGTTACTATGGGCGTATTTGTAGCGGGTGCTGCGAGTGGTGCCCACTTAAACCCCGCAGTTACAATCGCTTTGGCCGTTACGGGTAAGTTTGATTGGGCCAATGTAGCACCTTATATCACAGCCCAAATGCTCGGTGCAATTCTTGGATCTGTATTGGTTTGGTTACAGTATTTGCCACATTGGGAACGCACGGAAGACCAAGGCGCAAAACTGGCGGTATTTGCCACAGCACCAGCGATTCGGCATACAACAGGTAATTTAATTGGAGAATTTATAGGCACATTTGTGTTGATGTTTGGTCTTTCTGCTTTGGGTGCTAACAAATTTGCCGAGGGCTTAAATCCTATGGCGGTTGGGGCACTAATCTTGGCTATTGGTCTTTCGTTGGGCGGTTCTACGGGTTATGCCATTAATCCTGCTCGTGATTTAGGTCCGCGCATTGCGCATGCGATCTTGCCCATTGCTGGTAAAGGCGGTTCTGATTGGGGCTATGCCTGGATACCAGTTGTTGCACCTATTTTGGGTGGTATTGTTGGTGCTGTAGCCTATGGCGCGTTATTTCCTGCGTTATAAAAGACCTACCCAACCAATTTTTTCAATGCATCCAATGTTTTTTTCCGTTCTTCCCGTCGGATAATAGCGACTGGCGGCGCGCTTCGTTCTTTGCAATCCATGATGGCACAACGTTCGCACGTCACATTTACCTTAGTCCTTGGAATAGCGGGATCGTCCATAAATGCAATGCTTTTGCGTGCGTTATTGTCGATCAAAATACCAAGCATTACGCTCACATTTGTATCTTCTGTTGGGAATCCCGATTGCGCTAATGCCACGCAAAGGTATTCCTCGTTAGAATCGGCAAAAGTGGCACGTTGAATACCTGCTACGATTTTTTGCTCACCGGAATGCTGCACGGAAAGGTCGTTGAGTAAGGCAATAGAAAGCCAACGGCGGCAATAATGCTCGGCCAGCCCCGAGGAGTGGGGTTGGTGGCGGCGGTTCAAATGCAATTCCTTGTCAATTTCAAATTTATTGGTATTAAATCGGTGTATTGTCCTGAAAAAGAATATTTTACGTATATCAAATCCCGAAGAAATAATATTGAAACGTTGAAATAATACGGCGGGACTCACATCAAAACGCTGCAAAAGGGATAAAAAGAACGTATCATCCCACGTCTTTTGCGCAAAAAAATGATTCAATTTTTCTTTAAACACATCTTGATTGACCAAAATAGCTACGGCAAAGTAGCCTGCTTTGTAATTATTAAGGGTTTCCTCAAAACTCGTCACACGAATCATCGAACTCGCCAAAGGTCGCTCTTTGAGGGCGAGTGCGTTAAAGCCCAATTCCTTGGCCAATTGAAATGTACGTTGTTGCTCTGTCAGTTTTGGATTGAGCAATAACGTTTTTTTTCGAGGCACAAAAACAGACCGCATACCCAACAAATCGGGGTACTTGGCTAGTCCTTGCTCCTCAATGGTATAGCCGTATATGGTGGTGAGTACATGCTTTATTTCAGGATAAGTAACGGGGGCTTTTGTATTTATTTGGTGCCGCTCCACAAACGCAGCGGCTGTTGCTTCGATATCCTCGAAGTAGTTCATGTGGAGCTCCTGATAGGCGCGTAAGGCAGCAAAGAAGAAGTTTTCGTCGCGGAGCGAATAGTTTCGCGCAATTTCCAGCAGTGCAGAGATAAAAGCATTGACCCGATCGGGTGCTTTAGCAATAATTTCTACGACTTGCTGTAATTCGATACCAAAAAGTTCGAGTGGGAGTTCGTTCAAAAAATTACTTTGCAGCAAGTCGCCCAATGGGCCATATTGTTTGGTCAAAACCGGCGATACCAAAGTTTCCCGACTTACGCCTAGGGCATCAGCTAGTTTGGTTTGGTTTTCAGCCAAGGGATATTTTTTACCTTTTTCAATTTCGTTGAGGTACGAAATTGAAATACCGCACTGACGACTTAATTCGTCAAAATTCCAGCCTTTTTCCTGTCGAAATTGCCTTACTTTTAATCCAAAAATGATACGCTGTTGAACGGTGGCCATTAAAACTTTGGACAGGTTACTTTAGAGCGACGGTGCTCAGGATGTACATAAGTAAGCGATACTTCAAATGCGCCACGGGCATTGTTGGCGCGTTTCAAGGAAGACACGGTAAGATCATAACTCAAACCAACCATAAATCGGTTCATTTCGAGCATGGTAACGATAGTAACTGCATCTGCTTGTATGCCTCTGTTGAGGCGATTACCGATACGGGTAAATGCGCCTGCCCGCAAGGCCAATTCGTTGAGGTCGTTATTGGAATATCGGATATTAAAGCCCAAATCCGTTTCAAACGATGGTCCTTGTTTCATCACTTGCACTGCTGGCAAAATACTAAGTACTTCACTTACAGGCAATTGCCCACCAATTTGGCCCGACCAACGGCGGTAAAGTACCGAATTGTTGGTTTGCATAAAAGTAATTTTAGGCTCGGTCAAGTGGTGTGCTGAACCGCCCAAGTAAAAGAAACCGCCGTTATCGAAAATCATATACCACAACAATCCGGCATTAAAATCAGGGTACAATGGCGTATTCCCGGCGCCAAATGTTTCGCCATTACCAGCGCCCAAATCGGGTTGTTCTGTATTGGCATCGTATTGACGGCTAAACCAAAGACGGCTCCAGTCAATTGAATTTTGGCCAAAACCTACTTGCGCACCTGCTGAAAGATAATGCTCAGTGCGGTTGCGCCCGCCCGACAATTGTTTCAAAAAAGAAAAGGCCAAATGGGCTTTATTTTGCTGGTAACGCGCCGTACCCACATCATCGTGGAGTGCACCTATCCCAAATGCTACATAATCATCGGAGGCCAAAGCACGGCGGTACTCGCCCGAAACGGCATAAGTGCGAAAAGGAACTGAATTCAGTACGCTATTCCATTGGTCGCGGTAATTTACTGTCGTCCTACATTGGCCATTAAAAACGCCCGTCAATGCAGGATTAAGGGTATAAGGAGATGCGTAAAATTGTGAAAATCGTGGATCTTGAGCATTTAACTGGAATGTAAATGCCAGTAGGCTTAGTATTAAAATCGGCTGGTACAGTTTTTTCATTGGATTGAAAGATAAAAAGGTGAAATATGGAGGCAAATATAAAGTGAAATATTGAATTTAAAATAAAAATTGCGGACTTATTAATGAACATCGCACAAAATAAATTTGTCTTTACATGTTCGTAAACAATCCTTCCATATACGCGGTTTAGTATCCAATTGTCAAAATATATACTGATCGTCGTTAGGTTTTGTGCACAGATTTATAGGATGCTATGCGATTTTCATGCACAAAACCTACAGAGCCGAAGTATAACTATCCATCAGTAAAATTATACCACGAGTAATGACTGCACAAGAACGCGAGGATCAGCAATTTATGTTCCACCCCAACAACGTGATGTTGATGATCCTGCTATTGGGTCTGAGTATGTTATTTTTAGCACTTACCATTGCTTACGCATATACCAAAATTACCAATAATATTGATACGATTTCGGTACCAGCGATGTTTATCCTTAATACAGTTGTACTTTTAAGCAGTAGTTATACCATGATACAGGCCAAAAAAGCCTATATCAATGACGATACAGAAGGGTATCAAAATCTACTTAAATACACGATTTGGTTATCGTTAGTGTTTTTGGTATTACAGGCCATGACGTGGTATTGGTTGTTTACGATGAACAGCGTAGGGTTGGGTTCTTCTACGGCATCGGGGTATTTGTATGTGATCTCTTTTGTGCACCTGATGCACGTAGTGGCGGGGTTGCCATTTATCTACCTTTTCCTAAGAACAGCCAAAAAAGTAATGGTAGAACCGGTGTCGGTACTCGTGTATTTCTCTGATCCTGAAAAACGCCTCAAACTGCGGTTATTGACGCTATATTGGCATTTTTTGGATATACTTTGGATCTATTTGGTCGTGTTTTTGTTGGTAATTTCTTTTTTTTAAACGCAATTAAGCCCAACCCGAGACAAAACGCATCAACCATCCGAACAACGTCCAGCGTTTGGTGATATAAGCCATCCTTTTTTTCTTTTTTATGGCATCCAAAATTTGGCGCGCCGCTTTTTCAACCGGCTGCATCCAAAATATTTTATCGCCTTTTACAAGGTCTGTTTTTACAAAACCTGGGCGTATATCGGTGACCGTAATCGGTTGTTTGCGCGATTGGACAGTCAAATACAACCCGTGTAAATAATTGGATAAGAAGGCTTTAGAGGCATTGTAGGCTGGATTTAAACGTCCACCTATCAACGACGCAATAGAGGAAATACCCACCAAATGTCCACGGTTTTGTTTATAAAAAACGTGCATGGCGCGTACGCACATATTGGCTGCGCCTACTACATTGGTTTGAATCACGATATGCTCAATGTTCCAATCCAATTTTTTATTGACATCGCCCCAGCCGGAGTTGACTACGACTAAATCTACTTCGCCTAAATCGGCGCACATCGCATCAAATGCTGCATTGGAAGCCTCCAAATCTGTGATATCAAATACCTTAATCCGGTACATTTCGGGCATTTCGGCCTGCAAATCTTTGAGTTTTTCTTCGCGCCGCCCCGTGATATACGTGGTATAGCCTTCTTTGACCAACAAACGAGCCAATTCCAAGCCAATGCCTGATGATGCTCCAATAACAATTGCGTTTTTCATATTTATTTAATTGTATTTATATCTAAATCCCTCAATTTTGGCGCATTTACCCAAGTAAAGAGTACGATGAGTAATGTCATGCAGCCGCCAAATACCACCGAAGGTACTGTACCCATTAGTTCTGCCGCTAATCCACTTTCAAATGCCCCCAATTCGTTGGAGGAAGTGATAAAAATTGAATTGACCGATGATACGCGGCCTTTCATGTGGTCTGGTGTTTGGTGTTGGATCAATGATGAACGCACAAAAACGCTGACCTCATCCAGCATACCAGCGACCAATAAACAAGCAAAAGACAGCCAAAAATATTTCGATAATCCAAACATTATCATACAGATACCAAAACCAGCAATACACGCCAACATTATTTTTCCTGCGTTTTTGCCCATATTCCGGTGCGCAATCAAAAAGCCCATCCCAATAGCCCCAATAGACATAGAGGCGCGCAGCCAACCCAATCCTTCCGGCCCCACAAATAGTATATCTTTAGCAAAAACGGGTAAAATAGCCACGGTTCCACCAAATAATACCGAAAATAAATCCAGGGCACAGGCGGCAAATATCAACTTGTTGCCATACACAAAGGACAAACCTGCTTTGATCCGCGTCCACGCTTTTTCGGTAGTGTTCGTCATTGGAACTGGTCGCGAACCGATACTCAACATAAACATTAAACCTATAAATAGCAAGGTACAGATCACCATAAATGTCGTTTGTACCCCCAGATAACCATAGAGTAAACCGCCCAATCCCAAGCCTGTAATACTGGCTACCGACCACGTGGTGCTACCCCATGCAATGGCGTTGGAAAGGTTTTCTTTGCTGACCAATTGTGGTAAAAATGAAAAATTGGCCGGACTAGCAAAACCTCGACCTATACCTGTCAGAAAAACTACCCCAAAAATGCTGTATATCAAGACTTGATTGGGTAAAATACCAATTTGATGTACCAAAAACAACAGCACAGCAGCACAGGTAAGGAGAAGACCAATACAACAGGCGATGATTACTTTTCGGTTGTATTTATCGATCAAATGCCCCGCAATCAGACTGACACTAATAGCCGGAATAGCTTCCGATAAACCGATATAACCGAGCATCAAAGGGGAGCGGGTTAATTCGTACATCAGGTAGCCGACCGATACCGACATCATCTGCGTGGCTAGGGTGGTGATGAGGCGTGCCGACAAAAAACGCTTAAAATCGGGGATGCGGAGTGCAGAATATGCGTCAGATTTCAATATTTTTAATTTTTTTACAAATAGGTCTATAATATTACTCAAATTTGCGCGGCAAAGTTAACTAACAAACATCAACAACATGTCATTACTAGAAGGAAAAGTAGCCATTGTTACCGGCGGAGCGCGCGGTATTGGAGAAGCCATCGTACGTGGATTGGCGGCACAAGGTGCATTTGTCGCATTTACTTATGTTTCTGAAGGCTCTGCGGCGCGTTCGGAAGCATTGGCGCAGGAATTGGGCGATAAAGTTCGCGCCTATCAAAGTGATGCAGGCAATTTTGACCAAGCCTTGGCACTCATTACTCAGGTGGTCGCCGATTTTGGCCGCCTCGATATTTTGGTCAATAATGCGGGCATCACAAAAGATACGTTGATGCTCCGTATGACCGAACAACAATGGGACGATGTGATCCAAACGAACCTCAAATCGGTATTTAACATGACAAAACATGCCCTCAAACACCTGATGAAAGCGGGTGGGGGTAGTGTGATCAATATGAGTTCGGTGGTTGGTGTATTTGGGCAAGCAGGTCAGGCGAATTATGCCGCATCCAAGGCGGGTATTATTGCTTTTTCAAAGTCTATTGCAAAAGAATATGGCTCGCGTGGCATCCGTTGCAATGCTATTGCTCCGGGTTTTATTGAAACAGAAATGACCGCTGTTTTGGACGAAAGCACAAAGGATAACTATTTGAAATCCATTCCATTAGGCAGGTTAGGTTCGGGCGCAGATATCGCCAATGCTTGTATTTATTTGGCATCGGATATGGGTAAATATGTTTCTGGCCAAACCCTTTCGGTGTGTGGAGGACTGAACTGCTAGTGGATGAAATAGGGACTGTGTTGTATGTAGTTGAACATTGAATATTTAACATTGACAAATTTTAAATGTTAAACGCTAAACATTAAATGTTAAATTACTGTGATACAGCCACTCATAATTATACTCAGTGCTTTTTTATAAAAGGTGCAGCGCACCGTAATATTTGTAGCAATGGTGAGATATCCGCGTTTTGAAGGTGCAGCGCACCGCAATATTGAATAGGGATGTTGCGATGTAACTAATTGATTATCATACCACAACAACCCTAATTAATGTTACGGTGCGCTGCACCTTAAATCTTGATTTTACCGATTTTTGCTACAAATATTACGGTGCGCTGCACCTAGAATTTTTATAAGAAAGCCCTACAAATTATACCTGTTTTTGCATCACCCAATCTGTTTGGTGTTCATCACCCAACCAAAAATCACTACTACCGCAGGTTTCAAAACCATTTTTTTGATAAAACTCGATAGAGCGCGCTGCTTGCTGCCAAACAGTGAGCCATATAAAATTGTGCTGGTGCTCTTTGGCGATGTGTTCCACAAAATTTAAGAGTGCCTTCCCAACACCACTGCTTTGTGTTAAAGGGCAAACATAAATCCGTTCGAGTTGGGTAGCACGATCTGTTTGATTGACCCAATGATCGGGCAATACGTTTTGATTTACTTTTATATAACCTACCAAACGATCTTCTAATTCCGCAAAGTAAAATGCCGTGTCGGGTTGATTTACTTCGTTTTTTATGTATTCTAATGAAAATGTCTTTTGGCAATATGCCTCAAAAGCGACCGGTTCGTTTTGCGCCTGCCATGCATACCTGAAAGTTAGTTCTGAAAATTCTCTCAGAAATGGGAGTTCTTGTTGTCTTACTGTTCTAATAATCATTTTGATATTCTATTGACATTTTACAAATATACAATACTTAATACAAGCGCAAAAGTAATTAAATTTGTTTGTAAGGTTTACTTTTCACGTCAATTCCTCCATTTGTTGCCTTCACTTAAACAATCTACTATTCATCCCTCAAAATCTACCATTCAGCCGAAACTATTATGCCACCCCGTTTATTTATCTGTCCTTTGCACTATAATTTTCAACTATATGCGCTTTTATATTTTACTGATATTAAACATATTATATTTTTCAAGCCAAGCAACTGGGCAAAATTCCGCTATTTTGGAGGAATATATACAAATGGGTTTGACGAATAATTTAACCCTGAAACAACACGACTTGGATATTAAAAAGAGCATGGAAGCCGTTCGGCAGGCTAAAATTCTTTTTTATCCAACGGTGGATTTTGAAGCCAATTATACTGTTGCGGCAGGTGGTCGAAAACTTGACTTTCCCATTGGTGATTTGCTGAATCCGGCTTATGCCACATTAAATCAATTGACCCAAACCAATAGTTTCCCTACCGTTGAAAACCAGCAAATTCAGTTTTTGCCCAATAATTTTCAGGAAACAAAATTCAAATTTGCTTACCCGTTGTACAATACCGACCTAAAGTACAACCGCCAAATTAAAGAGTTGATGACCCTCAACCAAGCCGCCCAAAAAGCCGCTTACGAGCAAGAATTGCGCTATACCATCGTATTGGCTTATCTACAATTTTTACAAGCAATAGAAGCCGAAAAGGTGTGGGTAAATGCTAAATCTGTCCAAACAGAATTGCGCCGTTTTAACGAATCATTGGTTAAAAACAATGTGGCTACCCGCGAAATATTGGCCGATGCAGATTACGAAATCAGTACCACTGAACAGGAAATATTCGACTTGCAAACAAAGCAAAATACCGCTAAATCTTATTTTAATTTCTTGATTAACAGGGACTTACAATCAGACATTAAGATAGACTCCACGTTATTACAGCAACCTATTCCCAATTACGAACGCGAACAGGCCATCCAAACCGCCCTTAGTAACCGCAAAGAATTTGAAGTGTTACAAACTGGAAAATCCATCAGTAATACCGTTGTAGATATGAATAAAGCCAATAAAAAATTACCCGATCTTTATATTGGTGGCGAAACGGGTTTTCAAGGATTTGGGTATAAATTTAATAAAGATCAAGCCTATATCCTAGCACGTGTTGGACTTACCTATAATATTTACGACGGTGGTGCGCAAAACAGTAAAACCCAGCAAGCACGGATTGATACGGATAAAATCAATAACCAGATTGTACAGGTACAACAACAAATAGCATTGCAAGTAACCGACCGCTGGAATCAATTGCAAAGTGCAAAAAATGCAGTAATTAGTAGAGAAAAAGGACAAAAAGCCGCTGAAGATGCCTTTAAAATTATTAATAATAAATACCGCGCCGGACAAGCATTACACCTCGAATGGAGCAATGCCCAAAACCGCGTTACCATAGCACAACTCCAAACTGTATTGGCCAAATTGAGCGTATTGCAAGCACACCAAGGGCTTTTGCAAGCAACTAATAATTAATTGAAAAAACTGTAAATACTTAGCCCACTCACAATATGCGTTATATATCTATTTTATCCCTCCTTTTTGTGGTCGCATGCGGCCAAAAAGACAAAGCGCCCATTCCAACAGCAACGACTAATTCAGACTTAGTGCCGGTTAGTGTAGCCGCTGTAAATTTCAAAAATATTGCACTGCCCATTCATGCCAGTGGAACACTTACCTCCACTTCGGAGCAGCGGCTTTCGTTCAAAACTGGCGGTATCATCCGCAAAATTTTTGTCGATGAAGGCGACGTGGTTCGTGCTGGTCAATTATTGGCCGTGTTGGACAAAACCGAAATTGAAGCACAGGTCAACCAAGCAGAACAGGGCTTGGTAAAAGCAGAGCGCGACCTGGCCCGCGTGGAAGGATTGTACAAAGACAGCAGTGCCACCCTCGAATTGCTCCAAAATGCCACTACTGGCCGCGATGTGTCCAAAGAAACAGTGCGTATTGCTAATTTTAACAAGCAATACTCCGAAATTCGGGCAGTACGCGGTGGTACCATCATCAAAAAATTGGCGAATGAAGGTGAAATGACCGGCCCCGGTATGCCTTTATTTGTATTGTTTGAAACTGGCCAAAATGATTGGGTCGTAAAAGTAGATGTGAGTGACCGCGATTGGGCGCGCCTCAGCAAAGGCCAAGCAGCAGATGTCCATTTTGATGCCTATTCTGAAACCACTTTTAAAGGAACAATCTCTGATCTGCCAGCCTCCGCAGATCCCTCCAACGGCTTGTACCCGATTGAAATAAAAGTGAGCCCACAAGGCAAACGCTTTGCGCCCGGGCTTTTTGCGCAGGTGGACATTAAAGCGCAACAACAGCGCAATTATGCCGTAGTACCTATCGAAGCCATTGTAGAAGGAGATGCAAAAACGGCTTTTGTATTTACCGTTGAATCCGATGAAACAACCGTAAAAAAAGTACCCGTAACTATTGCATTTTTGGATGGTAATCAAGCAGTTATTGCGAGTGGCCTCGAACAGGCGCAGCGCGTTGTTACCTCTGGTGCGCCTTATTTGAATGCCAAAAAGAAAGTAAAAATCGTAAACTAGCCCCAAATCTAAAAAAGATGAAGATTGCAGAGTTTTCAGTAAAAAATAGCCAGTTTACGTTTATCGTTTTTTTAGCGGTAATGGTATTAGGCGCCGGTTCGTTGATCAATATGCCACGTGCCGAAGATCCAAAATTTACGCCCCCGGGTTTTAATATTGCGGTGGTGTACCCCGGTGCTGGCCCGGCGGTGATTGAAGATAAAATCACCAAAAAAGTAGAAGAACGGCTTGGTGCGCTGGAAAATATAGACCGTATGCGCTCCTTTTCCTTTAATGGAATGATGCTGCTTACCTTGGAGTTCAAGCACGGACAAGATCCCGATACCAAATATGAGGAAATGGTGCGCGAGTTCAATGCAGTGCGTCCTGATTTGCCACAAGATATTTATCGTATTAATATTCAACGTTTTACCTCTTCGGATGTAGCTATTTTACAAGCCGCCATTGTGAGTGAAAACGCAACTTATTCCGATTTGCGTGCTGCTTCCGAAAGATTTGAAGAGCGTTTGGAAAAAATAACGGGTTTGAAAGCGGCCGATACTTGGGGCTTTCCGAAAAAAGAAGTGCGGATCAACCTCAATTTACCCAAAATGGCTTCGGAACAGATTCCCCTGAGCCGTATTTTGGGCGCATTGCAAAGTGAAAATATTTCTATTCCAGGTGGTTCATTATCGGTGGGAGACCGCGAGTTTTTTGTGGAAACCAGTGGTGATTATAAAGGTATTGAAGAGATTCGGAATACGATTGTCAATGCCAACGGCGCAAAAATTGTCTATTTAAAAGATATTGCCCAAGTCGATTTTGAATACGAAACCCAACGCCATATCGCTTCGATCAACGGTGCAAGAAGTGTATTTGTTACGGCGCGGATGAAGGACGGCCAAAACATTACCGAAGTGAGCAAACAAGTGCAAAAAGCGGTGGACGAGTTCAAAGCATCATTGCCGGCTAGTATGGATTATGTCACGGTATTTGACCAAGGCGATTCAGTGGAAAAGCGCCTCACTCGTTTTGCAAAAGACTTTGGTATTGCCATTCTTTTGGTATTGCTTACGCTATTACCTTTGGGTTGGCGGGCGGCTATTGTTGTCATGATTTCTATTCCTTTGAGCATTGCTATTGGTTTGTTTGCCTTGGAAAAACTAGGTTATTCGCTCAACCAATTATCCATTGTAGGCTTAATTATCGCTTTAGGTATCCTTGTGGATGACTCCATTGTGGTAGTCGAAAATATAGAACGCTGGCTGCGCGACGGCTACAACAGGCGAGATGCGGCGATTTTGGCCACTAGGCAAATTGGTTTGGCTGTTGTAGGTTGTACGGCTACGCTTATATTGGCCTTTTTGCCTTTAATTTTTCTACCGGATGCCTCCGGCGATTTTATCCGAAGCCTTCCAATGGCGGTGGTTACCACAGTACTGGCCTCGTTTTTTGTCTCCCTTACCATTGTACCATTTTTGGGAAGTCGTATTTTAGCAGAGCACCACAATCCGGAGGGAAACATTATTTTACGCGGTTTAAAATGGTTAATATCAGTCAGTTATGCGCGTTTGTTGCATGTAGGTTTGCGCAATCCTTGGACAACACTTGGCGTAGCAGCAGTGATCTTTGCTGGGGTAGTTAGTTTGGCCGGACGTGCTGGTTTTGCGGTCTTTCCAGCCAGTGAGCGCCCCATGTTTTATATTGATATAGAAATGGCGGCTGGTACCAATATTGAAGCGACCCAACGCGTGATGAAACAAGTGGATTCGGTGTTGCAAACCTATACCGTTCCGGGGCTTAATATCCAGGATTTTGGGATGCGCAATTCGCGGTTTTCGGATCCTAATAATCTCCCCGGCGTAGTATATCCGGGTGGAGGTGAGCCCGCAAAAATCATCAAATACGCCTCCAATGTAGGGCGCGGTAATCCGAGGGTTTATTATAATGTGATCCGAGAAATTGAGCGTTCGGATTATGGCCAAATTTTTGTTCAAATACAGGAAAAAACACCGCCGCCGGTCAAATTGGCGTTGATTGATGAACTCCGCCACCAACTCGATAATGTTCCAGGAGCCGTTATTACTGTCAAAAACTTTGAGCAAGGGCCGCCCATCGAAGCACCTATCGTGGTACGGGTTATTGGTGAAAACCTCGATTCTTTGCGCCAAATTGCGGGTAGAGTAGAGACCATGGTCGAAAATTTGGAAGGCACTATTTATATCGACAATCCAATTGCAACGGTAAACACCGATTTATCGGTCAAAATCAACAAAGATAAGGCCGTTTCTATGGGCATTCCCGTAGCAGAAGCCGACAGGATGGTACGCCTTGCTATTGCAGGCCTCAATATGGGCTCGTTTACCGCCGATGCCGATGCGTTGCAATACAATATAGTGGTGAGTATTCCAAAGACGACAAAACGCCCCGATCTCAGTGTGTTTGACCAGTTGTATGTCAATAGTTTAGCGGGTTTTTCAGTGCCTTTGAGCCAGATTGCGGATATTGAATTTAAGCCTGCGCCTAATTTTATACAGCATTATAATAAAGATCGTTTTACAGCGGTATCGGCATTTGTGGAAACAGGCAATTACCCTGCGAAAATCATCACCGAAATGCGCAAAAAACTAGCCGAAATGCCGCCGCCACCTGGATATTCTTACGTGGTAGCGGGTGAAGCGGAAAGTGCAGAGCGTTCATTTGGAGGCATGGGGACGATTATTGTGGTCACTATATTTGGATTGTTAGCGGTATTGGTATTAGAATTTAAAACGATGCGCAGTACTTTGGTGGTGTTATCGGTGATTCCGCTGGGTATTATTGGCGCTATTTTGGCCTTGTTGATTACGGGTTATCCATTTTCGTTTACAGTGGCGGTGGGTTTGATTGCTTTGATCGGTATTGAAGTAAAAAACTCCATTCTGCTCGTCGATTTTACCAATCAACTCCGTTTGGAAGGTCGTGGTTTGGATGAAGCGATACAAGAAGCAGGTGAGATTCGTTTTGTGCCTATTTTACTGACCTCTCTGACGGCCATTGGAGGTTTGATACCCATTGCGATAGAATCCAATCCATTATATTCACCTTTGGCTTGGGTTTTGATCGGCGGTTTGATTTCTTCTACACTTTTGTCGCGGATTATTACGCCGGTGGTGTATAAGTTGCTGAAACCTAAGGTGGGGTAAGGGGGATTTAGCGTTTAGAATTTAAAAATAATATTATGTTATTTTTTCAATTCTAAACGCTAAATATTAAAGTCGTTATTGGACAGCCTCTCTTTATTTACTGAAGTATGGTTACTGAGTTTATCGAAGGTTGCGCCAAGCGTGGCGTTGTTGTGTTTGATCAGTTTAGTTTTTATCAATCGTTAGGATTACCTCTTGGACGTTCTCCGTTTTTCTCTATATAATCTTTTATGTATTGCTTTTCAAATCTTCTTGCCTCTCTTTTTCCGGGAATTTCGTGAATAATTATTCGTGCAAAAAAACGCAACCATTTGTCTATTCGATTTAGGCTATTCACCTGTTCCCGCATACGACTTGACGTTCCATCTTCATCAATAGGCTTGCAGCATATTCCATATTTGAAAACATCGTCGTCTTTGCCTCGATCTATGATCTCATACAGGTGGTGCAATTCCTCATTTTCATAAGAATTTTTGTGTGCCATAGATATATTTTGTTACCACTTCTCCGTATTGCTTTTAGTTTCATAGTTATAAAGGGGCGAGTACTCAAAAATTCGGCCTGTCTTGTTATTATAAGCATCGGCAGCTACTGATAGTATATGCTCAAAATCAATATCCGCCGATAGTTCAGATGGATTGTTTTTTATTTTCTCATAATATGCTCTACCTTCGGCTACCACCGCACATCGCACATATAAAAAATCATCTACTGAAAAATAATCATCAGTCTGCTGATTCATATACGCTTTTGCATGCTCTTTGGTGTCAATATGGAACAATTTTTCAGATAAGAAGTCTTCGAACAGATAAATGGCAGAAATCGGCATTGCTGACAATTTAGTTACAGCGGGTTGTATAATGTCGGCACGTTTTTTTTGTTTCCAGTCAAACAGCTCGATGATTTGCCAAAATTGTTCTTCTGTGAACAAACCTTCGCCATGCTTGCTACTCTCTACTCGGATTTCTACCTGAGCAGAAGCACCTGCTTTTTCCTCCAAGTCCTTGAGAAACTGAAGGTTGATATCCCTAAGATTTACCCTTAATGTCGTTGTCATATTGAATCAGTTTATATTGTAGTTTATATTTTCCTGATGAACTTTTTACAAAATTAGTGCAATTTCTTCAAAGTCATTATTTTTTTTGGAAGTAAATTTTATCTTTAATTATAAATTGTTTGTAATCAATGTTTTGTGATTTATAATATGTTTTTCTTATAGCATCTTGATGATCTCCCCATACCTGTTATTGTATTTGATCTATGGTTTTGGTAAATGTTTAGGTGCTTCATATTTCTTCTTATAAACTTGGATTACTTGTTGACCTTCATTTTCAGGTTCGTTCGTAATAATTTGGATAGTTGTTGCATCTATTATTTTTAAGGTTCCCGAATAATAACCATTTTGTGTGCATAATTTGATTTTTGTTTCTTTCCCATTTTTACCAAATTTAGAGATACTAAAATAATCAGGGCAGCTGAGAATTGTTGTGTACATTTCATAAGTTTCGGGGTCAAATATCCAACAATATTTCCCAATAATATAGAAGTCTCCTTTTTCACTTGTGCAGTAGTTGGTAAATACTTTTTCTGTATCAATCCCAAATGTGGGTGTATCCTCATCAGTCATTTCTTTACAGTTTCCGTTTACACAAATTTGATATAACGTCCAATCCTTACTGTTTAGAAAGAGCAGTAAGTCACGTTTGGTTAACGGATAAATGACATTTTCTTTATTTGGATAACAACTAAGTATTGTCATTACCAATCCTATCAAAACTACTTTACTCATTTTTTTCTAAGTTTTTTTTAAATTTCTTGTTGCAGAGCGCGCATTGTGAACATTTTATCTCGTTTTGCAGGTTGGTTTTAGGCGCATATACGTTGTGTATGCTGGAATCGTGTTTTGAGCAACTTTCGTTGCAAATGTACTTCAGTAAACTCAATATGCCAAAAAGATCTGTACTAAGTTCACACTCCTGATTTTTCTACAATTAAGATAAATAATAACCATTTATCCAATTTTTACGCTAATACTACGTTTACCTCATTTTTGTATTTACGGCCAAGTTTTGCAAAAATATAGCACAATTCACAACCACATCAAACATAAAAAGTAACAAAATGGAAATCAAACAATTATTAGGTATCATCGCAATCGTCATTACCACTTTTGCTTGTACTAGAGCAACTGCCCACTTTGAAGAACCTATAGTTGAGGCCCCCATAGATGAAGAGCCAATAGATACAACCGTGGTTGTTAATCCGCCGCCGCCGCCGCCTCCAAGTGTCTATCTACCAGCCTCGGTATTTACAGCCGATAAGGGGTTATACTATACCATCCGAGGCAATGGGACAAATTATGGTTTGAAATACGATCTAGATAATTATCAGCTGATGATCTTGAATGATACCTTACGCTTGGGTAACATGAAACTATTGCCGATCAGTACTATGGAGGCTCATATTCTGCCATTTCGTACAACTGTTACGAAATGGACAAGCATGGGCTATCCGTATGAAGTAGATGCGCTTGGCACGGGAGTTGTCTCTGTAAATGGAGGTAATTTGTCAGCCACCTTTCAAAAGGTTGCCATCGACAATTCTAGTAGCAGCAACTATTCAGACACGTATTTTAATGGAATTCCAAGCGTATTGCCCCTTACTCGTAGCGATTATACGGGCAAATATGCTGGTTTTTCTACGAATGCCTTTGGATATGGAAATACCATTACGTTTACGATTGAGCCTTTGGATGGAACAACCGATGGGGTTTGGTTAAAAGAAATAAATCGGAACGCATATATCAATGGGGCTGGTAGGCTTGTTATTCCTGAATCAGCAGCCGATTCTTCAGTGTATGGCCCATCAGCGCGTTTTTTAGCAACAGAGACAGGATTGAGTGGCAAATTACTGCAATTTGGGCAACAGCAGGTATATGGGAACGAGCCTCCTAGTCCAAGTGGCTACAAATCCTTCGTTTTGTTTAAGGAATAAACCTACTGCGGTGGCAGGTTTAGCACAAATACGCCATTTTCTCGTTAGTGCGCTGTCTAACGAGAAAATGTTTCGTAATCACAGTAAAGTATTATTAAATGGTTCTATTTTAGGCGGAAGATTGGGTTCACCCAACATTTCCAATATATCAATTTCGATATTACGGCAAATAGCGGACATGGGTGTGTCGCTTGTACCATTGTCAAAAGGATTTTCGCTCGATTCTCCGATTTGTTCCATTGTCATAAAAACCCATGAAACCAGCACCGAAAATGGGATAACCAACCATATACCGTAAGCACTAAATTTGCTCATTTCGGTCAGCAAAGCAAAGGGCAATAAAAAAATGAATAATTTGACAAAAATTCGGCTGAACAAACTATATTGTCTGAACAAAGGCGTTGTTTTGATGCGTTCACAGCCGCCTTGCAGGTTATAGAGTTCACCCAATAATTTGGTCAAATCGCTGTGCTCAAAATCATCGAGGAGTTTGTCCCGTTTCAATTTGGTCAGCACCTCAAATTGGTAGCGCAAGGCTTGATTGGCGATATTTCCATTGTGCTTGACCCTTTCATAAATCTCTTTTTTGTTGAAACGATCAAACAATTCCACAATTGCGTGGTCAAATTCCTTGATTTCTTCGGCTTCCGAAATGGCTTTTCGGTGATAATCTTCATTATTCGTTGCCCAAGGAATGGTTTTCCGTAGTTGCAAGCGCACAATATTGATGTACACAATATGACGTGTGAGAAAGTCTTTTTGTATCTCTTTGTCCTTTATTAAGGAAATAAAAGATGCTGCCAACGTTCTGCTCGTATTGGTAAAACCGCCCCACAAACGCCTTGCCTCCCAAAGCCTATCATACGCTTGGTTGTTTTTAAAACCTACGTAAAATGCTACCGCTACACCAATAGTGGATACGGGTAAAAATGGAATAGCAATAAATTTAAGGTCAAAGTGGTGGTAAATTATGACCACAATTGAACTCAATATCGCAGTAATAATGATGTTCTTTTTACCAAAGAACCAAATCCATTCTAAAGGTATTTTTTTACCTATGAGCATAGTTTTATGTATTTATTTAAAAAACGATTTTGCTCAAAGTACCGCCTTTTTTTGCAAACAGGTACGCTTCTTTACAATTTTTCATCAAAAATATTTTTGTAATAGGCTGGATAATACTGCTATTTGCAAATAATGTTACAAAGGTGCAGAATTAAGTATAACTTTGCTACTTAGTAGTTAAAAAAAATAGGTATTTTTTAAGATACTTAATATGGAAATCAAGAGCAAACAACAAGGCATCAAGGTTGTAGCCGATGTTTTAGATATTTTGGGCGGTAAATGGCGTGGGCAAATTCTTGCTCATTTGTGCGATGCCCCAAAGCGGTTCAATGAACTCAAAATCGTTTTGAATAACATCACTTCTTCTACTTTGACAAAAGAGTTGCGGTATTTGGAAGATATAAAAATGGTGGAACGAAAAATGATTCAAGAGACACCTATCATCATCGAATACAGGCTTACGGAACATGGTATGCCCATCAAAGATTTAATTTCAACCATTGTTCAGTGGGGATTGAAACATCGGAAAACGGTGTTTGGGATGCGATAAAGATTTTGGACGCTTGGACTTCCTCATTAATTTATTTTTAGTGAATAGTTTTAATGGTTAATATAGTAAAATTTCCCAACAATTCCAAAGTATTAAGTTATAATTAAGTAATCTATGTTTAAAATGAAGTTTATATCCACGTTTTTGCTGACATTATCCTGCATCGCTGCACTTTTTGCTCAAAAATTCACTCCAATTGCAGAAGACAAACCATTGCTCAATGTTCAGGCGGGCAGCAACCGCAAGAATGCCGTTGTGATGGGCGACAAGATTTTCTATATCGCAACAACCGTACAACCCAATGTCTCGACGCTTGCTGTCGTAGGGCTTGACGGATCAAATACAAAAATTCTGACAAACGTCCCGCTCTACGGATCCTGTTATTTGGCGGCTACGGATAAATTTATTTATTTCAATTCGTTTGTCGAAAGTGCCAAATACTACCAACTTTTTCGATACAATCCTGCCACCGACGCAGTAGAAGTGGTCATGAGTGAACGCGGGGGAGACGGTGCGTGGCCGTTTTGTGGTACAGAGGTTTCAATGTCAAAAATGTATGCCAATGGCAGCAAATTAGTCTTAGTAGGTACGTTTCGCTTGATACCAAGCGCCGATTTCAGGTCGTTGGTCATAGTTGAAGATGAAAAACCCGTCGCCAATATTTTGTACCTCGATGAATCGCCCAATGTACGTGATTACAGACGGCTTGAATTGATGTTTAACCCGAGCGCCAACGATATTGCGGTCACCGATTCATGCGTTTATGTTTATTCCTCGCGGTCGGAGACCAAAAAGAAAATGCTCTACATCTATTCTGCGAGTCCGCTGAGCAATAGAAAAGACAATCCCAATTCTAAATATGGTGTCCAAAACGTAGTTGATTTTAGTACATTTGATTACACCCCACTCCACCATCAATTGGTAGAGATGCAAGGTGAAGTTTATACACTGGTTACAAGTACTAAAGACACGAAAGACAGTAAAAAAGTCAGTTTAGTCCGTTTCAATCGCCGACATGTGGGCAATGTGGTGGCCGAAATAGAACTGGAAAACGATCTGTTGTTTATGGAAGCCGTGGGTGACGATTTGTATGTCGGTAACAAACACCAAGTTTATCATTACGATGTTAAAAATGGCGCACAACTCATCGCAACTACCCACAAAAAGGGTTACTTCGGTTATATGCAACAGGAGAAACGCTTACTCCACGCAGCCGACGGAACTATTTTTTTAACGCACAAACAATGCTACGATAACCCCAAAGGCAAGGATAAAGAGCGTGGTTCGTGCAAAATCCTGGCTATTGACCGTGCTTTTCGCACTGAAAATGTAGCGACAATTGAAAATATTCATTGCAATGCCGCTCCTTATTCCGAAGGACTCATGCCGTATGATTCTTGTTTTGTTGTCGGCAATACGCTTTGCATCATGGACCACAAGAACAATCAAGATTGGTTCACCACTTACGATAAAAAAAACAATTGGATGCCCACCCGTATTGACTATCCCGAACAGAAAGATTTTAAAAAATATTACAACGCCATTGCGCCGATAATGGTGCAACTCCCCAACGCTGCCTTGATACGCACCGAATACCGAAAAGGAAAAAAGCAAAAAAAGGAAGTCATGCTCCTTTTGCAACCTTTGAAAAATGGTGAAGCGGTCACCCCAGCAGAAGTTGTTGTAACGCCAAGTTCAGTTTCAAAAAAGCCACTAAAACAAGTGATTTTGGACGTGAATTTTGCGGCAGCGATTCGGAAACAATGCCCCGATTGTATCAACGAAACAAACAGATTACTTGTACCGGCTCAGTCGTTGACAAAACTGGAACTCAACGGGAAAAGTATCGCCGACCTGACAGGTATTGACGCTTTTACAGCACTCCAAGTCCTTTACTGCGGCAGCAATGCAATCACAAAACTACCCTCTTTACCCAAAAAATTAGAGGAACTGTATTGTTACGGCAATCCTTTGGGCAGCTTGCCCGCTTTGCCCGAATCGCTCAGAATACTTTCTTGTGCGACTACAAAACTAACCGTTTTACCTACTTTGCCCAATACTTTGTCCGTATTAGTGTGTACAAATAATCAGTTAACTTTCCTTCCTGCTTTACCAAGCACACTCACTGAATTGTCGTGTAATGAAAATCTATTGACTACGTTACCTGCTTTACCCAATAGCCTTAGTTCGATTTATTGCCAAGACAACCAACTGACGATTTTGCCAAAATTACCCGATGCGCTCACCGAGTTGGCTTGTAGTAGAAACCCTCTGAAGACGATGCCAGCACTGCCAACTACCCTCGAAAAGTTGATCTGTATCGATAACTATTTGCTAGGGCTGCCCAAGTTGCCCAAATCGCTAAAAAAACTGTACACACATTTCAATTGTTTGCCCAACCTAATTGAAGGCTTGGTAGTCGTAAATAAAGATAGCCGGACGGTTACATTGCCGATTTGTGAATGAGGGTTTTAACATTGAGTTGGTGCAGGTAGTCAAGGCACATATTACGTCATTTCAACTGAATTAGAAGTTTATCGTTTAAGGATTATTTTCATTTTGTACACAACCTTTAGTGTATGGTTACTGCGTTTACACCGAGGTATTGTTGCATGACCATATGGATACAAGATCCGTATGTGCGATGGTGTGAGCGTGCTGGAACCCCACTCCCGACTCAATTTAATTGTTCTCACAAAACTGATCCAATAACCCACAAATGACATAATTTATAGGCCCAGAAGGCGCATTTATAGGTGCGCATACGGTGTAGATGGCCGAACCGGCCGGCGAAAAGTTGACGATTTGGGGCGTTATACCCGTACCATTCTGTTGGAACTGACCATAGATAAAGAATGGAGGGGTTCCGCTCAAATTGGCTGTAATGGTGATACAATCGCCCGGGCACAAATCTGTACTGCTGGATGCCAAAGCAATCACGGTGGGTTTGGGTCGCCAAGTGACAGCAATGGAAGGAGAAATGTCAAGGCAAGGGTCGTTAAGGTTGATTTGACCATTGACAGCATTGCCCAATACCCTCGAAACGTAGTAGGTAGTACCCACCACTAATGGTGGTACAAAGAGGAAAACACCGGTGTTATTTTGTGCCAAAACCGACCCGATTGGGTTGGCGGGGTCTGCAAAGAGGATATAACCAACAGCGTCGTCGGGGTCGAGTTGAGTATTATTATTGAATGTGGCCGTGTAAGCATTGGGTACACAGACGTTAGCCGAGGTAACTGTTGGAGTGCCCGCTGATGAAGGGAAACACACGCACGCCGGAACAGGCACACCAGACGGTAGTATGCTCAGTCCCTGAATGTTTGTCAATGGGGTGTTACAAATAGGCGTCCAAGTATTGTTAGAGAAGTTATACTCCACAAAATCAACGTTGGCACCTATGCTAACCGTAGAAATAATTTGCCCCGAAGCTGCTGTAGCCGCTGTGTACAATGCATTGGGCACGTTGGGATAAACTAAGGTACTCGCCGCAGGATTCGTCAAATTGACCAAATACACTTGTCGGACGGCTGTTCCGCCTACAATTGTTTCGCAAAAGGCATACATGTTATTCCCGACTAAGAACAGATCATAGGGTTGAAGAAGAGGCGGGAACGGCCCAATATTCGTTACGGTATTGGTTGTAGGATTGAAGGTGCCGAGCTGGCCGCCCGCAACAACGTATATGTTCCCGTTGGGATGGATGAGTGATCCAAACCAAAATGGGCTGGGAACGGTGGCAATTGGGTTTGGGTTGGGTGGGTCATACACAGAAACGCTTCCCAATTGTGTGCTGACCACCACATTACCATTGGGAAGTACAAGCGTTTCTTGGACTACGCCAAAAGGAATCTCCAATATGGGACAAAAGGTGCAAGAGGCCAAGTCGATTTGGAAAAGATAGTCGGGAGGGCTGGTACCCAAACGAGCGGTGAAAATAACCGTTTGTCCATGAGCAAAATTTTCTAACATAAGGCAGTTACAGATAACTATCCAAGTACAAAGGCGTATAAGCAGGCGTTTTGTCATGTTTTATCGTGTTAGAAAATTATTGTTTATAAACACAAACGGAAGGAATAGGTTTAAAGCGTGTTAGAGATTGTCTAAATGCTGACAAACTGCTACTATTTGGCTATTACCGTGGTCTTTCTTAAACGTAACACCGTGAAAACTTTCATTTATCGAAGTAGGGATATCAAAGTTTGCCGAAGAAAGTAATACCGATTATTAACGCTCACTATTTTCTGGTGGTAAATCAGCCAAAACAGATTCGACATAAGTAAGGTCAAATCCTAGTACTTTTGCTATTTCTTCGGCAGATAGATGTGTGATGCTATACAAGTAAACGATCATTTTTCTCTCCTTTTCTTGTATCGTGGCCTTCTCTTCTTGTATTGTGGCCTTCTCTTCTTGTATCTTGGCCATCTCTTCTTGTATCGCCTTCCCTTTTTGTATATCCGCCATTATGTCTTCCTGAGTTTTCCCAAACATAGCGAGATAGTATGCGTCAAGAAGATTCTTACGATCTGCCTCCGCTTTTTGGGCAGATGTAAGTTTTTTTGCTTGTGCTTGTGGTTGGGCTTGTGCTTGCTTATTCATAAAATGTACTATTGCTTTTTCTTCTTCTGGTGGTAATGTGATAAAATGCACTGCAAAGTTAAATATATTTCTGACAATTTCAGATGAAAAATTACTATTTGCTATGTGTTTAAGCAGTTTACGCTTGAGACGTATCCTCAATTCTATATCACCTTTTGATTGTATAACATACAAATTAGCCAAAATAACAAGTGCAAAAGGATTATCCGATTGTAATAATTCCATTTCTGGCTGTGTCGCTACGCTAAAAGTGTTATATTTAAACGTGCACTCCGTGCCAAAACAATCAAAACTGTATGCGTCCAATGCTTCTACTGGCTTCTTACCAACAAAAATAGCCAACATCGTTATGGGTGTATTGCTATATTTATAACGATGCCGTATAAAATATTCGAACATACGCTCAGGAAATAGAGCCGTTGGATATGCTTCTATTTCTAAGTGGAACAAAAGATAATGATCCTCCCCATTCAATAATTTAAAACGAAATAACTTATCTGTACGCTTAACCCGCCCTTTTTTCCGCGCATAAAGATTGCGTAACTCTTGCTCCAAAGAGATATAATCTATGCTCCAATCTATTTGTTGGTGCAATTCAGGTAAGAAAAAACGGGTGGCAGGTTCAATTAAATCTAGTATCTCTTTCCAGTAGGTGTCAAAATCAACCCCAAAACCATTGCCTTTTGAAGAATTGGTCATACATATATTCTATTTGTAAGGCAAAGGTAAAACGCGTTTTTTATTAAAACAAAATATTTAACAAAAAAAGTTTCAAATTCCGTACTACCCTTACAAAACCACCCGACATCCGTCCTTAGCCGACTTATAAATCCCTTCTAAGATACGAATATCGCGCAGACCTTCCTCCCCAGGCACTAATACTGCTTGATCTGATAAGATTGATTGCGCATCATTTTCCATTTGCCTTATTTGCTGCTGGGGTTCTGGTTCTCTTACCAATTGATCGAGCATTTTGCCTTCGCTATTTACACCTGTGGTACCGCTATAACCCGAAAATGGCTCTAATTTGTACCAACCCTTATCGCAAGATACCATCAAGTAATTACTCAAATTGACACCAAGACTCGTGGCACAATTGGCCACAGCACCGCCGGGGAACTCCAGTTGAAAACTCATGGATTCATCTATACCCACAAACACTTCCGGGCGATATACTTTTTGTACCGCTGTAACGGCTATCGGCTCCTCCCCTACTACATATCGCGCTGCATTGAGCGGATACACACCCATATCGTACATGGCACCGCCGCCCATTGCTTTTATGGTATGCCAGTGTCCCTCGCGCGATTCTTTAAACCCAGCAGTTGCCGTCACCATTTGTACTTTGCCAAAGGTTTTTTCACGGCCATACCGAATGATTTCTTGGGTATTGGGCTCGTGTTGCATCCGGTAACCGATACTTAATTTTACTTTATTTTCAGCGCAAGCCCGAATCATAACATTGCATTCGGAAGCGGTGAGCGCCATGGGTTTTTCACACCAGACATGTTTACCTGCCGCCGCTGCGCGCACTGTAAACTCCATGTGCATACTATTAGGCAGTACGACATACACCACATCAATATCGGGATTATTGGCTATTTGGTCAAAATTCTGGTAATTATAGGTGTTTTTCTCCTTAATTCCATACTTTTTTTGCCATTCAATGGCTTTCTCTGGCGAACCAGTTACTATACCCGCCAAATAGCAATTTTTGGTTTTTTGCAAGGCCGGAGCCAATAAATTAGTACTATAATATCCAAGTCCGACCAAGGCAATACCTAGTTTTTTCTTTGGTGCAAAAGGAAATGCCGATAAATGAGGAGCAATGGCGAGGCCTGCGGAAGCGGCGGCCATTTGGCGAATAAAGTGGCGTCTTATCATAAAAAAGTGCTTTAGGAATGAAATTTTAATAACGAGCAGTTGATATCGAACGAATTAAATCTGGATCAGTTTCAATGGCATTGCCGACGACTACAACATCTGCTCCTGCCCTGAAATTAGCGGCTGCTTTTTCGGCGGTTCGTATGCCCCCACCAATAATTAATGGGGTCTGCACAGCACCACTAACGGCTTCAATCATCTCTGTAGAAATCGGGTTTTTAGCACCCGATCCTGCATCCATGTACATCAGTTTTAGTCCCAGCATTTCGCCCGCAATGGCAGTACATACCGCAATATCGGACTTGTGAGCAGGAATTGGATAAGTATTGGACATGTATTGCACCGAAGTTTGAACACCACCATCGATCAAAATATATCCTGTGGAAATAATTTCTAAGGGCGACATTTTGAGAAAAGGCGCAGCAATAACGTGTTGTCCAATCAGCAACTCGGGATTCCGACCACTGATGAGCGAAAGAAACAACAGCGCATCGGCGCGGTAACTCAACTGGAAAGAATTACCCGGAAATAGCACCATTGGTATATCACAACGCTCGCGGATTGCGCTTAATACGTCATCGAGCATATTATTGACGACCAAACTGCCGCCAATAAAAAAATAGTCGATGCCGCATTCTACCGCATTGTCCACGGCTTGATCCATACGGCCTAAACGCATTTTGTCTGGATCAAAGAGCACAGCCAGTTTCTTTTTGCCAGCGGCTTTGGCAGATAATAAATCGGTATAAATTTGATGTTGGGTCATGTGGCTGCAAAGATTGGGCAATATTTTGGAATAATGGAATAAATATTGCCGCAATTGACATTACTTCACAATTGTCACATCTCCTTGCTTTCTTCGGGCAAAAGGCTTGCCCAATAATTCTGTTTCATAATCCAGTAACCAAACATAAACACCTGGGTTGAGGTTTTTGCCCCTAAAATCACCTTCCCATTCCGTATTTGGGTCGTGTGTTTCAAACACTAGCGCGCCCCATCGGTCGTAAATACTGAGGTGGTACGACAGAAAATCGCATCCCGCAAATGCTTGAAATTTATCATTGCGGCCATCATCATCGGGTGAAAAAACATTGGGAACATAAACCGGACATTCCAAACAGGTCACATAATCAACCTTGATGCTATCTACAAAAACGCAATTATTGATCTCCGAAGTGACTGTTACGCTATAAACTCCGGCAGTTTTGACGAGAATTGATGAGGAAAAAGAACCCGTACTCCATTGCCAATTATTATATTCTGGAAAGGTATTGATGGAAAGTCGAAGTGTAGCATCGCGGCACAAGATCGTATCAGGGCCAAAATCATTGATGGGGTTAGCCACGCGTAGTTCCACCACAGCCGTATCGTTAGGGCAACCTACCCAATTACTGGCAATGATGTATTGAAACCTACGTATAGTTTCAATTTGGGGATCAAAAAGCGCACTACTGTCCTTAAAAGCAGGTGACCAATAGCCATTTTGTGCAAACGCCCCACTCAGCAAACTACGCAGGTCAATAGCGGGGTCATATGGGCAAAAATCGCCCGACCCGTCCTCTCCGGCGTAAGGTGCCGGATCGACCTTTATTTGATCAGAAAAAATACAGTTATTGATTGAAGAAGTGACCGTTACAGCATAAATACCAGCAGAATTGATCGTGATGGCATTCGTAGTTTCGCCGGTACTCCATACCCAGTTATTGTGTTCGGGCAAGGTAATTAGGGTAAATTGAAGCGATGGGCTATTACAAAGCGTGGTATCGGGGCCAAGATCACCTATTGGACTGGCCACGCGTACTACCACCAAAGCCGTATCACCGGGGCAGCCAACCCAATTACTTTTAACAATATATTGGTAAGTTCCAGGCGTATCTGCTCCGGGATCGAAGCGGTTACTCCCATCCACAAATCCGGGTGACCAAGAGCCATTTGGAACAAAAGTACCAGTCAAGTAATTAGCAAGATTAGTAGCGGGATCACTGGGGCAAAAATCAACCGTACCATCTTCCCCAGCATAAGGTGCAGGTGCTATGGTAATTTGATCCATAAATGCGCAGTTGTTGATGTTTGAAGTCACTGTTACGGTATATACACCAGCAGTAGTGACCGAGATAGAAGCGGTTGTTTCGCCCGAACTCCATAACCATTGCGTATGCTCAGGCAAGGTTGCAAGCGAAAGTGGTATAGATGGACTATAACAAAGTGTAGTATCGGGGCCAAGATCACCGATTGGGCTGGCCACGCGCACCACTACATTGGAAGTATCATTGGGGCAGCCGTCCCAAACGCTTTTGACAATATACTGAAAAACCCCAGGTGTATCTACCCCGGGATCGAAGCGGGTGCTACCATCCACAAACCCAGGCGACCAAGAGCCGTTTGGAGCAAAAGGGCCGCTCAAGTAATTGACAAGATCGGTAGCGGGGTCATCGGGACAAAAATCAACTGTGCCATCTTCACCTGCATACGCTGGTGGGAAATACGGAATGCGTACATAAGCAATGGCCAATGGCCCGCATATCGTATAGACGGTTACTTGAACAAACCGCACACCCGGCGTAGCGACAAATGCCGTATTCGTATATGTTATTTTCTTTAAGGCTTCGCGGTAAAAACTCGCTGTTGTCTGGCTGGTATTGCCCAATATGATTTTTTGAGTCCCCTGCCCTGTTACAGATGGTGATAAAACAGGTACAGGTAAAGGGAAAGATAGCGATTCATTACTGCCATCAAATGTGGTAATCAATTGAATAACAATAGAATCGATTGGTGATTCGGAAAGCAGCCCAAGATCAACATCGCACATGGTTGCGCCATCGGTGCAGGAGGTATCATTCACAAAATCCTTTGAACCCGGAGGAGTTGTACTATCGTCTTTATCCAAATCCAATTCAAATGAAGTGGAAGACAAAACTACATTATCTAGGCCTCCATTATCCACATTTTGCTGTAGGTATTCGCCGCGTATTTGTAGGCCATCCAAATTGAGTAATACATCCACAAACTGTTGTTTGGTAGGAATGGGGCCATTTACTGCACCGATACGCCAACCTGCATCTTCTTTGATGGTGACTTCGTAATTTGTCCAAAAAGTATTAGGATCGAAAGCCGTATTAAACACCAAAATCATACCATTACCAGAAAGGATAACATCGGGTTTGGTATTGTTTGTTTGTTGTTCGCTGGTGAAAAGATCAAACGATAGTTTTAACCCATAGGCACCGCAAACATTACCCAACATAAATGATGGTGCTACCCAATGCCATGTACCGCCAGTTGAAATATCAAAACCAGAAATATAGCCACCCGGATTTCCGCCTGTAGGCTCCCAAACGGGGCCGGAGCCATCGGCATTTACCGTCCAGCCCTCTGTATCGGTATCAAAGGTGAACGTTTGAGCAGATAGTTGAAAAACAGCAAATAGCAGTAAGATAAGAACTTGGATGTATAGTTTTTTCATTTATGCGTAATAGATAGCGTGAAATAGATAGGGCTTGTTTTGTGGAAAAGGTTGCGACGCAATTTAGTATATCCACCGCTAAGATACGATCTATCTATGTTTTGTGCACTAAAAATCTATATTTTGCCGTAATTGGTCAATACTATAATTTTATTCGTTATTTTACCAGATGCATATTACCTACATGAAAAGACTTGTTGCGGTGGGATATCATCCGGCCAGAAATTGATCTTTTCGTGCTGCTTCTCGGCTATTTTCTCGTCCGTAGCGCTGCTACGAACTCAAAAATGAGCCTCAATCAGCCCAAAAATCTCTAATTTCATAGCTCGGCCGATCCCACCGCAACAAGTCTAAAGTAAAAGTCATTTGCCCACACTTGTATTGGCGAAAGATGGAAAGCATTAGGGTTCCCATTTTCGAATCATCTTTAGCACGCCCGCTTCTACCTCTTTGAAAGTGAGTTCTTCTTTAGCAATAAACATCAATAGTAGTGCGATGGGCGGATGATCGGCGGGTAAACGCAGATAAAACTCGTGTTTATGCAAGCGCCATGCTTCTCGCACGAGGCGTTTGATCCGATTGCGGGCGGTGGCAGTTTTGAACGTTTTTTTAGGTGCGGAGACCATGACTTGCACACTGGATTGTGGCGTAGGATAAAACTCGGGCGGGAAGGGTTGCCAAACGACCCTGAGCGGAAAAGCGAGGTATGATTTTCCTCCAATGAACAGCGCACCGATCATTTTGCGGCTTTTGAGCCGTTCTTTTTTCGAAAAAGTGAAGGAAATTTCCATTAAAATCAATAATTTCTAGTTGATACAACACAAAAAGTCGCCCGGTTGCAACAACAACCGGGCGACTAATATGCTTGAACGCTTCCAAGCATCGGCAAATCCACGCACACGTCAGGCGGCGTGACCGAATTACTTCAGGCGCCTTTCGTCAGAAACAGAGAGTTTCCAACGGCCTTGCTTACGACGGCGCGCTAATAATTTACGACCGTTCTTAGATGACATCCGCTCACGAAAACCGTGTTTGTTTTTACGAGCGCGACGAGATGGTTGATATGTACGTTTCATTACTTATTATTTTTACTAAATTGAATAGCCTTGCTAAAATTGGAGCGCAAAGGTAATATTAGTTTCGTTTAGGGAGGTAATTTTTTGGGGAAATAATTTTATTTTATTTCCATTATTTATCGGCTCAAATTGGAAATGGCATTTAATAGGCATTTGTTTTAGCATGAAAATGGGATGAGGCATGTCGAATTTCATACTTTTCGATGTTTTACATACCGTAAAATAAGTTTTTTTATGTTTTGAGGATGTAATCGACCCAGTATGTGTCAAATGTTTATAGAGCAATGTGGCTGTATGACATTCGACCCCGACAGGGTCGCACGCGTATTGAAACCAAGATTTTGCTATAAACATTTGACCCATTCTGGGTCGGCCAATGGCTATAAATATACCGAAAGTAGGATCTTGGAATCCAAAAAAAACTTATTTAAAGCATATTAAAACCTGAACTACCGCTCCCAAATAGTTTCCTGCGGAAAATCGAAATGGGTGCTGTCACATAAAATGACACTTTCATCGCAATCACAGTTCGATATACAAACCAATTCACAGTCTTCATTAACCATCTCGTCCCCTGCATCTATCGCACCTCCGACAAACCAATACAAGTTTCCATCTGGTCGCGTAACTTTTAAGATACGTTGCGTACCTTGTAGGTTTTTAAATGCGGTGATCTTCTCTTCAACACAATCAGAATAAACCGTTTCTGTTTTCTCTTTGCATGCTGTAGTCACAAGAATAATTGCTATACATGTTAATAGTGTAATTTTTTTCATAGCTTAACCTTTAGTGTATAGGGTTAACGTGCTTTTACCTCATCACGGTTGGGTAAAATGTGAAAAATAATGGTTTGCGATCAAAACTACAAATTAATCATGATCGGTTTAAAAAGAAGTAAGTATTCAGAAGCCTCCGCCAAATTCCCTACGGAAATTTGGGCGGCGGCTGTATCGTTTAAAAAAATTAGTAAAATTCAAAATTTTTAACAACCAACTAAAATATTAAAAATCCTTATTTTACAAATAACAATAAAATAAATAAATAATTTTAACTAGGAAAATTTTCCTACGAAATATTTCCTACCTACCTTTGCACCATGAAACCACGTAACACAACATCGGAACAGTTACCTGAACCGACCAAATCGGAACTGGAAATACTGCAAGTACTTTGGGAAAAAGGTACTTCTACCGTGCGCACGGTAAATGAAGTACTTAATGAACAGCGTCGAGATGTCAATTACTCCTCTACGCTCAAACTCATGCAGATTATGCTAGATAAAGGGCTACTTACTCGTGAGATCAACGGGCATATCCACACTTACGCGCCCGCGCATCCGCAAGAACGGATGCAGGATCAGGTCATTCGGGGTATGGTCGATCTTGCTTTTAGTGGTTCTGCTTCATCATTGGTACTGCGTGCACTCGGTACTGGCGATACAACACCGGAGGAATTGGCCGAAATAAAAGCGTTTATTCAAAAAATGGAAAACAAACCGTAACAGCGAACACGTAATACTAGAGATTCCATAACTTTATTTTTGAGGCCAGCCCCTTTCCCCCATCTTCTTTCCTTTTTTCGCCGTAATTACCCCATTATGGCTGCAAAAAGCGCATTGCTGGGGGAAGGGGGCTGACCTATACAAAAATAAAATTACATAATCTCTATTCCAAAAAGGTCGAAGCCTTCCCCCAAAAAACACTCCCGATAATGTTGGGATGTCACCGCAAAATACGGCGTCTCGGACGAACACATCGCGGGCGAACACAGAGATGTGCGCCCCTGCAACTTTTTTCAAACAACTCACTCTTTGGTGGTCACACGATCACCACTTATACTCTTTTGCTTATGCGCTATGTAACATTAATGATTGCCCTTGTTTTTTTGATGCCCTCCCGAACGTCGGCACAATCGAACCAACCCATTGAAAAAAGACAATACCACACCCTTGCTATTGAAAAATCGGGGATTACGCTGGATGGGAAACTCGACGATCCCGCTTGGGATAACGTGGAATGGAGCGGCGAATTCATCGAAAGAGAACCCGACCAAGGCACTCCCCCATCGCTCCAATCAAAATTCAAAATCGTTTACGACGATAAATTTCTCTATGTCGGTTACCGCTGCTACGACTCCGCACCAGATAGTATTATTCGGCGGATGAGCCGTCGCGACCAGTTCCCCGGTGACTGGATTGAGATCAATATCGACAGTTATCACGACCTTCGGACGGCTTTTTCCTTTACATTTTCCGTTAGTGGTGTGCGCGGCGACGAATATGTCACCAACAACGGCAATAACTGGGATGATAGTTGGAACCCTGTTTGGGACGGTGCATCACAAGTGGACAAAGAGGGCTGGACAGCCGAAATAAAAATTCCATTTAGCCAATTGCGTTATGGCAGCCAAACCGAACCTGTATGGGGTTTTCAAGTACAACGGCGTATTTTCAGGAAAGAAGAACGTTCTACTTGGCAAAATATCCCACAAAATGCTGGTGGTTGGGTCAGCGAATTTGGCGAATTGCACGGGTTGCGGAACTTACCCAATAACAAACAAATTGAACTGGCTCCATATGTCGTGGCTAAAACAGACCACTATGAAAAAGAGGTGGGTAATCCGTTTTTAGATGGCTCTAACAATAAACTCACGGTTGGTATTGACGGCAAAGTGGGCATCACCCGCGACCTTATTCTGGATTTTACCATCAACCCCGATTTTGGACAGGTGGAAGCCGACCCTGGAGCGGTGCGTTTGGATGGCTACCAAGTATTTTTTCAAGAACGCAGACCATTTTTTGTAGAAAGTCGCAATTTATTCGATTATCAACTCACCGGTTCCGAAGCAGGCGGCGATTACGATAGCGATCTTTTGTTTTATTCCCGTCGAATTGGTGGAGCGCCGCATGGCTCGCCCAATTTGAAAAATGGCGAATTTGCTTTCACCCCACAAAATACATCCATCTTGGGCGCAGCGAAGTTTAGTGGTAAAACCTCAAAAGGGCTGTCTATTGGAATTTTAGAGACCGTTACCCAACGCGAACATGCTCAAATTGACCTAAATGGCGAACGCCGAAAGGAATTAGTAGAGCCTTTAACCAATTTCTTTTTAGGGCGTTTGATGAAAGATTATAACAAAGGCAATACCATTATCGGAGGCGTTTTTAGTGCGGTCAACCGCGAACCAGGTATAAATTTGCTACACCGCGCTGCTTATTCGGGCGGTTTAGACTTTCAACATTATTGGAACAATAGGGCGTGGTTTATACGCGGAAATGCGATTTTCAGTCAAGTACAAGGTACAAAAGAGACAATTTTGAATACACAAACTACTTTTGGGCATCTTTTTCAACGTACCAATGCTACCCATTTAGAAGTGGACTCTAACCGAACGGCACTGACGGGTACGGGCGGTACACTGCGTTTTGGCAAAATAGGTGGCAAGCAAAATAAACGTGGCGGTATATTCAAATTTGAGACCGGTGCTACTTGGCGTTCACCCGAACTGGAACTCAACGACGCAGGTTTCCTACAAACCGCCGATGAAATCAACCATTTTACCTGGGCGGGTTACCAAATCCAAAAACCATTCTCTATTTTCCGCAATGCACGTATCAATTATAATCATTGGGCGCGTTGGGACTTTGGCGGACGACACCTTTATAGAGCGTACAATACCAATATACACGGTTGGTTCAAAAACAACTGGCGACTTGGATCGGGGCTTACCTATAACCCACTCGATATTTCCAATAATGCGTTGCGTGGTGGTTCATCGTTGAGGAGACCTTCGGGGGTTGGCAATTTTGTTTACCTCAATTCTGATGAGCGCAAAAAATTATCTTTTGGGGCTAATAGTTTTCAAGCTTGGGGCTTTGGAGGTACTGTTAGGGAACAAAATATAGGTATTTATGCCAGTTTTCAGCCCATCAACGCGATGCAGGTGAGTATTAATCCTGAATATAGCCGTTCTTGGCGCAAGCAGGATCAATTTGTGAGCGAAACCAGTTTTGCTGGCCAACAACGTACCATTGTGAGTGAAGTAGATCAACAAAGTTTTTCGCTTACGGCACGTTTATCGTATAATATTACGCCTGATTTGACGATCCAATACTATGGTCAGCCTTTTATTTTTAGGGCTAAATACCAGAACTATGGCTATGTAACCAATCCGCTTCACGCGCAGTACGATGAACGTTTTCACCGGTATAATGGCACAGAAATCAAAAACGAGAACGATGTGTTTTCAATAGATGAAAACGGCGATGGCAGTACCGATTACGCGTTTGACAAACCTGATTTTAATTTTATACAGTTCCGTTCTAATTTGGTGATTCGATGGGAATATATACCCGGATCGGAACTGTTTTTGGTGTGGTCGCAAGGCAGTGTGCCCAATGCTTATTCCGATTTGGACACGCCCTTGGTAAAGAGCTTGTTTGGCAATGTTTTTGACGAAAAAGCGCGAAATGTGCTATTAGTCAAGGCTACTTATCGTTTTTTGAGGTAGATTTACAAATCCGCTAAATACGGCAAAATCAAGTCTTTTTCCGACACAATGACTTGTGCTAGATCAAATTCCCAATCAATTGCCAAATTGGGATCATCGAATTTGATACCGCCTTCGTGGGCTTTGGAGTAGTAATTATCGCATTTGTAGGCAAATTCGGCGGTATCGCTGAGTACCACGTACCCATGCGCAAATCCGCGTGGTACATACATTTGGCGTTTGTTCTCGTTACTCAAACGGATACTGTACCACTGGCCATAAGTAGGCGAACCTTCGCGGATATCGACTACAACATCTAGAACTTCGCCCTCGATGACGCGTACCAATTTGGCCTGCGCCATTTCGCCTGTTTGGAAATGTAAACCACGCAACACACCAACGGTAGAACGCGATTGGTTGTCTTGTACAAATGCTGCGTCCACACCTACTTCTTTCCAAGTACGGGCGTTAAAACTTTCAAAAAAATAACCCCGATCGTCGTAAAAAACTTTGGGTTCAAAAACTAGGAGGCCACTGATGGGCGTTTCAATAAATGGCATTATTTGATGCGTTATGAGCGATGTTATATGATTATGCTACACTAAACCTGATATTTTTCTTACCTTGCCGCCAGTATTAAATATAAAATTCAAAACATGAAAATCAAGTTTTGCGGTGCGGCAGGCGAAGTTACTGGTTCTTGCCACCTAATTACACTCGATGACGGGTATAAAATCTTACTCGATTGCGGTTTGTACCAAGGCCACGACAAAGAGATGGATCAATTTAACGAATCTTGGCTTTTCAATCCGTCGGAAATAAATTGCCTGATCATTAGCCACGCACATATAGATCATATTGGCCGTGTCCCAAAATTGGTTGCAGATGGTTTCTGTGGGAAAATATATGCCACCCATGCTACCCGCGATTTGGCGGCCATTATGTTATTGGACAGCGCAAAGATACAAGAAGGTGACGCGGAGTACCATAATAAAAAGAAAAATAATCAGGACGAAGAAAAAATGCCGCTTTATACCCTAAAAGATGTGCAACGTACCATGCAACTTTTTTCGGCATCCGGCTACGAAACTTGGTTCCATGTCCACCCCAATGTAAAAGTTCAATACCGCGATGCAGGTCATATCTTGGGCAGTGCCAGCGTCACTTTGGAAATACAAGAAGGTGACAAAACGATCCGATTTGGGTTTACTGGTGATATTGGCCGGCCTAATCGCCCCATTTTGAGCGATCCCCAACCGCTATCCGAGGTAGATTATTTGATTTGTGAGAGTACTTATGGTGACCGTCTGCACGACGAAGCGCCGAACGAATTGAACCATTTTTTGGAGATTATTCGACATACTTGTGTCGAAAAAAAGGGCAAATTGATTATTCCTGCCTTCTCGGTGGGGCGCACGCAGGAGATTGCCTATATGCTGGATCAATTGCATAAAGCAGGTAGTTTACCGGAAATTCCAGTGTATATCGATAGCCCTTTATCGGTAAATGCTACGGACATATTTATCAACCACCCTGAATGTTTTGACGCGGAATTGCACGAGTATATGTTGACCGATGAGAATCCTTTTGGCTTCAATAGCCTCACTTATATCCGTGATGTAGAAGATAGTAAAGCACTCAACCAAAAACCTGAACCGTGCATTATTATCGCGTCTTCGGGTATGCTCAATGCGGGTCGGGTAAAACACCATTTGGCGAATAATATAGAAGATCCTTGTTGCACTTTTTTGATGGTGGGCTATTGCTCGCCAGGTACTTTGGGTGCTGAATTGCGCGATGGGGCAAAATCTATCCATGTTTTTAACCAAGAAAAACAAGTATTGGCTGGTGTAGAAATTATGGATGGTTTTTCGGCACACGGCGACCAATCAGAAATGTTTCAAGTAATTAAAAATCAAATAGATACAGCCAAAAAAGTATGGCTGGTACACGGCACAGCCGAACGCCAAGGGCCTTGGAAAGCGTTCTTGCTGGACAAAGGTTTTAAAGATGTCGGCATCCCGACTTTGGGTGATGAAGAAATATTGGGTTGATTGCTGTACCTTTGCCCTCAACAAAATTAAAAAAAGAGTGTTTCATAAACATGGAAACTATAACTAAAAGTCCGGTCATGCTCTATACCGAGCAGACCCCTAACCCTGAGGCGTTGAAATACGTTACCAATCGCCTCTTATATAAAGGTATTGCCGATTTCAAAGACGCGGATATTGCCGCCGAATGGAGTCCATTGGCCAATAGCCTACTCGCTTTGCCGTATATCAAAAGCGTGTATTTTAACAATAATTACGTCACCATTATGAAGGAATTCAACTACGAATGGAGCGATATTATGTTAAAAATCAAAGAATTCCTGAAAAACTATGTTGAACAGGATGGTGTTGTCGTAAAAGAGGGTTACGCTGAATTTGCTGCTCAAGAAGAAGCCGCAAGTGTTGCCGGCCAATTTACCGGCGAAGATGGCGAAATTGCACGCAAAATCAAGGATTTGATCGATATGTATGTCAAACCTGCTGTTGAAAGCGATGGTGGTAATATCGAATTCAAATCGTATGATAAAGGGGTTGTACACGTCCAAATGCAGGGTTCTTGCAGCGGCTGTCCTTCATCTACGGTGACGTTGAAAACGGGTATCGAAGGTATGCTCAAGCGTATGGTACCGGAAGTAACAGAGGTTGTGCAGGAAATGGCATAATCTATGAGTTTGTTAAAAAAATTGGCTGGCGAAACTGCTTTGTACGGACTAAGCAGCATCATTGGCCGATTTATCAACTATTTAATATTAGTCCCTCTCTATACCCGCGTATTTGCACCTGGCGAATATGGCGTTGTTAGTCAGTTATATGCCTACTCGGGCTTTCTCATGGTACTTTTTTCGTACCGGCTCGAGTCGGCATTTTTTCGTTTTGGCAATGAGCAGACAGATCGCCAAAATGTTTATTCCACCGCGATGTTATCGCTTATAGGTAGCACTACCCTACTGGTTGCTAGTATTCTATTATTTTCGGGTACTATTGCGGATTGGCTGCAATATGCGGCACACCCAGAGTACATCCGTTATTTTGCACTAATTATTGGGCTGGATTGTTTGTGTGAATTGCCTTTTGCAAAATTACGACTGGAGCAGCGTCCGCGACATTTTGTGGCGGCTCGGTTGCTCAATATTGGTGTAAATATTCTCTTTACTTTGTTTTGGTTGGTGGTTTGCCCTTGGGCGGCAACGCAGGGTTTTAGTTGGATAAATGCCGTGTGGTCGCCTCAAGTGGGTGTGGGTTATGTGTTTTTGGCCAATTTGATCGCCAGCGCGGTAACGGTGCTGTTTCTTTTGCCTCAAATACGGCGTATTCAATTACATTTTGATTGGGTACTGTGGAAAAAAATGATCCGTTATGCTGCACCGCTCATGATTGCCGGATTTGCAGGTATTGCCAATGAAATGCTGGATCGGGCTGTCATGCCGTATTTATTGACGGGTACTGACAAGGAAAATATGGCTACTTTGGGTATTTATAGTGCAACTTACAAACTGGCCATGATGATTACCTTATTTACCCAAGCCTACCGCTATGCCGCTGAGCCGTTTTTCTTTCGTACGGCTCAAAACGCAGATTCGTTAAAATTACAAGCCGATTCCACCAAATGGTTTACGATTATTGGAACGGTGGGTATGCTGGGCATTCTGTTGTTTTTGGATGTTATTAAGTGGTTTTTGGGCAAAAGATTCCAATCTGGCTTAGATGCTGTGCCTGTGCTGCTATTGGCCAACTTGTTTTTGGGGCTTTTTTATAATTTTTCGGTATGGTACCGCTTGAAGGATCGTACCATGACGGGTGCTTGGATTTCTATTTTCGGGGCATTACTCACCTTATTCTTAAATATTTGGTGGGTGCCATCGATGGGTTATATGGGTGCTGCTTGGGCTACCTTGGCTTGTTACATTTTTATGAGCGCGGCAACTTGGTGGACTGGTCGGGTGTTGCATCCTGTGCCTTATCCGTTGGCTCGGATGGGGGCGTTTGTGGGGCTTGCACTGGTTTTGTATATGGTGAGCCTGTTGATTAAACCATTATTGCCGGGGACGGGGTTGCCGTTGTTAGGCAATGGTGTTTTGATGTTGGGTTATTTGGGGGTGGTTTGGATGGAATATCGGCGGCGCGCGTAGAGACGTTGCAATGCAACGTCTGTACAATCGGCGGCGCGTAGAGACGTTGCAATGCAACGTCTGTACAATCGGCGTTGCGCGTAGAGACGTTGCGTGTAGAGACGTTGCGCGTAGAGATGTTGCGTGTAGAGACGTTGCGCGTAGAGACGTTGCGTGTAGAGACGTTGCAGTGCAACGTCTCTACGATATACGATATACAATATACGAAACAATTATCATTTTTTAACAAAAACCCCAACCATCAATTTTGGGTTAGATCCACGTTTATAATGAATCAGCAAGTGATCCAGCAGTTTTGGATCGTCCACATGCAGGTTTTGCCCCATAATAAAGGTATAATCACCTGATTTAGTAAAAACAGGTTGATTTTTGTCCACTTCATAGATATAAGGATCCGCCTTAAAGGATGCGGTATAAATATTCATCGTTCTCATGGTTGTAAAATGCTTGCTATCCACATAGGACTTTAGGTCACCCAATCCACCATTGTCGGGGAAAACAATATAAAAGAAATGTCCATCAGGGTCAATAACGCCCAAATATGGGTCATTTGGTGCAGAAAAATGCAATATAAGCGTATCTCCTTCGTAGAATAACGTGTGATCCACCGAGATTTTTGCGGCATTGGATTTGGTTAAAGTATCGATCACTTCAACTTCTATTTTATTAGAAGAAGCGGGAAGATCGATGTGTAAAAACCTATTGTAAGTGCCGCTAAAAAAACCAAAAAATATGGCGATATTGATAATGATTTTCATAATTAAGATTTAAGAAATAAGCGTGATTGCCCCGAAGATATATCTTTTATATTAGGGCAGAAAAAGGAGAAAGTAGCATCGGATGGATCGGAGCAGATCACCCTTCTTGTTCCTAATTTTAACCATTTTTTAGTTACTCCCAAAAGTATTTCCAACTGAAATGGTTTTACAAGGTAATCATCGGCTCCCAATAACAAAGCATCTCGTTTATCGCAAGATTCGCATAACGAAGTACTAAAAATAAAAGGGATTTTATTGGTTTTGGAACAGGATAATAGATGAAGCAGCACCTCATGGCCATCCATTCCGTGCATCAATACATCACAGATAATTAAGTCTGGAATAAATCTTTCTGCCAATTCTATACCCATTTTTCCACTTTGGGCTAAAAGTGTTGCATATCCTTCCAGTTCCAAAAATTCACTCAAATTATCGAGGATTTCGGTATTATCTTCAATCAATAATATTGTTTTTTGCATCTTCTCTCCTTTATTAGACTGCAAAGTTAGGCCCTATCCACAGACGGCCTCTTACACACTTTTGTGGAAAACTTACATGATTTACATATAATAAAACCTGTACGCTATTTCGTTTGCTTCATCATCTGTGCCGCAGCCTCTAATTCTTTGCAGGCTTGCAAGCAAACCTTTTCGAGTTGCAACACAAAGTCTTCAATACCATCTTGGTGTTCTTGTTCGGAGCGGGCAAATTCAATCACTTTGTGGGCCATAATTTCAAAATCGGTGTGGATGCCTACAATATTGAAAGAAGGCAGCATTTTATGGACAGTAGCGTGTAAGGCTTTCCAGTTTTTCTCTATAAAACTCTGTTTCATCGTCTGAATCAACGGGGGCGTTTGATCTAGATAAGCCGTAATTATCTGCAATATTGTACCGGAATTATTTTGGGTGCGCTGGCGCAAATAATTCAGGTTAGTATAAGCTATTTGTTCAATTTCCAAGACTTCTGCTTTTGCCTCGCTCAATTTTGGGGTGTTTTTTTGCACCAATGCAATAATTTTTTGGTATAACACCTTTTCATCAATTGGTTTTGCGACGTAATCATCCATACCCACAGCAGAACTTTTTGCTAAATCAGCCGAGGTAACATCTGCGGTGAGCGCAATGATAGGGGTACTGGAACGGAGTGTATTTCGGATGTATTCAGTGGCTTCAAAGCCATTCATTTCGGGCATTTGTAAGTCCATCAAAATGATGTCATAAGATTTAGTTTTTAAGCGTTCGATGGCTATTCTCCCGTTATCAACAATGTCGCGATCGAATCCAAAATCATCTAAAAGCGTTTTTATCAATAGTTGATTGAGCGGCATGTCTTCAACGACTAATACGTTAATGTGTTTAATGTCGTGATTGAGTTCGATATCAACCGATTCTGAGGCTGCTATTTCATTTGTTTTTTGGAAATTCAGGATAAAAGAGAATGTAGATCCTTTATCTATGATACTTTTGACATGAATGCTACCGTTTTGTTGTTCGACTAATTGTTTGGCAATAGCCAATCCGAGTCCAGTACCGCCGTATTTCCTTGAGGTTTCGATGGATGCCTGTTGGAAATTATCAAAAATAGTATTGATATTATTGGCGGCAATGCCTACACCGGTATCCTTTACCGAAATTTCAATTTTTGCTATTTCGTCGGTTTCTTCCAGTAAATGAGCGGAGACATTAATGCCTCCTTGCATCGTAAATTTTACAGCATTACTCAACAAATTTAGCACAATCTGATGTAGTCGAATAGGATCGCCCAGTAATATTTCTGGAATATTAGGGTCGTGTTCCAGCGTTAGCGTTATATTTTTTTCTTGGGCTTTGGTATCAAACAAATGTACCATATTGGACAATGATGTGACAATATTGAATGGTATTTGCTCAAAAGTCATTTTACCCGACTCCACTTTGGCCAAATCCAGTATGTCGTTGATGAGTACGATCAAGGCATCACCGCTCATTTGGATCGCCATTAGATACTCTTTTTGTTTTGCTGTAAGATCGGTTTTCAATACTACTTTTGTAAAGCCAATAATCGAGTTCATGGGGGTACGAATTTCGTGGCTCATATTAGCCAGAAACTGTTGTTTGGCTTTGGTGGCATTTTCGGCAGCCTCTTTTTGTTCTTCTGCAATAGATGTTGCACGTTCTGCAAATATTTTTGCTTCAATGAGTTGAGTTGCTAGCATTTTTTGTTCTGTAATATCTTCAATGGCAAATAGAATTAATTGTTCCTTATTCTTTTTTTGAAGAACGAGCCGAGCATATAGGAGCAATGTTAATTCGCCAATGTTGGGAAAAGTTTGGCTGAATGGGAATCTTTCAATAATTACTTTTTTGGATATGATTTGGTGTAATGCCAGACGCAAATCGGGTAAATCCCATTGCTTATCTCCCAAATCAAATAGCGAGCGGCTTTCTATTTCTTCTTTTTTTAAAAAGAATTTTTGATAAAAAGAGTTATTGGCTGATTTTATAATAAAATCCTTATCCAGGATCAATATTGGTTTTTGAATGGTCGCAAAAATAGCATCGGAGTATTCCTCCGACTCTGTAAGTAGGTCATTGCGCACTTGGAACTCTTGGTTGGAAGACATGAGTTCTTCATTGGTTACTTCGAGTTCTTCTCTGGAGGTTTCTAGTTCTTCATTAAGGGTTTGGTACTCTTCATTGGAAGAAACAATTTCTTCATGCGCCGATTGCAATTCCTCGAATGTGATTTCCTGTAGTTCGGTGATGGCTTTAATTTCGTTGCGGATGGTATTTATTTCCGCTGTCATTTTTTTGATCTTTTGATCCTTTAAAGTAGTCTTAATCTGATTGGTGGTGCTGCTTGCCATAGGAGGATGGGTGGGTTCGGTCAATTTAAATACCAGCAATAGCAAGGGTTCGTCCCAATCTATTTTAAGCGGTGACACCTCAATAGACAAGATTTTCATCTTTGATTCGATATTGATTTCAATGTTGGATTTATGGACAGTTGCCTTTGTTTTTAGTGCTTCCTGTATAGCGATGCGGAGTTCGAAGGCATATTCACTCCTAGCCAACTTTAATATATTCAGGCTGGCTTTGCCTGAAGGATGTTCAAGGAATATGGAGACAGCGCCTCTGAACTGTAATACTTCCATTTCTTTATTGATGACAGCACAGGCAGGCATGTAATTGGCGAGTAGCATAGCATCAATAGCGTTTTCGATGCCAATTGGATTTTGGTCTGCACTTTTATTAACGGGGATTATTTTTTTTGTAGCCATAATAATAGTTCGTGGCAAATGGGGCTGTAATTGAATAATACGCTGGACACCCACATTCTTTTTACGGAGATAGATTTTAAATTTGGGCTCAATTTGGGTAAAAAGCAGGGATGTCGTTCCGACAGATTCTGCTTTGCCCAGCATAAGAAACCCACCATCTTGTAGTGCGAAGTGGAGGGAGGAAAAGACTTTTTTCTGCGCCGCTGCATCGAAATAGATAAGTAAATTGCAGCAACTGATAAAATCCATACGGGAGAAAGGCGAATCCTGCAAAATATTATGCGGCGCGAAGACGCACATTTCCCGAATCTCTTTGATAATCACGTACTTATCACCTGATTTTGTAAAGTAGCGGTCTTTATATTTAGCAGCGATGTCTTGCACATCAGGGTGCAGGTACGTACCGATGCGGGCCTTAGCGATGGCCACCTCACTGAGATCGGTCGCAAATATCTGAACAGGTATTGTTGTTTTGTTTTTCTCTTGTATTACATGGATGAGCATAGCAATCGAGTATGCTTCCTCACCCGTAGAGCATGCTGGTACCCATATACGCAATACTTCTTCTGCGGTTTTACGCCGTAACAAATCCGGGAAAAGATGCGTTTCGAGGTACAAGAATGCGTCTGGTTCTCTGAAAAATTTGGTTACATTGATCAACATATCGTTGGACAATAACATGACCTCATTGCTATTTTCTTGTAAAACCTGAATATAATCTTGAATTTTATGTATCCCTCTCTGCTGCATTTTATTATTAATGCGGCGGCGGATGGTAGGTGTTTTATAATGACTAAAATCTATGCCATTTACTTTTTGCAATAGTTTAAAAATAGTATTTAAATCATTTGGTGCAACATTGTCCATATCGCCTCTTTTGATAAAATCATGGCTACTCAGGTAAACCAATTCGCGAGCAATGGCAATGGGATCTAGCACGTAATCAACAATACCAGCCGCAATAGCAGAATCGGGCATACTATTGGCTTGAGCGGAGTTATCTTGAGCAAATGTGATGCCGCCAGCGTCTTTAATATCTTTCAGACCCTGCGTACCATCACTTGCATTACCAGAAAGAATCACCCCAATTACCTTTTCCTGGTGGGTTTGAGCCAGCGAAGTAAAAAGAATATCAATGGAAACAATAGCATCTTTTTTCTGCCGATCACTGAGTTGAATATGTCCATCTGTTACCTTAATTATTTTATTGCTAGGAATAACAAAAACGTTATTGGGCAGGATTTGCTCCATATTCTCTATTTCCTGCACTTTCATTTTAGTGTTCTTCGACAAAATAGTCGTTAACAGACTTTTATGGTTGGGGCTGAGGTGTTGCACATAGATAAAAGCCATCCCGGTATCGGAAGGCAAGTTTCTGAACAATGTACTTACAGCCTCAAGACCTCCGACGGAAGCACCAATAGCAACTATTGTAAATGATTTCATGTTTGGTTTATTTACATTCTTTCCATATACCAGTTCAATTCTTTTTCCATTTTTTTGTATTTAAAAATGGTAGTAATAATTTTTTGAAGGCGTACGAAGGCGGTTTCACTTTTAACGACATAATCAAATGCCCTGTGGAGCATACAACTGATGGCCACGTCAATTTTATCTTGACTGGACAGCATAACGACTGGAATATCGGGGTTGTATGCTTTTATTTGATCTAATGTTTCGATCCCATTCATGGCATCTTTTTCAATACCATCGAGGTGATAATCCAAAATAATTACATCGGGGCAGTGTGACAATTGTTTGACGCACTGCTCGCCTGTTGGATAAGCTTCTATTTCAAAATCGGCATGTTGGAGCAATTCAATTTCCAGCATTTTTAGAAATACAGCATCATCGTCTACAAGGAACAATTTTATTTTTTCTTTATGATTCATAATTACTATTTTTAATCCGATTAAAGTCTGCTGTTAATTCTTTACAGGCATGGTTGCAAACATTTTCAATGTTTAATATCAAGTCTAATATGCTTTCGGTATGCTGTTGCGTTCGGGCAAATTCCTGTACTTTTTTAGCCATACTTTCCACTTCGGCACTAATACCTACCATAGAAAAAGAGGGAATCAAGGCATGTACTGCTGCGTACAAAGTCTCCCAATTTTTATTCAACATGCTTTGTTTCATGGTACTCATTAAGGCGGGTGTTTGTTCCAGATATTCCGTAAGTATTTCTAACATCATGCCTGATGAGTCGTTTTTGGTGCGTTGCAGTAGATATTCTAAATCAGTATATTTTAAGTGTTTATTTACGTTTGCTTCTGGTGTTTTAGTGGTTTTAACTGGGGCATTTTTTTTCACCAAACTAAGTATTTTGCTGTAAAGCAGGTTTTCATCCACGGGTTTTGCGATATAATCATTCATCCCTACGGCTTTGCATTTGGCCAAATCGACGGTAGTGACATCGGCTGTTAGGGCTACAATAGGGATTTTAGAGTGCATTTTATTGCGAATGTATTCTGTGGCTTCAAAGCCGTTCATTTCGGGCATTTGGAGGTCCATCAGAATAATATCGTATGATTTGGTTTGTAGTTTTTCGATGGCTATTTTCCCATTGGAGGCGATATCGCGTTCAAATCCGAAATCATCCAGCAGGGTTTTCATCAATAATTGATTGAGCGCAATGTCTTCCACAACCAATACTTTGATACCCCTAAATTCTGTATCTATTTCAATCGTTTGGATTTCTAATTCCGCTTCTGCACTGGTTTTTTTGAAACTTATAGTAAAACTGAAGGTAGATCCTTCGTCTAATTTACTGGTCACTTGGATACTGCCGCCTTGGGGTTCTACTAATTGCTTAACAATGGCTAGTCCCAGTCCAGTACCGCCAAACAAGCGGGCCGTACCGCTAGATGCTTGTTGAAAATTATCAAAAATATTGGCTATTTTATCATTGGGTATTCCGATACCTGTATCGGCAACCGAAAACTGAATAGTGGCCTGTTCCTCATCTTCGCTTAGGAGATGAACCGCAACTGTAATTTTGCCTTTTGACGTAAATTTCACGGCATTACTCACCAAATTTAGAATAATTTGGTGCAAACGCACGGGATCACCCACCAAAACTTCGGGGATTTTTGGATCATAAATCTTGACGAGTTGTAGGTTTTTCTCCTGAATTTTTGCTTCAAAAAGGTGCAGCATTGCCGCTATGGAAGATGCCATTTTGAAAGGTATTTTTTCAAAAGTCATTTTACCGGCATCTACTTTTGCAAGATCCAGTATATCATTGATGAGGACGATCAGGGCATCACCGCTCATTTTTATAGCTGTTAGGTATTCTTTTTGTTTGGCCGATAAATCTGTTTTGAGTACTACTTTCGTAAAGCCAATAATCGCATTCATGGGCGTACGGATTTCGTGGCTCATATTCGACAAAAACTGTTGTTTGGATTTGACCGCGTCTTCGGCAATTTGTGTCGCAATTTCGGCTTTTGCTTTGGCTTCTTCGGCAATTACAGTAGCCATTTCAGCAAATATTTTTGCCTCTATCAATTCCTTTTCAATTCGTTTTTGATCCGTAATATCTCTTGCTACAACGACGGCTCCGAGTACATTGCCCCGATTATCCTTATAAACAGATCCGTTGAACAGTACATCTGTTAGTTTACCATCCATAATCGTGAGCGGGTAATCTGCTACAAAACCATTGATAAAAACAAGTTGATAGCCTTCGCGGGCCTTATCGGGCTTTGTAAAATAGTTAAAAAAATCGGTACCTATTAATTGTTCGCGGGATAGGCCAGTCACTTTTACAGTGGCTTGGTTCATATCGGTTATTTTGCCTTGGGGACTAATCGTAAACAGGGGGTCACGACTTGCTTCAATCAGGCTCAACGAGTACTGAGAGGCCAAATTAGCCGCATAACTGAGTGCTTCTAATTCTTTGTTGGCCACTTCACGTCGTCTCTTTTCCTCTTTCTGAAAGGCCAGTTCAATATTGGCGATGCCCAACTCAACAGCCCTCTTCTCTTTTTCTTCATCTTGGAAGGCCAGTTCGATATTGGCAATGTCCAACTCAAAGGCTCGTTTGCCTTTTTCTTTATCCTGAAATGCCAGTTCAATATTGGCAATACCTAATTCTGCGGCTCGTTTTCGTTTTTCATCTTCCTGAAATGCAAGTTCTAGGGTGGCTAAAGAAAGATCGCTTTTTAGTTGTTTTTGATTTTCTATTTGGATATTTCTTAATAGTATTTGGTTTGTAACATCAATAAACGTAACCATGACTGCTGTCACAGTACCTTTTGGGTCTTTTAAAGGCTGGTATGAACAGTTAAAAAAACAAGGTGTCAACAGGCCATTTCGGAGTATATCGACTTCATGCTCATTTATAGTGAATAGAACGCCGCTTTCTAGTACTTGATCTATCAACAAGTTGATTTTTGAATCTTTGAGTTCAGGGAAAGAAGCAAAGAGCGGTTGGCCAACTATAATTTTATCTTTCCCGAGTATTTCTAGGTATAGATCATTGGCAAATGCCAATACATAATCCTTACCCATAAAAACACATGTAGCTACAGGAGATTGCATTAACATACTGTACGCGTCTATTTTTTCAGCCTGATCGTTTTTTTTCATATTATTAATACAACAAATGAACAAACATATATGTTAATTTACAATGTAAACACCTACTTAATGTCTTCCAATGGGCTACGCTTTTTATTTTTCAATTGCTTAAAATGCGAAGGGCTTAGACCCGTCATTTTTTTAAATTGATTGGACAAATGGGCTACACTGCTGTAATTCATCTTCCAAGCAATTTCTGAAATGTTGAGTTCGCCATAGATAATCAGTTCTTTGATGCGCTCAATTTTGTGTGCAATAATGAATTGCTCAATTGTTGTACCTTGAACCTCCGAAAACATATTGGATAGATAGGTATAGTCATGGTGTAGTTTTTCACTCAGAAAGTGAGAAAATTTCACATGTACATCTTCTTTAGAATGGTGTACCATTTCAATAATTATATTCTTTATCTTTTCAATTAAAACAGCTTTTTTATCGTCCATTAATTCAAATCCAGCCTCGAGTAGTGCCATTTTTAGGTTTAAAAGTGCATCTCCTGAAAGATCTTCCATGATATCCACTTCTCCCAAATCCACTAATACAAAATGTAGATCCAATGTTTTTAACACTGTTTTAACCGCCAACTTGCAGCGGTTACTTACCATGAATTTAATGTGTAATTTCAAGTTGATTTTAGTTTAAATCTGTCCCTAACAGAGACCTAAGTATAGCATCCACTATTACCCTGTAAAAGTACTTGAATAATAGGCAAGCCGTATTACATAATTTTGAATAAAAGTTACATAATTCACACTTTATGCTTGGTTTCCGAATTTCTAAAATCGTCCAATTGATAAGAGATTACTTTCAAATAATCTAATAATTCGTCCATACCGACTTCTGCTTTATTAGCATTGTATCGTAAAGGTGTTTCCGTAAGTACATTGTATAATTCGGGAAATTCAGTTCTAATCTCTATGGTAATTAACAAAATGCCATCCGTGAGCGCATCAAAAACAAAATTCCTTTTTCGGCTCCCCCCTGCCCCAGCGCCTGGAATCTGGTGTTTGAAGTAACTTTCATTTTGGGCTTTGGAGCCATCGTGTTTAAGCCATTTCCGATCGTCGGGAGCAAATGGATTTGCGACTTTATTTGTTATTTCGGGTTGGCTGTGCATATCCTGAACATCAGGATATGATGGTTGAGTCAAAAGTAACTTTACTTTTTTGTTCCCAGCGGTTGGATGCAATCCATTTTTTACTCGTTTCATAATAAATAATTTAGTTATTAAAGCCATTCCATAGCACCTTCAGCATCCGAAAACGGTCGGAAGGCTTCTACGGAAGGTGTTGTTTCTGCTTCCCAACTATCGTCTTTGAATCCGTAAGTTTGGCTAATAATACTATATTTTTTAGTCCAAATTGGTACCGACAATGTACTACAAAGCGTTTCAGTTTCGATGGCTCGAGGTAAGTATTTAGTATCGCCGTCTTCATAAGCAAAAATCCAAAGTTTGCTGGCAGATATTTTTCCATTTTTCCAAAGCTGAATCACAGCCCTACCCGTTTCCTCGTGTCGAAGATGCTTAGTGTACTCGCCTGATGGCGAATGTGTGATAATCAAGTCAAAGTGCTGCTTGGGTAATAGGTCCAAAATAGCAGATTCAACTGTTTCTTCCGCTAATGGGCGTTGTTCGGGGCCATCGTCCATGTCACCCATATTACCATTGGCATTCAATTCCTTCAAAGCCTGATAGAACCGAGGTGCTCGTTTGGAATCATTTCCCCTACAAAGACAAACAATAAAACATTGCCATGATGGGTGGCTCAAAATAGTGCCGCCCGCCCATAGGGTTTCGTCGTCGGGGTGCGCAACGATGATTGCTACCGATTTTATGTGACTATTTGGCATGACTATACAGATTTTTCCATGATGAGCCGAGCCATTAGATAACTAACGGTGGATTCAGCACCTTGATTGAGGTTGACCGTATTTTCTTCCAATCCATCATAACAACCACCAGTACAGGGATTGTATATGATTTGATTTAAGTGATTGTTGCCCAAAAACCAATTAAAGGCAATCGTCATTTTTTCGAAATAACTGGCATCCTGAAAGGTTTTATAAAATAAATTCATGGCTAAAATGGTGTAAGCCACATCAATAGGTTGTTCGCCACCTACTACAATAGGTACCAGTTGATGTCCTTTGTACAACCAACCTTTATTAGAAATTACTTTTATTTTATCGCCGTTCAACGTAAGCGACAAGAGGAAATCAAAAGAGTTTTTTGCAATTTCTTTATAGACTTTATTGCCCGTTTCGATATACGCCAATAGTAAGGCTTCTGGCAAAATACTATTGCCGTAGGTCATATAACTCTCAAACCACTGCCATTTTAATTCTGATTCGTGGCGGTACATTTGAACCAATCGGTTGGCCAATATTTCTATCAACAAAGAGATTTTGAGCGATTTTTTTTTCAAATTATAGTAATACAAACCTTTTATCGAAAAAGCCATCGCTCGGGTAGAATACATGGATTCCACGTGCAATAACGCATTTTCTAGAACTGACTCGGCTAATTGAATCACATCGGCCGGCAAAATCACTTTTTTTGAAATTAAAAAGCCCAAAGCCCAAATAGCCCTGCCATTAGAATCGGACAAATTGGTTTCATTGTTTTGTTCCGTAAAATTTTGCTCAAAGTCAACATAGTTATTGAAATTACCGCTGGGTAATTGGCAATATTTTATAAAATTCAAATACAGTCGAATATACTCCAGATCAGCATTATTGCCCGATATTTGGTAGTGCATACAAAAGGCGATTAAAGCCCTTGCATTATCATCGAGGGTATAGCCAGATGCGTTATCGGGTTGGTTGAATATCGAAAACTGTAAACACGCAAATGGCGTGGTCATTTTTTTCAGATGAACTAGGTTGATGTCGGGAAGTTGGTATTTTAACTGAATTGAATCATTTTTTGGAGCAGTATCGTACATTTTTGGGATATTATCGTACATAACAGGTTGCTGCGTTGTTGATGCAAGTACTTTCCTTGTAATTTTTTGAAGCAATTGGGCATGTGCAATCGCCGAATTTTCCCAAGCGGTTGGTACAATTGTTTGCAAGGTATTTTGGCTAAATGTATTGCACAGCACATCGTCGTTCAGCAAACGATTTACGCCTTCGGCCAACTGTTGAGCACTTTGAAAATCAATGATGATGCCCGTGGATGGACTCAAGAGTTCTTTAGCCTGCGGAATGGGCGTAGAAATGATCGGACAACCGCAACTCATTGCATAGGAAAAAGTGCCGCTGACGGCTTGGTTGGGGTCTTTGGAAGTAAAGAGATAGATATCCGTTAATTGCAAATACTCCAATAAATCATGGAGCGGGAGGTAGCGATTAATAAAAATTACGTGCTTTTGCAGGGACAAATCTTTAACTTTTGCTTCCAGAGTTTCCCGATATTGCTCACCTTCTGATGCTAACACACCGGGATGCGTTTTACCGATGGCCAAAAACATCACATCTGGATTTTCTTTTATAATATCGGGGAGCGCATCTAACGTTGTTTCAATACTTTTTCCTGCTCCGAGCAACCCAAAAGTGGACAAAACCTTTCTACCTGTCAATCCATATTTTGCTTTTAACAATGGTTTGTTGATATGGGGCACCAAGTGTGTACCGTGGGCAATTACCTCAATTTTATTTAGTGGAACATTATAATCTTTGCTCAAGATATGAGCAGCATTTTTTGTCATCACAATAATAGAATCGCACACAGCAACAATCCTCCGGACGTGCGACAATAAATCATTATCGGGGTGTGGCAATACCGTATGAAAAACGATCACTACGGGTTTGACCAGTCCATAAAGCAATTGAAGTAGTGCATCGTCACCGGCTTGTTTGAAAAACCCAAACTCATGTTGTAGCAAAACAAGTTGTATGTTATGATCTTGGTTGATTGTTTGTGATAATTCAAGGTATGCGCTAGGCTTGTTGGTATCAAGGATAAATTTTACTTCTTTAGGGTAAAGGTATTTGGTATTCCCAGGTTCCAGCGCACAGACTTTCAAAGAAAAAGAATCATTAAATTTATTATTCATAGCATTCAGCAGATCCTGCGAATAGGTTGCTATGCCACATTCCTGTGGTGGATACGACGTAATGAACAATACTTCAGGTAGTTGGTTTTCTGGCTGGCGTATAGCTTTAGATTTAAGCGTGCTATACACGCTAAAAGGAACATGTTTTGCTACCTGTTTTAGATTAAATGTTTGTTCGTTATCCATCATAAATTTTATTTTGTAGCAGTTCTGTTAAGAGTGCCGATAAAGAGAGAAAGTTATAAGAATTTGTTGATACTTAATAAAAAGGGCATCATCAAATAAGGCCGAGCCGCTTGGGCAACAACATTATTGACTCCACCCTTGAACTCATACTCACATTAAGATAAAATAAGTTTGGTATAATACCCTTACTTACTGCTCGGTAAAATAAGTGTAAACGGTTACCATTCTGTATCATACCTGCATTAAACATGCCTTCTGTTTGAAGGCTAAATCGGTTTAATTAAGAATGACCCTGTAGATTGTTGATCCTTAATTGTATACTCATACTCATCCGAGATTGTTTTTTTTTTGAAAATTCCTTAGCGAAGGGGCAATCCCCACACCGCCCCTTCTAATGCTAACGAATGGTTTTAATTACTTTTTATTGTTAACCGTAAGGTCTTTCAAAGCATTGCCTAATTCATCCATATCGTGGTTGAATTCAGTTTTAAAAGAAGCCCAATCACTTTTTTGGGTTTCATAATTGTTCATTCTGGCTTTGAAGTCTTTATTCTTTTGCTGTAGATTTTCAATAGTTTGTGTGTAAGCGGCATCTACCTTTTTACCTGCCTTATTCATTTTGGTTTTCAATTCGGCAATAGCAGCATCGTTGGCATCTATACGCACTTGTGTTTCGGCTTTGAATGCCTGCCACTCCGCCTCATTAGCGGCTTTCGTAGCGGCTGTATTTGCATCTTTTTGAGCATCCTTAAGGTCTTCCCTTGCGCCTTCCACTTTGGCATCAGCCTTATTGGATTTAGTGGCGGCGGAGTCACAGCTCGTCATAGAAATAGCGGTGACAAAAGCCAGCATAGAAGCCATTGTAAATGTTGAAAATGTTGTCTTTCTCATTTTTTAATATTATTATTTTTGCAATTAGCAAAATCTTAGTGAAATAATTTTCACACACAAAGGTATAAGTAATATGCTCAGTGGGCGTTATATAATTTGATGGGAAAGTTATAAAATTCACACGTTGGTATGGATTGGCTACTGCAAGTACCGTCGGAGTATCCAAGCATCGGTCTCATGTAGCTCCATCAGCCCGGTAAGAAAGTCGGCAGTAACCAAATCTTTATTTTTGCCCGCTGCCAACTCAATGTCTTTACGCAATTGAGTGATAACGGTTTCATGGTCGCTCAATAGTTCCTTTAGCATTTCTTTTTGAGAAGGGTAGGTATTCGGGGATTCTTTGAGCCTGGAACACTCGATAAATTCGGCCATAGTACCTATGGTTTTGCTGCCGAGTTTGTTAATGCGCTCAGCAACGGAGTCGATGGATGCTTCAATTTGCTGGTATTGGCCTTCTAATAACTTATGAAGTTCCATAAAACTTTCACCAGCAACATTCCAATGGAATTTACGTGTTTTGATGTAAAGTGTCATTTCATCTGCTAGCACACCCTCCAAATTGGAGGCGCTGTTTTTCAGGTTTTTATCGGAAATTCCTATTTTAGGCTTCATATTTAATTATTTATTTTTATTATGTGAAAAATATGTTTTGACAAAAGCGTGTTCTTGATTTTCAGTCATTTTATCGGCCTGTTCCACTTCAATTTTGATATGAGCAAAAAGATGATCTGCTCGTAACATATTGAATAGTTCTGTTTTTGCATCTGTTGGGCCAAATAAGAGCACAGCGTCATAATCGCGGATAATATTACCCAAACCTTTGTAATAAGAGGCTTGTTGGTGCTGCTCTTTATTATGCATCAAATGCTCGCTTTTTACCAAACTCTCCGTTTTATCTTGGTGTGTAAATTCGGATTCAATGATATTTGTTTTGATGGTATTATCGGAATATTCCATCAGGTGCGCACTGGAATGATCCATCCAGATACCTAGATTTCTTGATGTTGACATGCTGTTCTATTGTTTAGTATGCGTTATGCGATGTGCGGGAGTAGGAATGATGAGTTGGGCCGGTTCTTCGTTTAACTGTTCTGCTGTTTCGGCGTATTCTTTTGATAGTGTAGTTATTTCGTGTTCGGTTTTTTCACCAACATGAATCACTTCGTTGCGAGCGGTTTCACTTGAAGTAACCAATTCATTGACTTTTAAATGAAGCGATGCTGTAAAGCGGTTGAACGCCTTTTGAATAATAAATAGACTTAAAAAGGTGAGTGCATGAATCACATCTCTGAAACATTCATGGTAGTTTTGGGTATAAAATTCTTCGCTCCAAAACCAAATTACAATCAAAACAAAAGCCACAATAAAAGTGATGGAATTACCCAGTATTACAGTGGCTAGAGCAGTAAATTTTTCAAATACTAGGTCTATTTGTCGGTAAATGCGTTTCATTATATTTAAATTCTTTAAAATAAATTTTAGCGAGTAGTAAAAACATTGCGATCAGGATGGGGCCAAAAATAAATCCAATAAAACCAAATAACTGTACACCGATAATTACCCCAAAGAGGGTAATGAGTGGGTGCGTATGCCCAATTTTTTTCATCAGCCACATTCGGGCTACATTGTCCACCGTACCAATGACAAAAATGCCATAGATCAAAATGAACGCCGCCTCTCCAGTTAAGCCTTTGGAATATAACACGATGGTGAGTGGTATAAAAGCCAAGGAAACGCCCAAAAAAGGTATCATACCTGCAACAAAAGTCATAAAAACCCAAAACCACAGATCATCTATACCTGCCAATCGGTAACCAATAAACCCGAAAAAGCCTTGAACCACACCCATCATAGGAATACCCAGTGCATTGGAGTACACTAAATTATCCAATTCTGTACGAATATCTTGAATGCTGTTCTCTTTTAATGGTAACCAATTTAAAAAAGTATGCTCCATTTTTTCGCCATCCATGAGCATAAACCATAGTATAAAGTAGGTCATCAGTAACAGCACCAAACCCACCAGTGTGGCATTTATTAGATTCGTTACCTCAAATACGCCCCATTCCGATAAACTTTGTATGCGCTCGGGGGTGAGTAAGTTCATACCTATGCGCGTTTCAAAATTCAGAATGGTGGTTTTAAAGGATTCTAAAATTTGCTGTGAGTTTTGAAAACCATTGACCACCTTATTACTCAGCAATTGTATTAATCCACTAATAGGTAATAGAATAACCACAAAAGACCAAAACATGGTGAAGGCAACCGATAACTTATGGTTCCATTGGCGGGTTTCCGTCAGATAATGCGTCGGTTTCCTAAGCAGAACGTATAATGTATATGCTCCTAAGAGCGCGGGCGCAAAAGATTTTATATTCCAAAAAATCAACGCGAACAAAGCGAAAATTAAGAACAATAAAAAGAATTGCCGAAATTGAGAGATGTGTGCCAAGAGTAATATTTAATTAAATTATATTAAAGTATAAAGATAGGTCACATTTCTAAGAAATAACTCAATTTAGAGCATTACACTTTTATTTTTAACAAAGATTATTGCGTATTTGTAGATTTCAAAAAATTGAAATTTGTGCAATAATGCCTACTTCCTACTTTTTTAGGAACGGTATTGGAATAAAGGTGCAAATTCAGGCTCCAGATTTTAGTTTCAGATTTTCTGTTTTTTCGCGCGAATAGCCTACCTATTTAAGCGAAAAAAGAGGAAATATGAGGGTAAAAGATGTGCATCAATTGTACCTTTGTTTCGATACCGTTCCTTAGATAAAAAAGGCTTCGGCGATTGAAAATATAATGCTGAGCCTAGTCGAAGCACAAGCAAAACATGCCTACTGCTTCTACAGGCCCAACATATTTCTTCAAGGCCAATCTTGCCTCACTTAGGATATAATACTTCATTTCAAATCTCAAAATATACTATCCAAAAGAAAAGTGAGGGGCTTCAAAATGGCAGAAACCAATATTTAATTATAGCTAAATATTGATACTTTGTAGCGAACCTAAGACACCAAAAGCACGTAACAACCAGAGTACTAACACGACCACAACTACGATATTGAGGATGTTTTTAATTTTCCCATCCATAGGGATATAGGTATTGACTAACCAAAGTAGCACACCTACAACAACGAGTGCAATAAGAACATTAAATAAAGGCATAATAGTATGTTTTAAAGTGAGCTGCAAAGGTAGGATACAAAAAACATCATTAATTTACACCATTTTAGGAATAATTTACATAATTCCCACTTGGCTATTCCTTAGAACACCGTAAATTTGCTTCCACGTAAATATTACAACTAATGATCAGAATTACGTAAGGATGGCTCGCCTGAATACCTGCTCCTTTGTGGAAACGGTTGTTTCATCATCTTATGAACAATAATACAACATACACTTAATGACAAATTGGCATTTTATTAGCAAAGAGGAAGTACTCCAACATACCCATAGCCAAGTAGGTGGACTTTCTGCATCTCAATCGGCAACAGCGTTAAAAAAATATGGATCTAACGTACTGTTAGAAAAAAAGAAAAAACCTGCATGGTACATGTTTTTGCTGCAATTCAAGGAAACCATGATCTTGATTTTGTTGGCAGCGGCAGTAGTGTCGGGTATTGTCGGTGATATAAAAGACATGATTGTTGTGTTGGTTATTGTCATATTAAATGCTATTGTTGGTTTTGTACAAGAATATCGAGCGGAAAAAGCGATGGAGGCATTAAAAAAAATGTCCCCATCTGTTGCAACTGTTTTGCGCGATGGGCGGCCGGAGGAAATAGATGCCTCCTTGCTTGTACCTGGCGATGTGGTGGTACTCAATACCGGCAATCTCGTTCCCGCCGACCTCCGGCTGCTGGAATGTATTGCACTAAAAATTGAGGAAGCATCGCTTACCGGCGAGTCGGAGGCCGTGGAAAAACAAACAGCGCCCCTGCCTTCCCCTAAATTACCTATTGCCGACTGTACCAATATGGCATTCAAAAGCACCGTCGTTACTTATGGTCGAGGTAACGGTGTGGTAGTAGCAACCGGGATGGAAACGGAAATTGGCCAAATTGCCCAAATGTTGCAGGAAGACGACGAGATGACCCCGCTACAAAAGCGGCTCTCTGAATTTAGCAAAAAACTATCCCTAATCATTATTGGTATTTGTATTATTATCTTTATCGCAGGTATTATTCGAGGCGAAGAACCTTTAAAGATGCTTCTAACCGCTATTTCGGTTGCTGTAGCGGGTATTCCAGAGGCACTACCGGCGGTAGTTACCATCGCACTCGCCATTGGGGCAAGGCGGTTGGCGCATAAAAAAGCCTTGATCCGAAAACTACCAGCCGTAGAAACGCTTGGGTCAATTACTTTTATTTGTACCGATAAAACAGGCACACTCACCCAAAACAAGATGACGGTGACTGAAACCTGGACAGATCAAACAGCACCCGAAGGATGGTCGCTTTCGAGCGCCGATGCCTTACTGTTGTGTATGGCGCTCAATCATAATGTCAAAAAAAATGAAAAAGGCGTGCCTATTGGCGAACCCACAGAACTCGCACTCGCTGCTTATGCTACTGCAAATTTGACGGCAATTGACCCCGAAAAATTACCGAGAACGGAGGAACTCCCTTTCGATGCAGAACGAAAAATGATGACGACCATTCACAAATGGAAGGATGGTAAATTTTTGGTGGTCACAAAGGGCGCATTGGAGTCTTTGCTAAAAATAAGTAAAAACACTAACACAGACATAACCACTACCGCCGATAAAATGGCAGAAAATGGGCTTCGGGTTTTGGCTTATGCTTACCGATTGGTAGATAGTATGCCCGCCGAAATCAATGATGCCAGTATGGAAAAGGATATGCAGATAATTGGTTTATGTGGCCTAATGGATCCGCCGCGAAAAGAAGTAGCACAAGCAATTACCAACTGTATAAAAGCAGGAATTGTACCTGTGATGATTACTGGCGACAACCCAACAACAGCAACTGCCATAGCCCGACAAATAGGGTTACTGAGCAACCCAAAGGACAAAGTAGTTACAGGTGCAGAATTAGAAAAAATGTCAAAAGCCTCTTTTGCAAAAAATATTGAGTCCATAAAGGTATATGCTCGCGTTTCTCCAGCGCAAAAATTGCAAATAGTGAAAACATTACAGGCAAAAAATCACTTTGTAGCCATGACTGGCGATGGTGTCAATGATGCCCCTGCCCTACGGCGTGCAGATATAGGTGTTGCAATGGGCATTATGGGAACGGATGTGACCAAAGAAGCCGCTGACATGATTTTGCTCGATGATAACTTTGCGACCATCATAAAGGCCGTCAAAGAAGGCAGACGCGTTTTTGCAAATATCCGCAAGTCTATTAAGTTTTTGCTTACTGGCAATAGTGGTGAAATTTGGACGATTGTACTCGCTATGTTCGTTGGGCTACCGATACCCTTACTCCCGATCCATATACTTTGGATCAACCTCGTAACCGATGGTCTTCCAGCCATGGCACTTGCTGTAGAACCCGCCGAAAAAGACCTGATGAAAGAAGGCCCTCGTAACGCTGGTGAAAGCATATTTGCAAATGGCTTGGGTTGGCATGTATTATGGGTTGGTTTTTTGATTGGTGTCCTTTGCTTTAGCATACAACTTTGGGCACTGCAACACCAGGACCCAAAGTGGCAAACCTATATTTTTACGGTGCTGTGTTTCACCCAATTGGCTTATGTAATGGCGGTACGGAGCAACCACACTTTCCTATTTCAACAGGGTATCTTTAGTAATCCTAGTCTAATTTGGGTTGTACTGTTTACATTTGGGCTACAACTTTTGGTACTTTATGTGCCGCTTTTTCAGGGTATTTTTTCGACTCAGGCACTTAGTTTAAAGGAATTAGGTGGTTGTATTTTGGCCGCTTTATTGGTGTTCCATGCAGTAGAATTGGAGAAGTATATACGTGTAAAGATCAGGAAAAGGAGCGCGTTAAAGTTACAGGAGGAGGAGGAATGATTAGATGTATAATGGTGCTCGCCTAAATACTTAAGGAATGGTGTCGAAATAAAGGTACAGATTGATGCACATCTTTTGCCCTCATATTTCCTCTTTTTCTACTTAAATAGGTAGGCTATTCGCGCAAA
>JAYUKX010000125.1:0-10175 GCA_043764095.1 Chitinophagales bacterium
AAATTTAAATAAAGGTACAAATTTGGGGAGATGATTTTGTCTCTATCAAGGCATGAAGAGGGCGTTTAGTGGTGTTAAACAACCGATGAATAACGAAGAGAGGGGCAAAATGAAGCCGCCAAATCTGTACCTTTATTTAAATTTCATTCCTTAGCGTTATTTCCCCGTATAATTATGCGGTGTAAGCGCCCTTAACTCCTCTTTTACCTTTGGACTAACGTATAACCCATTAATAAATTCGTGTAAAATTTCTTGTGTGATACCCGTACGCCCCCGCGTAAGATCCTTTAATGCTTCGTAAGGTTTGGGATAACCTTCTCTCCGAAGTATCACTTGGATACCTTCGGCCACTACCATCCAATTGTCTTCTAAGTCAGCAAATAATTTGCCTTCATTGAGCAGCAATTTGCTGATGCCCTTGTGAATAGATTGGAATGCAATAACAGTATGTGCAACTGGCACACCAAGGTTGCGTAGCACCGTAGAATCGGTAAGGTCGCGTTGCAAACGAGAGATCGGTAGTTTTTCAGCGAGGTGGCTATAAATAGCGTTGGCTATGCCCAAATTGCCTTCTGCATTTTCAAAATCAATTGGGTTTACTTTGTGCGGCATGGCCGATGAGCCAATTTCGCCCGCGACCGTTTTTTGTCGGAAATATTCGATAGATATATAAGTCCATATATCTCGGCAAAAATCGATCAAAATAGTATTAATTCGACTCATTCCGTGGCACTGAGCAGCCAGACAATCGTAATGCTCAATTTGGGTAGTAGGGGAAGAGCGCTCCAAACCAAGAAATTCGCGCACAAAATTATCCGCAAATTCTTGCCAATTATCATCTGGATAGGCTGCATAATGCGCATTGAAATTACCAGTAGCACCACCAAATTTTGCTTTGTGTGGTATGGCTTCTAACAGTTGTTTTTGTACTTTTAGGCGTGCTGCAAATACTCCAATTTCTTTACCTAATAAGGTAGGAGAAGCGGGTTGCCCATGCGTACGCGCCAGCATGGGTACGTGCGACCAATTCAGCGACATGGCTTCTAACTGCTCTATTAAGTCGTCCAACATTGGATAATATACCCGTTCAAGGGCATGCTTAAACAGTAAAGGAATGGCCGTATTATTAATGTCCTGCGAAGTAAGGCCAAAGTGGACAAACTCGCGCAGATCGCCCATTTCCAACCCGTCAAAACGTTCTTTCAGGAAATATTCAACCGCCTTTACATCGTGGTTGGTAGTGCGCTCAGTGGCTTTTACATACTCGGAATCTGCGATGCTAAAATGCTCAAAAATACCATTGAGTTCATCAATTTTATTGTCATCAAAAGCACTCAATTCCGGTAAATCCATTTGGCATAATGCAATAAAATATTGGATTTCGACAAATACGCGGTAACGAATAAGTGCGTGTTCGCTGAAAAATTCGCTGAGTGCAGCAGTTTTGTCGGCATAGCGGCCGTCGATAGGCGAAATGGCGGTTAACATATTTTTATATATCTTTTTAACGACACAATAGTTCGGTCATTAGTTCTTTGTTTTGAGATAATTTAGGGCATTTTTGCTGAACTGATTGCTGAATTTGACCAATCTCGTTTGGGTGAACTATGCCATACTCGTTCAGGGAAGCCGAAAGACAATTAAATGTTCGATCGTATTCGGTCTGCATTTTTTCTAGGTGTATCGTAAATGCTCGAGAGGAGTCGGGTGAAGGTGCCGATTGATCCATTTCATGCAAGGCTGCCGTACACTCACAATAGGCTGCTGCAATTTGGGTAAAGCGCTGATCTACTGTGGGTGTGGGTGTATCGCAACCCGTTGTAAAGACCAATAGCGCAACCAATAAAATGAGGATTTTCAACGGAAATATTAGTTTAGTAGCTGTGAATAAGCCACAAAGGTAGTATAAAATGATGAATAGAGGTATTTCGATGTAATTCTTCGATCGTCATAGTTTGGAAGTTGGAACGAAAAATATTTATAGGGTAATAAAGTATAAAGAATCCAGAACTGAATGTCGGTGGAAAGCGGGTACTGGGTTTGTAAGTACCGGTGGTAACCCATAGTCGGTAGCAAAGGAGGTATTTATTGCGGGTTGGAGGTTAAAAAAGCCGCTCCTCATTGCTGGGGAGCGGCTTAATATATGATGATGGTTTTGCTTTTTGTTGTCCTATTTATGCTTGCCTATTATTGTTTCCGTAAAAAAGATTGAGCAGCAGGATATAAAATAGGCAACGTATATTTTTATATCTTGACCACTTTATGTGTAGTGATCCCTTTAGATCCATTGTCGATTTGCACAATGTATATGCCCGGATGCAATTCATTTGTATTTACCTCAAATGATTGGTATGTTATATCCGACGGCTGTAGGCTTGTGGTTTGCTGTAATTTACCAGTGATATCGAATATTTTTACAGTTACCTGCGACTCTGGGGTTTGTGGGAGCAATATATTTAAGTGATCGGTGCATGGGTTGGGAGCGATGACAATAGGTGGGTTTTCAATCGGTATATCGGTGCTGGAGCGTTTTGTTGAACCTGTTGGACAATTTATTGGCCAAATTGTAAAATTGGTAATGGAAATATTTGCTGGCGCACTGTGAAATGCTCGGATGTTTAGTTGGCGGTTACCATTAAAATAAAAATGAACAGCATTCAAAAATGAAGGTAAATTAGCACTACTAGATTGATGTGAAAACTCTGTAAAACCGTTATCCAGTGGTGTTATTCCCACTAAACTCCATGAAGTTTCTGATTGAGTAATTGATTCCCATATCACACGTCCTGCATTCTCTTTATTTATGATACCTTTCACCAACTGACCACTAGACATAAACTGATAGTAGTAACATTGATCAGGTGTTAATAAAGTATTTACTGGTACATCATGTGGAAGTACTGGCGGATTAAAGACTGGAGCAGAAAGTAAAGTGTTTACATCGCCCTGGTACCCCGGTAATAAATCCACAACGATTAGATATACAGGTGTGATAGATAGTTCAGAAGCCTCACCACCTACTTCATTGTTGCTACAAATGGACTTTACCGTTACGGTATAGCTCATATTTGGCTCAATAATAAAAGAAGCACTGGTTGGTGTGGAAAAGGATTGCACTGGAATATTTACATTATTCGTATTTTTGCATTCTACCTGATACCCGATTGCACCGGGTACAGCATCCCATCCTACCAGTAAATAAGTTGGGGTTTGGTTTAATACTTGGAGATTGCTAGGTGCTGGCAAAGTACAAGATGTTTGTGCAAAGCTATTTTGGGAGCAGCAAATCCCTAAAATGAATAAAATGGAAAATAAAAATTTCATAAAAAAAATACTAGGTTGTTTAAATAATAACGCAAAAATATGGTTACTTTACCCCTAAAAGTATTAACAGTTTTACACGGAACTTCCAAAGAAGGTTTAATTATATGGTTTTAAATATAAAATTAGGAAGCCTTTTAGCGGCATTGTCGAGTACAGAAGTGATTGAATTTGAAAAGTTTGTGGCATCTCCATTTTTTTATAATGGTACTCAATATGGTAATTTACAGGCATTACTTCGGTATATTTTAGAAAAAATGGAGGTAATTGACACAAATGAGGCATCATTTGATCGAACTGTGGCCTTGGGGTTACTTATCCCGATCAACTTTATTCGGATGGGAAACTGGAGAAATCGTTATCTGGTTTACACCTGCTCTTGAAAAAATACATCATTTTCTGCCAGCAAGAAATTAGTGGTTATGAATTTGAAGGCATGTTGTATCAGATGGCGTTTTATCGGGAGCGTCAACTAAAAGCGCGGTTTGAAAACCAACAAGAACAAATGTACAAACACGATGACCTAACTGGTGTGGTTAAAGAGTTTTCGCTCCGCAGGCGTTTTTTGCTGGATTTTGAAACCTATAATTTTGACCTTACCTACAATGCAAAAAAATCATACAACAAAATACCGCAAACACTAGAAAGTTTGGAAGCGAGTCACTTACTTTCCAAACTAGAACTACTCAACCAATATTTGTTGGCACGGCATATTACTAAATTCGATTTATCAGAAGAAATAAATGAAGTCATTGAAGGGGACTTTCCAGAAAAAATCCTTCAAAAATACCCAATTTTATTACTTTCGCACAAAGTATTTCAATTATTGAGGCTTGATGTACCACCGCTTTCAGAATTTGAAAACTTACATATAATGATCAACCAATACCAGTCCAATTTGGATATCTACTATGTACGTATGCTCTTTACTTACATGCGGAATTTTTGCACTATTCTAGTTTATGATAATCAGTCTGCATACCTACCCATCCTTTTTGAATTGTCTAAAACCCATTACGAACGAGGATACCTATACTACGATGGCAAAATACATGGCTCCACGCTGATTAGTATTAGCCAAACCGCCTTTTTAGTGCATCAGGTAAAATGGGCAGAAACCTTTATCTCTGCACATGAAGACCGTATTTTGAATGATACGCCCCAAAAAGATTATTTTAACTTAGCAAAAGCCAACCTCTTGTTTCATCAGAAAAAATTTGAGGATGCATTGAGCCTAATTCCAGATACCATGAATACAATTGATTTCAGCCTACTCTGCCGCAGGCTGGAAATGAAATGTTTTTACGAAATACAGTCTAATCTACTGGATTATAAAATAGATACCTTCCGAATGTTTCTCAGCAGAACCGGAAAAGAAGTATTGCCTGCTATACAAAAAAGCCGAAATGGTAATTTTGCAAATCTGCTTGCCCGTATTGTTACAACGCCCAAAGGCGACAAAAAACGGGTGCAAAAACTATTAAAAAGTATAGAGGATGAGAAAGACATTGTAGAGCGGGAGTGGTTGCTCAGTGTTATTTTGAGGTTACAATGAGGGTGATTCCCCGCTGCGACTGATCGAGCCACCAGTGCAGAGGGGAAATCTGAACATTTATCAAATTGGAAAAAATCCTATTGATGAAGTACTTAGGTCAGCACTAATGCCTCACCCAAATCTTATACGCCCCACTGTTCCCTACATCAGTAGTAATGCTCAAAAAATACAAACCCTCGGGTACTTCCAATATGGGCATTGATAACAATTTGTCTGCGGGAATCGGTGTACTTGCCTTAGTGTACACCATCGTACCCTCTACTGTACACAGGCTAAGCGAATAAGTAGTACCCTGTATTTTGGCAAGGTCAATATATACGGCTACATCAGCGGGGTTAGGGTACACGCGTGGGGTTGAATTTGTAGTACCAATTTGATGGGCGGAAGAGGTTTCGGGTGCGAGTTTTACCACCCAAAAATCGTATATGCCTACATTGTTTTCGGTTTTATCACCAGAACTATCGGAAAATGAATGCCCGCCCAAAATGTACCCGCCGTCGGTGGTTTGTTCAATGGATGAAAAATAGTCATCACTATTACCACCGATCGTGTTCTGCCATTCGATATTACCTGTGGAATTTAATTTAATCACCCAGTAGTCGGAGTAGCCTTGGTTGTTTTCGGTTTTGTCACCAGAAATGTTGGAATAAGAATACCCGCCCAAAATGTACCCGCTGTCAGTAGTTTGATGAACATCAATTAAATAGTCAGAACTATTCCCACCAATTGTGTTCTGCCATTCGATATCTCCTATGGAATTTAATTTGATCACCCAATAGTGGTCTTTATTCGTGCCTAGGCCATTTTCGGTTTTGTCGCCAGAAATGTTTGAACGCGACACTCCGCCCAAGATGTACCCGCCGTCGGTGGTTTGTTCAATAGATGATAATTTGTCAGTAGAAGAACCACCAATTGTGTTCTGCCATTCGATATATCCCGCTGAATTTAATTTCACTACCCAATAGTCGAACCCTCCTTTTCGGTTTTCGGTTTTGTCGCCAGAAATATTGGAGTCCGAAAATCCGCCTAAAATGTACCCGCCGTCGGTGGTTTGTTCAATGGATAAAAGAAAGTCATCACTATTACCACCGATTGTGTTCTGCCATTCGATATTACCTGCGGAATTTAATTTAACCACCCAATAGTCGAACGCCCCTTTTCGGTTTTTGGTTTTGTCACCAGAAGTATTGGATACCGAAGCCCCGCCTAAAATGTACCCGCCGTCGGTGGTTTGCATAATATCCGCCAAATAATCAGTAGAATCACCGCCAATAGTGTTTTGCCATTGGATATTTCCGTCAGAATTTAATTTGACAACCCAATAGTCGAGGGCGCCTTGGCAATTTTCGGTTTTATCACTAGAAATATTGGAGTCCGAATACCCGCCCAAAATGTACCCGCCATCGGTGGTTTCTTGAATAGATTCTAAATAATCAACATTATTACCACCGATTGTGTTTTGCCATTGGATATTTCCCGTGGCATCTAATTTGAGTACCCAATAGTCAGTCGTGCCTTTGGAATCTTCGGTTTTGTCGCCCCCGTTTTCGGAGGTCGAAGAGCCCCCAATAATATAACCGCCGTCGGTGGTTTGTTTAATGGAAGACAAAGCATCCATATCCCAACTACCGATTGTGTTCTCCCATTGGATCGCAGGAGCGTTTACTTGTGCAAGGAGGTTATTGCAATTGATTAGGAGTATAAGCAGTGTCAAATAAAACGTGTAGTATAGGTTATGAGAACGCATGTTTATTAATTTGAAGTACTGATCAATAATGGATAATTTCATGTTTTTTATATTTTTTATGTATAGTTGTAGGGATTATGGGCATGGCAGACACATCAAAAACTGGTGTTTTGTTGAGCCGATTTCCAGGTAGCAAAAGTGGACAAATTAGCCAATGAAGACTGGGCAAGTATCCCGTTATTGAGATTTAATTTAGTGTAAAAAATGCCTACCTCAATTTTGTCGCGCACCCGAATAAATCAATACTGATTTCCTTATTGTTTAAGCAAGACCACTTTTTGAGAGAACACATCAATTTCTCCGTTTATCTTAACAACGTAAATCCCTGCTGGAATATCCTGTACTTCCAAATCTAAGGATTTACTTCCTTCAGGTATGGTGGTAGAGCGTATAACCGTGCTAGAAAGATCTATTAATTGCACATTATATGCTTTTGATTTGTGCGATTCCGAAAGACGAATGCTAAAATAGTCATTTGCTGGATTAGGAGCAATGAAAGACGCCCCTGTATTTTGGAAGGAATCGTCTTCGTCTGAATATCGATCACCACCACCACTACCATCACCACCAGGATCACCACCAGTATTACCACCAGTACCATCTCCAGTATTACCACCAGAACTACGGCAAATACGTACTGCAGTAGCATTGTGAACCTACACACGCAGTGTATATTACTCCCGCTTCATCTTCATTGCAATTCCATACAATTTCTATTGTTCTGGGACCCAATACTGTATATGATGCGGCATTATCAATACTTATTTGACCAAGAGCGTTTTGAGTAAGTAAATTTATACAATTAGCACTACAAGTATTGACATTTTTCAGTTTATAAACAACTGGAACGCCACATGGTGCACACCCATCTGTGATTTTACCTAGTGAACTCGCCCCAGGGCCTTCAAACCATAAAATACATTCTTGCGAATACAAAGAAGAGGTTGTAATGAATAGTAATAGGGCAAAAAATGCGTTTTTGAGAAATTTTGAATAAGTAATGATTTTCATAATAATAAAATTTTTTATTTGTAAGTCGTGGAATACAGGCTTACGTGTTATTTGTTGAAAAAATCTGATTGTTTTTAGGCTCAGAAAAACCTTAACTTTCCTGGGGTTTCCGCTGTAGTTATTTGATTTATTTCATTTTTTAGAAGCCATGTTTTGGTTCGTTTACCCAAACATGGCATAACCTCTAGTGGTCAAAAATAAAAAGGGTAGATACAAATCTATGCTAGAAGGCATTATCATCAGCTATAATAACAAATTCACTACCATTACTCACTGTATATCGATAAGTCCCTGGAGAAAGCCCCCTAACTGTAAAGTTAGTGCTAGATGTGGAAGCGGTTATTACTGTCCGATCTGTCATAACATCGTCAATACTAATAGAATAAACCATAGCCGGTTGACTAAATGACCAATTCATCACCGCTGTACCCCCAGCGGAGTGCACGACTGAGAGTGTGTTGCTGACAACTTCCAGTTTGTTTTGTTCTACTGGCTGTATAGCCGTAAAGGATGGTGTAAAAACTGCTGCCAAGAGCAGGAATGAGAAAAAGAATTTGTTGAGCATATTATGGATAATGTTTAGTAAAAAGCCTTATTAATACGTGTTGTCGGATAGCGTCATTCGAGTCACCTGTACATCAATCCACAATCGCCACTTTATTCGAAAATATACCTTGTTCGGTTTTTAGCACCAGTACATATTGTTGTTGTGGCAATAAATTTGCCGGGAGTGCAAAATCTGCATGATTGGTACCAGCGGGATACCATTGCTGACTGACCAGTACAGCAGTTTCACGACCCAGCGGATCGAATAACGTGATGGAGACCGGACCGCTTTCTGGCAGATTGAAGGTAGTCTGCAGACGATGGCCGTGTGCCGGATTAGGGCTGACCGTAATATTGGGTACTGAGGCGGGTATGGCGATAGCACCTGTGCCGACCGTTTCGGGTTTTAGTTTTACCAGCCAGTAATCGTATAAACCGTGTGCAATCGGTATATTAGAGCTGGTAATGCCTGCTACGAGATAGCCGCCATCGGTTGTTTGTTCAATTGATGTAAATCCATCCACCCCGCTTCCACCCATTGTTTTTTGCCACGAGACAGCGCCTGTTTCGGTCAATTTTACAACCCAACCATCGTTTTGTGTAGTGCCCGTAGAGGTTGCTCCTGTAAAAATATAACCGCCATCGTTGGTCAACTCAATTTTATTTGCGATTTCACTAGAAGATGCGGCTCCGACGATAAACTTCTGCCACTCTACGGTACCTGCTGTATTTAGTTTTATTACAAAAGCATCCAGCGAGCCATTTGAGCCACTTAAACCCGAAAAATCGCCATCATTGGATTCCGTTCTTCCACACAGGATATAGCCGTCGTCGGGAGTTTGCCGGATATCAAATACGATATCGTTGTCACTGCCATCAAAGGTTTTCTTCCATTCCTCCTCTGCTGTATTATTTAGTTTGTACACTACAACCTGATAATCATTGCCTGGGGAGATAAGTACCCTCTGCGCAGCTATAATATACCCGCCATCTGTTGTTTCATGGTATGTGCAACTGCCGAATATCTGGTTATCTTCGATTTTCTTTTTCCATACAATATCTCCGTTTTCAGTTATTTTTATGAGCAAAAGTGATGCATCGTAATTAGTCTGGATATTGAAATCAGTTGTTCCGGTGAGCAAATACCCTCCATCATTTGTTGATTGTATTTCGGCTAGATGCTCAGTAGAATCACTGCTGCCGAATGTTTTTCCCCAAAGTAAATCTCCTGTTGCTGAGATTTTGAATATCCATAAGTTATAGCCTTCATCATTAAAGTCTAAATCACCATCCGTAGAATTCGTAGATCCCCAGATCATATAGTCTCCCTCTGCGGTTTGTTTAATTTCAGAGACCCAATCGTTATTGCTTCCTCCGAATGTTTTTCGCCAGGTGATAGATCCTGCGGCATTTAATTTGATTATCCAAATGTCATTAGCGCCATGATTACCCGAAACCTGATCATCATTTGAGTAGGTATAGCCTGCAATGATAGATCCACCATCTGCTGTCTGATGGGCAACAGTAGTGATATCATTTGCTGATCCGCCAAAAGTCCTTTTCCATTGAATATCCGGCTGGGCATAAAGAGTTGTTGTAAGTACGGAGTACGTAAATAATATAAATAGTTGTTTTATAATCTGCATGGCATGTTTAGAATAAGAGTGTAATAATGATGGATATGAATTAATGTGATTATGATCAAAAATAAAGAAGGTTGATACAACTCTATGTTAAAAAGTATCATCAGTTATAATAACAAACTCACTACCATTACTCACCGTATATCGATAAGTCCCTGGAGCAAGGCCTCTAACTGTAAAACTAGTGCTAGATGTGGAAGCGGTTCTTACTGTCCGATTTGACGTAAGATCTTCAATAATAATAGAATACACCAGAGTCGGTTGACTAAATTCCCAATTCATCACCGCTGTACCCCCAGCGGAGTGCACGACTGTGAGTGTGTTGCTGACAACTTCCAGTTTGGTTTGTTCT